>JBOGEV010000199.1:0-14188 GCA_050742015.1 Acidimicrobiia bacterium
TTGTGCACCTGGCGCGGGTACCAATCGGCAGCGAACTCGCTGAGGATGCCCCCGTGGCGAGACAGCTCGCGGTACCAGTCAGATGATCCTTCCCAGGGGCAGATCGCCTCGAGGTGGGGTGGCTGGAGGGCGGCCGCCTGGTATTGGTTCATCGCGTAGTACGAGATCCCGGCGAGCCCGATTCGCCCGTTGCTCCAAGGCTGGACGGCGGCCCACTCGATGCATTGGTACAAGTCGAGTGTCTCCCGTTTCGACCAGACGTCCAGGTATCCGGGGGAGCGGCCCGCGCCGCGGGAGTCGACGCGGACACAGACGTACCCGTCGGGCACCCATTTCTCCGGGTCGACGACCTCCCAGTTCTGATGCCGGTTGCTGGTGCCCTCGGCCACCTCGGGATAGTTGCGAATCATGTACTCCCACTGGGGCGGGTAGCCCTCCTGGAAGCTGAGGCCCTTTCCGTAGGGCCCGTAACTGAGGATGACCGGGTAGGGGGCCTCCTCGACGGGGATGAACACATCGGCGTAGAGGACAATCCCGTCGTCCATCGGCACCGGTACGTCGCGCTCGATCCTCATTGGTGTCTCCATGGCAACGAGAAGTTAACGGTCGGCGACGGAGCGGGCACTTCCTGACCGGCGTGGGCGGCCAAGAGTCCCCTCCCCGGCTTCGCCGGTACTCCGACTTCGGGGGGAGAAACAGGGCGGAGGGGTCTCAGTCCTTGGCGAAGAGGTCTTCCAAGCCCGTCCGGTTCTGAGTGACCAGGGCGTGTTCTGCCTGCAGAGACTCCAGGTCCCGGTAGATCGACGCCACGGCCTGGATGACCCCGTCCTTCCGGAAGCCGACCATGAAGTCGTGGTCGGCAGGATTGCCCCTCACGATCTCATCGTCCCAGTCCGTGGCATGGCCGACGACGTTGATCGGGATGTCGTAGTGCTGACTCCAGAAGAATGGCGGGTCGGTGAACGGGGTGTCGTGGCCGAGGATGTTGCGAGCGGCCGCCTGGCCCTGTCGCTCCGCCAGCACCCAGTGTTCGATGCGAACACGCCCCGCGTTCTGGTCGGGGTAGTAGGCGACGTCTCCGGCCGCCCATATGTCGGGGTCACTGGTGCGGAGCCGGTCGTCCACCACGATCCCGTTGTCCACTTCGAGACCCGCCTCCTCGGCCAGCTCTGTCCGCGGGATCACGCCGACGCCGATCACCACCAGATCGGCCGGCAGCTTGCTCCCGTCGTCGAGCTCGACCTGGCTTTCGGTGATCTCGGTCACCGTCTGCCCGAGCCGGAATGTGACTCCATGTTGTTCATGGAGGTCCTGGATGAAGCGTCCCAGGTCGCTCCCGATGACGGGAACAAGAGGGACGTCTTCGGGGGCCACCACGGTGACGGTCACATCACGTTGGCGGAGGGACGCAGCAACCTCCAAGCCGATGAACCCGGCGCCGATCACGATCGCGTTCTCGATCTCGGGGAGGGCGGAGATGATGGACCGACTGTCCTCCAACGTCCGCAGATAGTGGACATGGGCCTGGTCCTCGCCGGGGATGGGGAGACGTCTCGGCTCGGCGCCGGGCGCCAGCAGGAGTGCTCCATAAGCGAGGCTTCGACCGTCGTCCAAGGTCACGGTTCGCGTCTCTCGATCGATCCCGGTCACCTTGGTCGCGGTGATCAAGTCGATGTCGTGCTCCTCGTAGAAGCCCGGGCTGCGCAACGGCATCCACTCCTCCGGGGCGGTTCCGGCGAGATAGTCCTTGGAGACGTTGGGACGGTCGATCGGTGGCTCCTCACCGACGAGGGTGATTGGATTGGCATAACCAAGACGGCGTAGTGTCTCGGCGGCGGCGGCGCCGGCCGCTCCGGAGCCGACGATCACCACGGATTTCGGCGAAACCTCGGGAATACGCTCCGGGATCTGCGAATCCACCGGCCCGGTCACGTACACCCGGCCTTCTCGCTCATCGGGCCGATACACCTTGATTGGATTCAGGGCCGGGCCGCCGACGGCCTCACCGGTGGTCAGGTCGAAGATCGCGTGGTGCCACGGACAATGGACCTGGCCGCCGACGCACAACCCATCACCCAGTGGACCGCTGTAATGAGTGCAGGTCCCGGCGACGGCGCGGATGCCGTCCTCGGTCCGCACCACGATCACCTGCTTCCCATCGACCTGGCCCTTGACCGGGGTGCTCCCCTCCAACGATTCGAGGGGGAGGCCTTCGGTCACGAGGTCCGGTCCGGTTGCGCTCGCTTCTTCACCCACGCCGACGTTCCTTTCGCCTTGGTTCTTTGAACCATAGCGTTCACTTTTAGAACGACCCGAGGGTCAGCCCTCGTCTCTGTACCTCAAGCCGATGTTGCCAGGTGACGTCAGATTCAAGGTCTCCCCCTCGACCGTCGCCCGGAAGCTACCCAATACGATGACAACCTGGGTGTCCTGATCCTCGAGGTCCCTCGGGCAATCGCCGTTGGCCGTCAGCTCCGTCATCTGCACTTCGGCCCCGACGATGGTGTAGTTGCCGTTCAGGGTGCGGCAACCTGTCGAGCCCAGCATCGACCCGTCGCTGAACAACTCGAGGGTCGCTCGATCACCGGTGACGGTGGACACGGCGTCGCCCTGAACCAGGCCTTCGAGGACCCACACCGTGCCGGTCAATGCGATCGCAGTTGGATCTCCGGCCGGCCCGGCCGGTTCGGCACAGGCGACCAACAAGGCAAGGGCGACTACGGCGAGGTAGCGCCCCAACTGGATCAGGACTGGGCGCTGTCGTCGACGGCGAACACGAGCTCGACGCCCTCGCCGGTGAGAGTCAGAGTTTCGGTAGTGGCAGTGAACGTGTCGACGAGGGCCAGTGCTTCGAGATAGCGGGATTCGGACTCGTTTACCTCGTCGGGCTGGCAGGCCATGAGGGTCTGGCCAATATCGCCGAAGCTCAATTCTGCGCCGGAGATCGTATAGGGGCCGAAATACTGGTTGCAGGCGGCCACGCCGCCGGCCTCCTCCTCCTCGAATACCAGGGTGATGGGGTGAGTGTCGACCATGGGCACGGGCTCACCATTCAAGGTCCCCGACTCGAGAACCCATGCGAATCCAGTCGGGTCGGTGGCGGCTTGTCCCGACGGCTCGGCGCAGGCGGTGAAGGTGAGGGCGAGTAACGACAGTGCGAGGAAGGCTCTTCTCATGGGGATTCGACGCTACGCGCTCCGGCAACGGTTCCAATCAGATCAGTGCCCCCGCCGCCAGCACCAACCCGGTCCACAGATGGAGGATGGCAGTCATCTTCAGCGCCCGGACCAGGGCAGGGCCGTCGGTCTTGCGGTACATGATCCGGACCGGTCCCATGGCATAGGGAACGATGAGGGCGGCGAAGATGGTCGGGAACGGGGTCCACCCGATTACGGCAAACAGCGCGATGAGCAGAAACGCCCCGTAGACCAGGATCGCGAACAGGTTCCTCGTCCGGCCCGGCCCCATGATCACTGCCAGGGTCCGTTTGTTTGCCGCCCGGTCTGTCTCCAGGTCCCGATAGTTGTTGACGACGAGGATGGCAGCGGCGAGCAGCCCGATCGGGACGGAGAGGAACCAAGCCGCGCCGGGGGCGGTCATGTCATGTACGTATCTGCTGCCGACCGTGGCCACCACACCGAAGAAGACGAAGACGAAGACCTCGCCCAACCCTCGGTAGCCGTAGGGGAACGGCCCGCCCACATAGCCGAGCATCGCCACGACCGAGATGACGCCGATGACCAGGATCAGCGGGCCGGCGATGACGGCCAGGGCGATTCCGGCGAGTGCGGCCACCAACAGCGCTATGACAACGCCGGTCCACATCTGACGCGGTGTGATCCGGCCCAGCGCCACCATCCGGGGCGGGCCGAGCCGTTCCGCGGGGTCGGCTCCGCGGCGGGCGTCGGACGCGTCGTTGGCGAAATTGGCTGCCACCTGGATGGCCAGTGCCGCAACCAGGGCGAACACGAAGGCATCCCAGCGAAACACCGCGTCAGCCTCGGCCAAAGCCGATCCGACCAAGACCGGAACGACGGCGGCGGGGAGCGTGTGGACCCGGGCCGCGATTCGCCACGCCTGGACGGTGGTCACCGGATCAGAAGTGCCAGGGGTATCGCCCGAAGTCGGGATCCCGCTTCTCCAGGAAGGCATCGCGCCCCTCCTGTGCCTCATCGGTCATGTAGCCGAGCCTGGTGGCCTCCCCGGCGAATATCTGTTGGCCGACCAAACCGTCGTCGATCAGATTGAAGGCGAACTTCAGCATGCGCTGGGCGGTAGGGCTCTTCCGGGTGATCTCGACGCCCCAATCCAGGGCGACCTTCTCCAGTTCGGTATGTGGGATCACGGCATTGACCATGCCCATCTGATGCGCCTCGAGTGCGGAGTACTCGTGGCCGAGGAAGAAGATCTCACGAGCACGCTTCTGGCCGATCTGCCGGGCCAGGTATGCCGAGCCGTATCCGGCGTCGTAGGAGGCGACGTCGGCGTCGGTTTGCTTGAAGCGGGCATGCTCCTCGGAGGCCAGAGTCAGGTCGCAGACCACATGGAGGGAGTGGCCTCCGCCGACCGCCCATCCGGGGACGACAGCGATGACCACCTTGGGCATGAAGCGGATCAGTCGTTGCACCTCGAGTATGTGGAGACGTCCCACCCGGTCGGGGTCCACCGAGTCGTGTCCTTCTCCCTCGGCATACTTGTATCCGTCCCGGCCACGGATCCTCTGGTCTCCACCGGAGCAGAAAGCCCACCCCCCGTCCTTGGGAGAGGGGCCGTTTCCGGTGAGCAGGACACACCCGACGGTGGTGCTCTGCCGGGCATGGTCCAGGGCCGTGAACAGCTCGTCGACAGTATGGGGCCGAAAGGCGTTCCGAACCTCGGGCCGGTCGAAGGCGATGCGGACCACACCACCCTCGATCGCCTTGTGATAGGTGATGTCGGTGAATTCGAGCCCAGGGACCTCGTCCCAGGCCGATTCGTCGAAGATCGCAGAGACCACGTGGGGAGGATAAGCAGAATGGTGACATGCTCGACTGGCTGAAACGACACGACCCGGATCGGGTGTTCATCGAGACACCGGAGGAGGTGCGGACTTTCGGGGAGACGGTCCGAGCGATCGAGGAGCGACCGGTCGAGGGCACCGAGGTGCTGCGCCCCTGGCCCTACTTCTCCTCGGTGGTGGATGTGCTGGCTGTCATGTCCAAAGGGTCGGCGGTGATCGTTGCCGAGGAGGAACCGCAGGCTGGCGCGGTCGACACGGCTGGTGCGGCGTGCGTCATGTACACCTCGGGAACCTCGGGTGGGGCGAAGGCAGCCCGTCTCACGACGTCCAATTGGGAGGCGGCGGCGCGGGCTTCGGCCGAGCACCTCGGTCACGGGCCCGAGGACACATGGCTCCTGGCCATGCCCCTCCATCATGTGGCCGGGCTCTCGATCGTGCTCAGGTCGGCCTATACCGGTGGGACCGTCCGGATGCTCGCTGGATTCGACCCGGTTTCCTATGCCCGCGAGCTGGGAAGCGGGGTGACCATGGCATCGATGGTCTCCACGATGCTCGTCCGTGTCCTGGAGATCGATCCGGGGCCATACCCAGGCCTCAGGGCGGTCCTTCTCGGGGGAGGTCCGATCCCTGACCAGCTCCTGGAGCAGGCAGCTGAGGCCGGTCTTCCAGTTCTCCCCACTTACGGCATGACCGAGACCTGTGGGCAGGTGGCCACCCTGCGACCTGGATCCACCTTGGAGAACAAGGCCCATCCCCTTCCCGGGGTCGAGTTGCACATCCGTGATGACGGCAGGATCGCGGTGCGGGGGCCGATGCTCTCGCCGGGTTATGTCGGTGAGCCCGACCGTGCGCAGGACGAGTGGCTGGTCACTGGGGATATGGGTGACCTCGACGGGGAAGGTGCGCTGACGGTCACGGGGCGGGCGGACACCATGATCGTCAGTGGCGGGGAGAACATCGATCCCGGGGTGGTGGAGGAGGTGTTGCGCCGGGTCCCCGGTGTCTTTGCCGCCCTGGTTGTCGGTGTGCCGAGCGAGTTGTGGGGGACGGAGGCGGTGTGCCTCTATGTGGGTGAGGCGGGCCCGGTCCGCATCGAGTCCTACCTTCGAGACCGGGTGCCCGGTTTCATGGTCCCCAAACGGTGGCTGCGGGTCGACGAGTTGCCGATGACACCGATGGGCAAGCCGGATCGGGCTGCGGCCGTAAGGCGGTTCAGTTGACCCGGCGCCCGATCAGGACGCCTTCCCGGAACGGGAACGCTGCTGCCTCGAAGTCGGGATCGGCGCCGATGTGCCGGTTGAACTCGTCGGTGCCGTGGCCCTGGTCGATCCACCCGGCGCCGGTGCCGTAGACATTGTCGGCGATGACCAGGCCCCCGACCGGGATCAGGTGCCGGGCCGTCTCGAAATAGCCGGTGTATTCGCCCTTTATCGCGTCGAGGAACAAAACGTCGACACTTCCCGTCTCGAGCTCTCCTGCCAATTGCCCGAGGACGTCGAGACCGGCACCCCGTCTCAGGTCGACCCGGTCAGCGATCCCGGCCCTATCGAATTGGCTCGAGGCGAAGTCGGCGTGCTTCGGGTCGTATTCGATGGTGATGAGCTTGCCGTCGGGCTGGAGCCCGCGGGCGATCCAGATTCCGGAGTATCCGCCCAGGGTGCCCACTTCTACGGCCAGCCGGCCCTTGGTCATCGAGGTGAGGATCATGAGCAGGCGGCCCACATCCGGGCCCACCGAGATAGCCGGGAGCCCGGCCGCAACCGCCTCGTCCATGAGCCCGGCCAGATGGTCGTCCTGGGATCCGAACACCTGACGCGAGTACTCGTTGATGAAATCCCAGGTCTCACCTGTCATCTTGCTCATGGGACCGACCCTAGATCACAACCACAGACTGGTGGATGACGCGTAAGTCGTATTCACGAGTCGGTGAATCGGCGGGCCAGGTGCTCGGCCCAGGTGATTTTGCCCACGGCTCGGTCCGGGTTGGTGTGGATGCCGTCCCGGAATGCCTTCGACACCGGGCCGAACTTTGGGATCTGGAGCAGGGGGCGGCGTCTGCCTTTGGCCGTCATGTAGGTGCGGGCCAGATGCTCGATCCCCAGCACCTCGGGCCCGGCCAGGTCGGGCGCCCGGCCCTGGGGCCGGCTCTCGACGAGTGCCGCGATCCCCTTCGCCACGTCGAGCCTGTCGATCGGCTGGTAGACGTATCCCCTGGGGACCCGAGCCACCAGCCCATTGGTCATTCGGTCGACCCGGTACGCCAGGAAATCGTGCCACTGAGTGGCCCGAACGATGGTGAACAGGCCACCTTCGCCTTCGATCACCTTCTCCGTCGCCAGCTTGGCCCGGTAGTAGGGCAGTGGATGACGGTCGACACCGACGATCGAGACATAGATCAGGTGCCCATTCCCGATCTCCTCGAGGAGTCTCCTTGTCCCGTCGACGTCGATCTTGTCGGCCCGTTCTGGATCGGAGGCCAGGTGAACCACAACGTCGGCACCGGCGACCGCCTCCGCGACCCCCTCCCCGGTGCCAATGTCGGCCAGGACCCCGTGCATCCCTGGTCGGGGATCGGGAGACTGGGATCTCCCGGTGATGGTCACCTGATGGCCCGCGGCGACGAGAGAGGGAGCCAGGGCCCTGCCCATGGCACCGGTCCCGCCCAGGATGGTCACTCTCACCGGCGCAGGTTATGGGCGAAGGAGTCGGCTCAGGCGGCGCGCATGTCCTCGACCGCCTGGAGGTCGGCGGCGAGCATCACGAGGGCGTCGGCGACCATGATTCGCACGTCCGCCTCCGGCTGGCCGGTCACCCTCGACACGGTTTCGAACGCCGCCGGCGCACCGTCGGTCAGCCCGAATCGCAGTTCGAGGGCGCGGCGGTGAAGCTCGGGGAGGTTGGACAGGCTCTTTCTGAGCGCCTCCTCCACGATTCGTTGCTCGGTCTCGGATGCAGGGTCGATGGCCTCGCTGTCGGTGATGAAATCCCCAAGGAGCGCACCGTCCTCACCGACCGGGGTCTCGAGGGCCACGGTGGTGGCCACCGACAGCGCCTTATCGACCTCGCGCAGAGGGATCCCGGTCACGTCGGAGATCTCCTCGTTGGTGGCCGGGCGGCCCAGCTTGGTCCGCAGGTCTTCGGCGGCGCCGCGGACGACAGGGAGGATGTCGAACAGGGCTGCGGGAATGCGAATGGCGTCGCTCTGGTCGGCACGGGCACGCTGCAGCGCCTGGCGGATCCACCAGGTGGCGTAGGTGGAGAACTTGAAACCCTTGCGCCAGTCGAACTTCTCGACCGCGCGGATCAGCCCCAGGTTGCCTTCCTGAATGAGATCCAGCATCTCGACCTTGGCCCCGGCGTACATGCGCGCGTTGGACACCACCAGACGGAGGTTGGCCTCGATGAACTCATGTCGCGCTCGAACGCCGTCTCGCACGGCGCGCTGGAGACGCGCTCGCTCCACCGAGTCCTTCACACCGGCATCGAGGCGCGAGCGCGCTTCGATGCCCGCCTCCATAGCCTGGGCGAGCCGAACCTCGTCTTCAGCGGTGAGCAGCTGGTGCTCCCCGATCCCTGCCAGATACTGGCTCAGGGAGTCACTGGTCAGTCGACCGCTCTCGTCGACGAGCATCGAACCCCTACGGGTTGGTTGGTCTCTCATATTCTCCACATCTAGCCGAACGTCCGTTCGCAGACCTTCATTCCAGCGATGTTCGCTCCTATCTTCAAGTCGTGACCGAGACCTGTCCCGGCTGTAGGGCCGAAATGGAGGGCGCTGACACCGTCACCCACCGCTACATCGGTGCCTCAGCGGCCTGCTGGGACACCTATACCCGTCTCCTAGCCGGTGACCCACCGATGGTGGACTCCACTCTGGGTTCGCTGCTCGTGGATGCGTACGCGGCCCAGCATCCAGGCGGCGACTCCCCGCAAGCCACCCAATCGGCGGCGGTGCACCTGGTCGTCCTGGAGGCGATCCTCGGTCACGGGATGGCTTTGGGCCTTGCCATCCCGCTTCGGGTGGCAGCGGTCGAAGTAGGCCGCCAGGGGGAGGGCTACCCCAAGCTGGAGCCGATGCCCATGAGTTGGGAGCTGACTATTGCCGATGTCGCACAAGCGGAGACGGCGACCGAAAGAGGATTGGTCGCCAACCGATACATCAGGTCGGTTTGGGAGGCCTGGCGTGATCTGCATGGCCCGCGAATCGAGGAGTGGCGCCAAGCCGCCCGAGCGCTCATGAATCACTGACCCCGGGCGGCCGGCGCCCTTTCTTCACCTCGCTCCGTGCCTTCTTCTCCGCGAGACGGCTCTCTCTGGCCCGACGCGAGGGTTTGGTCTTCTTCCTCTTCTTCGGCACCACCAGTGCCTGTTCGAGTCGCCCGGTCAAGCGCTCTCTGGCGATCTCCCGGTTGCGCCACTGTGAGCGTGTGTCGGAAGCGGTCACCTCGACAACCGGTCCCAACCGCCCGGACAACCGAATCCTGATGTCGTCGGGCAGAGACGACGATGAGATATCGAAGCGCAGGGTGACCGCGGTCTCGGAGCGATTGGCGTGCTGACCACCAGGCCCACCCGAGGTCTCGAAGCGTTCTTCGAACTCCGATTCGGGGATCAGCCACTGGCCGACGGTGATCCCCTGACCGGTCACACCTCGTCGTAGTACTCGGTGCCGAGGTGGGTGATCAGGTCCTCGCCCATCATGTGCCTGAGGTTGTTCTTCAGCTTGGTGAGCTGGATGAACAGGTCGTTCTCGGCGTAAAGACCAGGGGCGGCCTGCGGGCTCTTGAAGTAGAACGAGAGCCACTCTTGGACCCCGGTGCGCCCCGCGCGGGCGGCAAGGTCCATGAACAATGCGAGGTCGAGAACGATGGGCGCCGCCAGGATCGAGTCCTTGCACAGGAAGTCGATCTTGATCTGCATCGGATAGCCGAGCCACCCGAAGATGTCGATGTTGTCCCACCCCTCCTTGTCGTCGCCCCGGGGTGGGTAGTAGTTGATCCGAACCTTGTGATAGAGGTCCCCATAGAGCTCGGGGTAGACGTCGGGCTGGAAGATCTGCTCCAACACACCGAGCTTGGATACCTCCTTGGTTCGAAAGCTGTCCGGGTCGTCGAGGACTTCACCGTCACGATTGCCCAGGATGTTGGTGGAGAACCACCCCTTGACGCCCAGCATCCTCGCCTTGAGACCCGGTGCCACCATCGTCTTGATCAACGTCTGCCCGGTCTTGAAGTCCTTGCCGCAGATGGGGACTCCCTCCTCGGCGGCCAACTCCAACATCGCCGGTATGTCCACGGTGAGATTCGGGGCGCCATTGGCGAATGGCACCTTCATCCTCAAGGCGGCATAGGCATACACCTGGGATGGGGTGATGGCAGGGTCATTGTCCTTCAGGCCCCGCTCGAATGTCTGAAGATCGGAATGCACCTCCGCCGGCTCTTCGTATGCCTCGGTGGAACCACACCAGACCATGACCAGCCGATCCACGGCTTTCTCCCCGCGGAAGCGGTCGATGTCCTCCATCAACCCCTCGGCCAGGTCCATGTGGGTGGCGCCGTCTTTGACCTGATCGACTCCGTCGAGGTTCTTGACCCAGCGGTGGGAGAAGACCGCCGGGTAGGGCTTGATCGCCCTCAACTCGTCACCGATCCCCTCGACGTGCCTCGGGTCGAGCACCCCGGCCTTCATGGCCGCGGTGTAGGCGTCGTCGGAGTATGGATCCCAGCCCGCGAACTCGAGGTCATCGAGCGCGGCCAGCGGGACGAAATCCTTGATCAACGGGTTTCGGTCCTCGGTGCGCTTGCCCAGGCGGATATGAGACATCTGGGTCAGAGAGCCGTACGGGGCGGCATGGCCCTTTCGTGCGGCGAGGACACCGGAGACGAACGTGGTGGCGACAGCCCCCATGCCCGGGGTGAGCACCCCGAGCTTCCCTTCGGCCGGGGTCGGCGACTGGCTTTGCGACATGAGACCTCCTCCTCAAACGATAGGGGAGAGGGATGGGTGACCGGAACCCGGGTTTAGTGTTCGGGCAATGGATCGTGCCCCCGACTCGATCGGTCCAACCGTCGATGTCGCCTTGCTCGCCGACGCGGTCCAGGCGGTAAGGGGCAAGCTCTTCATCCTCGGCGGGGGATGGGACACCCTCTGGGTGCGGTCGTTCCCGGCCCGTCATCCGAGCATGGCCATCGGTCTCCGGTTGCGTGTGCCCTCATCCTGGGGGGCGGAGATGCTCAAGCTCTCCGTCGAGTTGCAGGACGCCGACGGGGCGCCGCTGCTGTCCCAGCCCCTGTCCCACCAGGTGAGACTGCCGGCCAACCCACAATCGCCCACGGCCACCGACTTCGGGGTGATCAGGTCGTTCACCTTCAACAATCTCCTCTTCGGCCGGGAGGGCTCCTACTCGTTCGTCATCTCGGTGGACGACGAACCCGTCTCACGTCTCCGCTTCGCGGTCCGGGCCAGACCGAGCGACCCGGGCAACTGAGAAGCCCTAACCGCGTAGCGCGCGTAACAACCACTGCTAGCGCGGAGTTGGTGTAGTCCCCCGCCCGGTCATAGGGTGCCCCGGCTTGCGAGGGACCCCAGGAAAGTCCCTCGTTTTGCGGTTTTCGAGAACGTTGGAGGTTGCATGTCGTCCCGAGGGAAAGTCTCGTCCTTTCTCACCTTGATGCTGTTGGCACTACTGGTCGGTGCCGTCACCATCCCGGCTCTGCCCGCACAGGCGGCGCCCGAGCCGCCTTTTGTCGTCCTTTTCCCCCAGGAAGCATCGCCCACAGTGTTTTCCTCGACCTTCGGCGCCGGACGCTCTGGAGGCCGCAGTCATCACGGCAATGACCTCATGGCTCCCAAGATGACCGAGGTCTATGCCGCGGCAGACGGGGTCATCACCGTCATCGACACTTCCGGGCTAGCCGGTCGCTACATCGAGATCGCCCACCAGGACGGCTGGTCGACCCGCTATATCCATCTCAACAACGACGAGCCGGAGACCGACAACGGGCGGGCCGACTGGTCACTGACCGTGGCCCCGGGTCTCCATGTGGGAAGCCATGTCGAGGCCGGTCAGCACATCGCCTACGTCGGTGACTCGGGCAACGCCGAGTGGACCGGCTCTCATACCCACTTCGAGCTCACCTACGAAGGGCGTCCCATCGATCCTTATGACATTCTGAAGGATGCTTACACCCGTGCCGAGGTGCGGAACTCCAGTCTCGCCCGAACGGTGGTGCGTCCCGGCCAGATGGAGCACATGTCCTGAGCCCGGCCCTATTGGTCAGGGAGGAGTCGGGCATCGTCGAGGGCGACCACCTCGCTGACGAGACTCGGATGGGCTGGGGAAACGGTTCGCACCTCTTTGGCCGCCACCGGTGGCACCTCTCCATCGTGGACCCAGATCACCCGGGTCACACCTGACGTCTCGGCCGCCATGGCCCATCCCCGAAGCACCTGGTCCTCGGCCGAGGCAAACGAACGCTCGCGCCCATCACGCGCTGCTTCGGTCACCAACACCGCGGTGAAGCAGTTGAGGGCGGCTCCCTGGACATGGCT
Organism: Acidimicrobiia bacterium; assembly: GCA_050742015.1. Classification (GTDB taxonomy): domain Bacteria; phylum Actinomycetota; class Acidimicrobiia; order Spongiisociales; family ZC4RG35; genus JARDZU01. The sequence goes on from JBOGEV010000199.1 coordinate 12,551, forward strand.
GTCGTCGGAGACATCTCCCACTGCGACCTTGACCCCGGCCTGCTTCAACTCGGCTGCCGCGTCGATGTCCGAGACAAACGCTCGTACCTCCCGGCCCGGCGCGAGCAGCCCCTCCACGAGGGCCCGGCCCTCCTGTGTGTCCGCGCCGACCACGATCACAGGCATAGCTCGAACCTAATCTTTGGCGCCACGTATGGGAGACGTCGCGCATTGAGTTGGGAAGATCAACGCTCGTGGCACCTGATGCGCCCGCTGGTGTATTACCTGCGGGAGGACTTCATCCCTCCAGCCATGGCCATCGGCCGCGATTTGCTCGACTTCTCGGCCGGTCTCGGAGACCTCTCCCGCTATCTCGTCGAATGCGGTGCGAACAGTGTCACCGCGACGCTGCCCGACGAGCCGGTCCCGGAGGCTGAACCGGGCATTCGGTGGCTGGATCGGGTAACGGCCGGCAGCATCGCCGAGCGTTTGGCGGGGATGAGCTTCGATGTGGCCGCGGCCCGCATGGTGTTCCAGTTCCCGACGTGGGAGGGGGATCGCGCCGACCCCGACACCATGGTCGAGCATCTGGCCGGAGTGCTTCGTCCCGGTGGCCGACTGGTGATTGCCTTTCACCAGTTCCGGTCCTTCGAGGCGGTCCCAGCCCGAGGCGCCCCACCCGACCCGGGCGAGGCCCTCGATGCCGCCACCGGCGACCTGGCATCGCTGGCCAGAGTGGTCCGTTACCTCGGACTGCCACCGAGGGAGGGACCGATGGGCGAGTCAGGCTTCGGGCTCAAGATCCCGATGCTGGTCACGACGCTGCAGACCCATGGCTTCGACATCGAAACCGCGGATCATCCCGAGCCGTTCACCCTGCCCCTCGATCTGGGAGACCGCACCGATGAGGAGATCGTCGAGCTCGGCCACGAAGTGATGGAATTGAAGCGCCGGTACCTGGGCGATCCTGACGAGAGCCCCTACGACCGCCCGCAGACGGTGCGCCGGATGCTGGTCGAACTGGACCGGATGATGGAGTTCGTGGCCTGGCCTATCGTGAGAGTGGTCGCTCGGGTGCGAGGGTGAGCGTTTTCGCCAGTCCCACTCTTCCGGTACAATCCCACTATCGGGATAGTGGAAATTCGAGACACCGACATGCCGTTGACACAAGAGGCCAATAAGAAGCGAATTTCGAGGTGATTGCCCGGTGACCACTGTTGACCTAGACCTTGGCGCCTACCAACTCGGTTGGCGCGACGAAATCGAGTACGCCTTCACCCCGCGCAAGGGTCTCGATGAGGACGTCATCCGCGAGATGTCGGCCATGAAGAAGGAGCCTGAGTGGATGCTCGAGTTCCGTCTCAAGGCCTATCAGCGTTTCCTGCGCAAGCCCATCCCGCAATGGGGCGGCGGCGGTGCTCTCAACACCATCGACTTCGACGACATCTACTACTACGTCAAGCCGGCAGGTGAGCAGCAGAAGGATTGGGACATGGTCCCCGAGTCGATCAAGTCCACCTACGAGAAGTTGGGCATCCCCGAGGCCGAGCGCAAGTACCTGGCCGGAGTGACCGCGCAATATGAAAGCGAAGTGGTGTACCACCGCAACCGGGAAGATCTGGAGAAGCTGGGGGTCCTGTTCACCGATATGGACACCGC
>JBOGEV010000200.1:0-1925 GCA_050742015.1 Acidimicrobiia bacterium
CTATCTCGAACTCGTACGGAGGGATTTGGTAGATGCCGAGGAAGGTTCGGCCCAGCACCGAGAAGTACACCACGAACCCGATCGACGCTGCTATCAGCTGGGGGATGATCGCGGCCACGTATCGCGCCCTGGGGGTGGGTGCGAGCTCAGACACCATGAACGCCCCCAAGATCGGAGAAGTGAAGGCAGCGCCGAGGCCACCAGCGATCCCGGTGAGCGTATAGGCCTGGTCGGCGCGACCTTCGGCCCAACGACGCTCCGCGATCCAGGAACCCACGGCACCCCCCATGACCACCAAGGCGAACGACGGGCCCAAACTGGCCCCGGTGACCGCAGAGAGAACGGCAAGGAGAATCCACCGCGGCGCAGTCCCGTGGTCTATCTCCCCTGCCTCGATGATCTCCACCCCTCCCGGCACGTGGTCGGGCACACTCCAACGCCGGCGCAGAACAGTGACCACCACACCGCCCAGTGCGGTGAGGGGGATCCACCACCACTCTCCCGTCCAGAGCCCCGTCCCAGCCCCGCCGAATACGAGGTCGATGCCGATCCCGGTGCCAGCCAGATAGATGAGGCTCAGGACACCGCCTGATACCCCCAACACGACCGCCACTGCGAGCAGACGCCGGTACCACGGCAACTCGAGGGGCAGCACGGTCCGGAGCCTCCCAGAGTCTGGCTCAGGTGACCTGAACGCGTCTGTCCCGGGAGCGCTTCCAGGTCAGGTCGAGGACCACACTCAGCGCGAGGATCACCAACAGAGCCACGGCCGTTCCCGGTTCCTCGGGGAGCGTGGTGAATGCGAACGTGATCAGCACGACTCCCGCCGTGATGGCACCGAGGGCAAGCAGGACCACATTCGCACCGGTCTCGGCGCGCACCCTCATGTGGCCGATTGTCACCAGGGTGAAGACCAGGAGGGCGATGGCGCTGCCAATCGAGGCAATAGCGCTGAGATCGAAGCCAACGGCGAGGACGATGGCAACCAACGCCGTGACGAACAGCCCACCGGGGACTCTCTCCCACAACCGGGCGGACGTCACAGGTGGAAATTGGCCGGCGGCGACCATCTCATCTGCGAGCCCCGCCGCCGGGAACAGACCGGCGTTCGTCGCACCTGCCGTTGCGAACAGGGCCGTGACACTCATCATCCAGTACCCGGCCTGGCCCAGGACCGGCTCCGCCGCCACAGCCAGTGCGGTGCCTCCCGAGTCGATGACTTCTTGAACCGTCAGGGTCCCGAACACCCCGAGAGACACCGCCAGGTAGATGATCGTGGCGATGCCGAGGGCGAGGTAGACCGCCCGGGGCAGCTGTCTCCCCGGATCGGCCAGATCCTTGGCTGTGAATGTGATCACGCCGAACCCGAGGAAGGCGAAGAACGTGAGGGCGACACTGGCGACAATGTCACGGAACGGCGGATAGCCCGAGAAAGCGAGCAATGTGGGATCCATGTTCACCAGTGTGGCGACCGAGAACACGATCAGGATCGAAAGGACGACATAGACGACCACCGTCTGAGCCCGAGCCACGACGTGAGACCCTGCGATGTTGAGGAGGCTCATCAACACCACGATGAGGACTGCGAAGATCTTGATCCAAGCTTCATCCCCGTCGGTGAACATCGAACTGGCATAACTGCCGAACGAGACGGCGACCATGCCGGTGACGATGGCGTTGGCCGCCAGTATCAGCCAGGCGAGGATCCCCGTGGTATGACCGTGTCCAAACCCTCGGGCCACGTATTCGAGCAGTCCCCCGGCCGTGGGATAACGGGAACCGAACTTCGCAAACGAATAACCCTGGAGCCCGGCGACGGCGCCGGCGACCAGAAACGACACCCAGACTGCAGCTCCGGCTACCTCGCCGGCCGCCCCGAGAAGGGCGAAGATCCCGGCCCCGACCATGGCTCCGACGCCGATGAA
>JBOGEV010000201.1:0-1988 GCA_050742015.1 Acidimicrobiia bacterium
GCGGAATCTCCGGTGCGATGGATGTGGAATGGAGGCCAGGCCGCCATTCAGGGCCACTCTCGCGAATGGCCCTGACGTTTCTGAGTCGGGACGGCGGGATTCGAACCCACGACCTCAGCGTCCCGAACGCTGCGCGCTACCAAGCTGCGCCACGTCCCGATTGATGACGAAATCCTAGGCGAGCCTTGAGGTCTAGCCCATTCGGATGCCCCGACAAAGGGTCCTTTGGCTTCTGTGACCCCCCGGTACGCTGACCGGTGAGGCTCATTGACGGCTAGGGGGAGGGAACGATGGCTGCCTACGACGCCCAGCTCCGGCTGGATTGGACGGACGATCCACCAATTAGCGTCCTGATCGATCTCACCGACGAGCGCATCAAGTTGAAATCGGGCGACGTCGATGTGGCCGACTGGTCGTTGGACGAGGTACGGGTGTCGGCCATGCCCGACGGGTTCCACCTTCGGGCGGAAGGGGAGGAGGTCGTGCTGGAAGTGACCGAGGACGCCAGGTTCGCTCTCGACCTCGGGCTTCGCCACGCTCCGCCCATCCTGCGTCGGCGCATGTCGGCGCTGCTGCGGAGCGATCGTCTCGGGTAGGGGCAGCCGAGAACCCCCTCCGGCCCTCGGGCCACCTCCCCCAACGTTGCTTCGCTCCTGGGGGAGAAAAAACTCAGACCAGCAATTCGGCGACTTGGACTGCGTTGAGGGCGGCGCCCTTTCGCAGGTTGTCGCCGACCGCCCACAGATTGATCCCGCCCGGATCGCCCAACGTAGGTCGAATCCTCCCCACCAGCACGTCGTCGAGGCCAGCGGAGTCGAGCGGGGTGGGGACGGTGGCGGTCCACACCTGGACCCCAGCTACCGAGCCAAGGATTTCGGTCACCTGCTCCGGCTCCATCGGGATGTCGAAGCGAAGAGTGGCGGCCACGCCATGCCCGACCAGGACCGGGACCCTGACACAAGTCGGCTCGACCTTGTGCCCGGGGTGATCGAGGATCTTCCTCGACTCGTTGACCAGCTTCCACTCCTCATCGGTGTAGCCCTGCTCGGTCTCCGACCCGGCATAAGGGAGAACATTGAATCCGATCGGCCTGGAGTACAGCGAGGGAGAGGGATCGGCCCATCCCCCGGTCATCAGGGAGTCGAGGTCGGGTCGGAGCAGATCGGTTTGCTCGATCAGCTCGACCACACCCTGCTGACCCGAGCCGGAGACGGATTGATACGAGGTGGCGACGATGCTGCGAAGCCCGGCGGCCCGATGCAGGGGCGCAGCCGCCACCATCAGCGTCATCGTGGTGCAGTTGGGGTTGGCGATGATGCCGCGGTGGGCGCCAACCGCAGCGTCATTGACACCGGCCACCACTAGAGGCACCGACGGATCCATCCGGAAAGCCGATGAGTTGTCGATTACCACCGCCCCCGCCTCGGCGAAACGCGGGGCGTGAGTGCGGGACCGATCGCCGCCTGCCGAGAAAAGGGCGATGTCGATGCCGGCGGGGTCGGCAAGTGCCAGGTCCTCGACCTCGACCTCCCCCCACCTGGTCTCGATGACCGACCCGGCCGATCGTTCCGAAGCCAAGAGCCGGAGGGCACCGAGGGGGAAGCTTCGCGACTCGAGGATGGAACGCATCGTGCGCCCCACCGCCCCGGTCGCCCCCACCACGGCCACGACCCGGTCACTCATGCCCCGACCTCCTCGAAGATGGCCGGCGGTTCGAAAGCAGCGTGCAGCGACTGGACTGCCGCCTCGACCTGGTCGGCCCGGACGACACACGAGATTCGAATGGTCGACGTCGAGATCATCTCGATGTTGATCCCGGCCGAAGACAGCGTCTCGAACACCTTGGCCGCGACTCCGGGATGTGATTTCATCCCCGCCCCGACCAGCGAGACCTTGGCGATGTCGGCGTCGACGTCGACCGACTCGGCCCCGATCTCCCCCGCCACCTGCTTCGAGATTCGCTCCGCATCGACCAGGTTGGCCCGGGG
>JBOGEV010000202.1:0-4859 GCA_050742015.1 Acidimicrobiia bacterium
ATCACGACCGACACGTCCCAGCTGTCCGGTACCCCGTTCGCCACTTCGCTCATGTTGGGTATTGTCACTCGAGCCAGGCAGTTCTACAGTAGATTAGCAGCAGCCGGTTAGCGTCCAAAGCGAGGAAGGACGAAGCTGGGCGAAGCGGTATGGGCGACCCTGATGTCGCGTACGCACATTGCGGTTCGACCTCAGCTTCGGTTTCTGGGCGCAGCGGGCGGTTGGCTGCAACATGTCGTTCATTCTCCATAGACTACGGAAAGTAACATCGTGAATGGCGCGACGATCCTCGCTCGGCAACATTTTGGATGGCACGATACGCCGGTTTGACCCGTCCTTGGCGATCTGGCAAGATCGGCGCGATTGCACTGCCCTCATCCGGGCCGTGGGAAGGGTGGTCCCTGACCGAGAAGCGGCCTTATGCCTCCTACACCCACGAGCACTTGCGTACGGGCGCAACCTCGTGACCGTCGGCGCTGACGGCACGATGGTCGACCTCGCCGGCGGCCACCCGTCCAACCAGGAGGCGACGGCGCCGATCGCCGATCTACAGGCCGCGCTCGCAACCGACGAGATCACCTTCCATCCCGACGCGCAGTACCGTCACATCCTCGTGGCCCCGGCTGACTGGGCAGTCGCGTCGTGCATCCCGCCGCACGACCTCACCGACCAGCCCGCGGTGCGGACGGCCGCGTCCGCGCACGTTCCGGGCCACACGCTCATGGCATGCTCCGTCTCGCGGCGCGGGACATGATCGTCGAGTTCGTCGGGTTCCCCGGCAGCGGCAAGACCAGCATCGTCCGCCGGATCGTTCGCAACAGTGGGGTGATCGACAGAGTCGTGGTTCCGGACGCGGATTCCTGGGAGCTCGCGCGCTATCCCATTGTCGCAGCCCGGCAGCTTCCGCTGTGGCGGTCCCTGCGCAAGGAATGGCCCGACGGAGCCGCGTTGCGGCGCCTGCTTGCTCGACGAGCAGCGCAGGAGGCGGTGCGAGCACAGCCCGGCTCGATGGTGATCCTGGAAGAGGGCATCACTCATCACGTGTGGCGGGATCTCATGCTGGCGCCTGGTCTGAGAGACAGCCCGTGGGCCCCACTTCTCGGCGTCTCTCATCCGCTCGTGGCCCTCTACGCGGGCGATCGGACTCTCCATCAGCGAATCGCCGGAAAGACGAAACCCGGCGTCGTGAACGCGCACCTCGCCTCGGTGTCGATCGACGGCCCGGAGTGGCAAGAGGCCCGAACGTTCTATGACCGAGTGATCACGCAAGCGTCGGACTACCGGCGGGTGCTGTGGGTGTGCACCGACGGAGATCTCGATCAGGCCGTTGCTCGAGTTCGCGTCGCGATCGCGGACCACTTCGGTTTGCCGGACGGCGCGGACGCGGTGCTCTTCCGCGAGACTCGAAGACCGATGCTGTCTCTCGGAGAGCGCTTCACTGCGACGTATCGCTCGAAAGGGGTGAGGGGCCTCGTCCGCGCCGCCCAGAGGCGACTGGCCCCATCGCCGGCTCGTGACCGGATGGACGCCGCCTACCAGGAGAAGGTTGCAGGGTCGCTTCAGGAACGCTGGCAGAAGATCGCAGCCGCCATCCCCGACGGTTGCCGCACCGCCCTGGACATCGGCTGCAACCTCGGTGACATCACGGCACTGTGCGCAGAGAAGGGGCTGTGGGCGATCGGCGTCGATCACGGGGCCAAACTGATCGCGGAAGCTCACAGACGCCATCGCGGCGTGGACTGCGGCTTCATGCAGATGAGGATCGCCCCACAGGATATCGAGCGTCTTCCGACCTTCGACGTCGTCCTCGTCTTGAGCGTTCTGCACCATTGGCTCATAGACTACGGGCCCGACGTGGCCGGACAGATGCTACGATCGCTGGCGGAGCGCACGGGGCGGGTGTTGATCTTCGAGGGCGCGGCGCGCCGGGTGCGCTACGGCGACTACCCGCCCGATTTCATCGACAACGACGAGGCCACCGTGACCGCGTACCTCGAGTCCTACCTCCAGGCCCACGTGGGAGACATATTCTCCGCCGTCCGGCCGCTCGGCAAGACGGCGTGTGTCGGCGAACGCGAGCCGTTCCGCTGGATGTACGCGTTGTATCGCTAGTGTCACCCGAGTCGGAGATCTGACACGTATTTCAGGTTCTCCTCGGATTCCTGTGGTCGCTTGGTGCGCCGAGCGCCAGTTGTCTGTACGGCGCGTCGTTGTGCATCCGGCGGGGTGATCACGGCCCCCTCGGGGCCGAATCACCCGCTAGATGCTTCTCAGCCCGCCTCCAGCTAACGTGCGAACTGCGTTTGGAGGGTCGTGAACTGGGCGATGTGCGCGTTCTTGATCGGTGTGAGGGCGTCACCGTAGACGCGATCTTCGGTGAGTGTGGTGCGGCCTGGCGTATACGGGTCCGGCTGGCTGAGGCGGTAGTCGCGGCCGTCGTAGGGGTTGTCGTTATAGCTGAAAATGCCCCACCCGATCTTTTCGCCGGGCTGGTCGTAGAGGCCCCAGAAGTTGTTCCCCAGGATGCGATACGTCCCGTCCGCATCTCGATACGTCAGTTGGCGCGTAAGATTGTGTGCGATGCTCGCGCCACGCTGGGCCTGCGTGCCGTCGCCCTTCGGCACGTAATACATGCAGCCGTCGTCGTTGTTCGGGTAATACATCGCGGCAACCCACGGCAGGTCCCGCGCCTGCCACTTTGCCATGATGGCGTTTAACGTCTCGCTGGTGCTGCCCGCCCGCAGCAGATGCAACCACCGGCCGTAGGATTCGACGACCGGCTTCCGGCTGGTCTTGCCCGTGTGCCCGATGAACAGGGCGCCGGGGTATTGGAGCTGGAGGCGCTCGGCGAACGGCTTGAGGTAGGCGTCCATCATCATGCCGAGGAAAATGTCGAGGTCGACCTTGACGTTTGGAGCCCAGCGGGTGCTGTTGAAGAAGTCGTTCTGGCCCGCCTTCTTCTGGTAAAACGGCGCGCCGTCCTTGCCGAGCCAGGTGCGCGGCCGCATCCCGTCTTCGTCCAAGAGGCCCCTGCCGACGCCCCAGCCGCCGGCCGACTCGAACGTCGTGTAGTAGCCGCCCGTCTTCCAGGCCGCGTTAAGGGCGTCGATGGTACTGTACTTGGCGATGAGATAGTCGACCAGCGCCCGCTTCGTGTGATTGACCGTGTCCACCGACCACGTCTGCGTCCCGCCACGGAAATCCCTGACTGGCCCGGTGATGTTCGGCTTCCCGATCAGCGCGATCACGCCGCCGTGCGGCCCCCAGTTGGAGTCCGCAATGATGTAGCCTTCCATCTCATCGGGATGCCCGATACCGAAAGCGTACATGTAATCGCCGTCGTCGGCCTGAAAGAAGAGAGTGTTGGGGTCGGGGTTGATCCTACCCCATGCGTAGTCGATGAACTGCTTGAATTTCGGATCGAAACTGTCGATCAGATGACGGCCGGCCCACCCGGCTTGGCCAGGAAGGTTCTGCCTGACCCCGTGCTTGAGAACATCCTTCACCCGTTCGCTGAGCACCGGCTTCGACACATCGCTCAGGGCGTAGATCCCGCTGTTCGACTGCCGCTGGAACGGGATCCCGTGGCCGCTCAAATTCCGCGAGGCTGAGGCCGTCGAGTTGTAGTGGAACTGTTTCAGCCGAGTGGCCGTCGCTTCATCCCATTCGCTGCCCGCCCCGGCGTACTTCGTCCTGATGTTGTTGATGAGGGTCCGACCAGCCTGTTGCCCACCGCCGATCTTGTGCGTCTGATCGGGACTCGTCTTGTACAGCCCTCGAAGCAGCATCACCTTTCCGAGCGGATCGACGAATACCCACCGCTTGCCAATCTTCCCGAGCCGATAGCCAGGGAAGTTGCTGGGCGCGGGGGTGGGCGTGCCGGATGGCATGCTATTCGGGACCTCGGGACTGCCCTGGAAGCCGCCACCGTACCGCGCGACGAGTGCGGCGAAGTCGAGGTCGTTGTAGCCGCCTCTGGCGGTGTAGTTGATCCCGTCGCGATTGGTATTCGCGTGCACTACCGTAGGACGCGTACACGCAGTGCGTCCTAGCGCTCCAAGCCCAAGAGTACCGATGAACGCCCGCCGGCTTATCATTGGATCACCTCGTCCGCCCCCGAAGTTGACGGATCACTCGCTCGCTGTCTCCGATGCAACACGGGAGGCCACTGCAAATAGAAACCAGCGAGCATTTCCTTAATTTACTGTAGAAGTGACTGGGATGAGTGAGAATAAGCAACATGACCGATGGAACCGACAAAGTACTGCACATCTGTGGGCGGTGTCGGTCGCGGTCGTGTCCCGATTGGTGGGGAAAAGAGAAATGGCGCATTCTTCCGGAAGGTTGATCACCACTGTACGGGCCGTCTTGCAGAACGGCCTCCGGAGGAACACGCCAGGGGAGAGCATACCAGCAAGCCGCCGGTCGTGGGTGAGAAGGACCGCAGCACCCTGGGGGAGTTGATCCACGCCGCCGTGCGCGGGGCCATCGAGGCCGCGGTGGAGGCGGAGTTGGCCGCCACGCTCGGCGCAGACCGCTACGAGCGCCGCGACAGCCGGCAGGGCTACCGGAACGGGACGAAGACGCGGACGCTGAGCGGGCCGACCGGGGCAGTGGCGCTCACGCTGCCGCGGGCCACCGTGGAGACCGCCGGCGGTCGGACGGAATGGACCTCGACGCCCGTGCCACGGTACCAGCGGCGGCTCGCGGAGGTCAACACCACGGTCCTGGCCTGTTGCTGACAAGTGAAATGTCCGCTGAGTTTTGACACGTGATCTGTCCGGTCAGGCGCGGGGGCCGGTGGGCAGTCGAGGACCGATCCGACGTTTCAGACGGGGGGTGCTACGGGTCGGGGGCGC
>JBOGEV010000203.1:0-8466 GCA_050742015.1 Acidimicrobiia bacterium
CAAAAGCAGTGGGCAACCGTCACCCGCGCATTGGGTGACGTCTGGCGAGGCTCCGGTGGGATGCTGATGACACCCGGTGAGGCTTGACCATGGGCAGCGTGGAATCACAGGTCGCCGAGTGGCGGGCCTACGTCGAGAACGCCCCGAACGTCAACGGCCGCGACGTCGATGAGCTGGAGGGTCATCTCCGCGACCAGATCGCCGAGTTGGACGCCGCCGGCCTCGCCGCCGATGAGGCATTCATCGTTGCCGTGAAGCGGATGGGGGACCTGGACACCCTGTCCCGGGAGTTCGCTCGTGAGCACAGCGGCCGACTGTGGAAACAACTCGTCTTGAGAGATCAAGACGAGCCGACCCGTCAGACCAGCGGAGCATTCGAGGCGGTCGTCTTCGCCCTGGCTGCGGCCGTCGCGATCCAGATCGCACGCATCGCCGCTCAGTTCCCGGAGGAACAGGCCGGGTGGCTGCTGCGCAACGCCAGTCTGTTCGTGTTGCCATTCCTCGCCGGTTACTTCGCCCGCAGACGACAACTCCCGCTGCGCCAGGCCCTGCTGACCGCCGTCCCTTTCGTGATCGCCGCCGTCATCATCAACATCTACCCGTTCGTCGAGGGCTCGGCGACGGAGCTCCTGGTCGCTACGCACTTGCCCGTCCTGCTGTGGTTCGTCGTCGCCTTCCCGTACATGAGCGGCGTCTTGCGATCACATGAGCGGCGCATGGACTTCGTCCGCTTCACCGGCGAGTGGTTCATCTACTACGTGCTGATCGCGCTCGGGGGCGGCGTTCTCCTCGCTCTGACGACCCTCATCCTCGAGCCCACCGGTGCCAACGTCGAGCGTGTGATCGAGTGGGTCTTGCCCTCCGGAGCAGCCGGTGCCGTGATCGTGGCCGCATGGCTGGTCGAGTCGAAGCAGCGGCTCGTGGAGAACATGGCGCCAGTGCTCACCATGCTTTTCACGCCCCTCTTCGCGGTGATGCTGGCCGCCGCCGCAGTGGTCTACACGGTCACCGGGTTCGGCGGCCTGATCGAGCTCCTTGGGGATCAGCCGGAACTTCGCATGTTCGACCGCGAGCTCCTTGGGGTCTTCGATGCCATGCTCGTGGTAGTGCTCGGGCTCGTCTTGTACGGCATCTCCGCACGGGACCCATCGACCCCACCGGGTTGGGCCGATCGCATCCAGCTGGTCGCAGTGGTCAGTGCCCTCGCCCTGGACGTGATCGTTCTTGTCGCGATGATCGCCCGGATCGGCGAGCTGGGGTTCACCCCGAATCGAACCGCAGCTCTCGGTCTCAACATCCTGCTCCTGGTGAGCCTGGCAGGGACCGCCTGGCTCTCGATGAGGTTCCTCGCAGGACGCAGCACGTTCCATCCTCTCGAGCGATGGCAGACCGCTTACTTGCCGGTCTATGCCCTATGGGCAGCGATCGTCGTCGCTGTTCTCCCCCCGCTCTTCGGTTTCATGTGAGATAACCAAGACTCGGCCTCGACGCCGGCGGGTCTCCGAGCAGCTCAGTCTCGATAGTCCTCGACGTCCGGCCAGGCGGCGATGTCGATTCCGTGATTGTCGGGAGACGCAAGTGTCCAGTGATCGGGAACGTGCGAGTCGTCGGCGATCCGGCCGCCTTCGGCCAGCGCCGCCGCGACCCGGGACTCGGCCTGATCCGCCGGCACACTGACATCGATGTGGACACGACCCCGGCCGGGGATGCCCGACCCGAGCTCGTGGAACCAGAGGTGTGGGTTGCGCCGATGTCGATCGATGGCGTCCTCCGCCCCCAGGTATCGGTACCCCAGGGCCGCGGCCCAGAAGGGTCGAACGTCCACGTCGACGCCCTGGGCGACAGCGATGCCCACGGTCTGTACCTGAGAAGGATCGGGCTCGAGTCCGATTTCTCGGGCGATGGCCGAGACCTTTCGAGCGAGTTCGACATCACGCTCGCTCAGCGAACCGTCCTCGCGCGAGAAGCTGCGGATCGTCACCCCATCGGGTCGGAGATCGACGTCGGGAAAATGCCCGATAGAGTCCGCCACCTCGGCAATCGCAGCAACGAATCTCGCCCCCTCGGCGAACGACCCGATGCGGTAGTAGGCGTAGGCACCCCAGAACAGGACCCGCCAGTCCTCGACGCCACCGGCGTCGTGGAAAGCTCGAGCCGTCTTTCTGTCGTCGCTCATTCAGCCACCTTTCTTGGCACGTCGACGCGCTTCCAGCCGCCGAGGACGGATCCGATCAGGTCGGCCCGAGATTACGACAGGCACTCGCCCGGTCGGATCCCCTTCTAGCCGATATCCTGACGCCGATGGTCCGGGCCGCTCGCGGGCGACGAATGAGATGACAACCGCTCGGCTCGACCTGACCCGATCGCAAGTACTCGCTTATCGGCGCCGCGTGGGGTCGTTGGATGAGCGCCTGCCACGAAACCGCCGTTCTCTGGAAAAGGCGGCGTGGGCGGGCCTGCAGGACAGCATGCCGCGGGCGGCATTGCTCTCGATCCACGCCCGGGTCGAGGACACGACGCCTGACACCTGGGACGATCCAGCCTTCGTGCAGCTCTGGGGCCCCAGGTACAGCACTTATGTCGTCGCCGAACGTGACATCGCGGTGTTCACCCTCGGTCGGTTGTCCGACGATGCCGCCGATCGGCAGTTGGCTCGGACGGTGGCAGCCGAGTTGAGAGATGTGCTTGCCGGATCCACGATGACAGACCGGGATGCTGGCCACGCACTCGGCCGGAATCCGAACCGTTTCAGGTACGGCGCCCCAACGGGGACGATCCTGATCCGCTGGCCCGGTGCGGGTGCGCCGACGGTGTGGACGGTTGCTGCGCCCGATACCGACCCCCACGACGCCCGGCTGGAATTGACCCGTCGATACCTCCACGTTCTCGGGCCGTCGACGCCTCGGTCTTTCGCCAGGTGGGCAGGGCTGCCGCCGCAGTCGGGAGTCGCCGCGTTCGACGATCTGAAGCGGACATTGATTCCTGTTCGAACCCCGATCGGAGAGGCGTGGATCCTCTCCGGGGACGAGTCGGAGTTCCGCACCGCGCCGGCCCCCGCGTTCTCGGCCCGGTTTCTCCCCAGCGGCGACGCCTACTGGCTGCTCCAGGGCGACGATCGCGAGCTCCTGGTCGAGGACGCGACCCACCGAGATGAGTTGTGGCCGTCCCGAGTCTGGCCCGGCGCTCTCCTCGTCGGCGGGGAGATAGTCGGAACCTGGCGTCGCTCCCAGAACAAGCTCGCCATCGACACCTGGCGTCGACTCACGCGCGACGAGAAGGCGTCCGTGGACGCAGAGGGCTCGACTCTGCCCATACCCGGGATCAAAGGCGCGATGAGTATCAGCTACACATACGACCACCAGGGCCAGCCGGGCTAACGGTCGACCGACCACGACCGGGTCGTGGGCAACGGCACGTCGCCATAGCCGTGGCAGCGGGCCTCGCTCAGTTGAAACTCGAACAGGACGTAACGGTCAGCCGGGGTGTAGCCGGCAGCCTCGGCGACCCGGGACCAGATGTCCGGATCGTCGACGGCAACGCCACGGCCACTGACATTGAACTCGCCACCGGTGCCTGCATTGTCCGGGACCCCGCTGTGCAAGGCGAACCATCCCCGCTCCCGGAGGTCTTTCCCTTTGGGGGAGGTCGGCTCCATGAACAGGTACAGCCCATCGGGGGTGAAGATCGGTGTCACCGGGTGGACTCGAGGTGCCCCCGACCGCCGAACCGTCGCCAGATATGCGGGTGACGCGGTCAGTCTGTCTGCCCCGAACCCCGCCAGGTTGGGCTCGAGGTTGGCGAACTCGCCCCAGGTGATCGTCGGAGAGGGCCCTGGATTCGACATGTCGTTCCGCCCGGCGTTGGTCCGGTGCTAACCCTGCTCGATTCGGACCATGTTGCCCGCCGGGTCGCGCACGGCGGCGTCGCGGGCACCCCAGAACTGATCGGCGGGCTCGGACAGCACCTCGACTCCGGGAGAGGCAGCCACCGTTTCGAAGGTCGCGTCGAGATCGTCCGAGCGGAAGAACGGACCGGGTAGCTCACCTTTGGCGAGCAATGCAGCCAGGACGTCCCCGTCCTCCTGGGAGCGGCCGGCCTGCGGCTGCGACAACACTATGGAGACTTCCGGCTGACTGTCGGTGACGAGGGTGATCCAGCGGAAGCCTTCGTTCTCGACCTCATTGGTCACGGTGAGGCCCAGAGTGTCCCGGTAGAAGGCGAGGGCAGCATCGGGATCGTCGACGTAGATGTGGACTGTGCTCAGTGAAATGCTCATGAGAGAGAACTTACGCGCCAGGTCCCACAGTTGCTTCTCGAAAACTGCTCTCTTCCTGCGGCTGGCTCTTTCTCTTGCGCGGCCGGGTCAGCACCATCGTCTCGCAGCCGGGCACCTTGGCCAGCTCGTTGTGGTTGCGAGAGCGGTATGTGCTCGGCGTCTCCCCGACCAGCTCGGTGAACTTGGTCGAGAACGAGCCGAGACTCGTGCACCCGACCGCCATGCAGACCTCGGTCACGCTCAGGTCGGTATTGCGAAACAGCGTCTTCGCCCGCTCGATGCGGCGGGTCATGAGATAGGAGTACGGCGTCTCCGAGTATGCAGCGCGGAAGCGACGACTGAAGTGCGCGGGCGACATCAGCGCGGTCCGGGCGAGCGCCGGTACGTCGAGCGGCTCTGCGTACTCCCGGTCCATCCGATCCCGGGCCTGGCGCAATAGACGAAGCTCCTGGAGGTCGGCGCTCATGTGTCCCAGTTTAGGGTCGGGCGCCGATCCCGAACTCAGGTTCCGACGTACTCGGAGAGATGTTTGCCGGTGAGGGTCGAGCCATCGGCGACCAGTTCGGCCGGAGTGCCCTCGAAGACCACCCGGCCACCGTCGTGCCCGGCTCCGGGACCGAGGTCGATGATCCAGTCGGCATGAGTCATCACGCCTTGGTGGTGCTCGATCACGATGACCGACTTGCCCGAGTCCACGAGCTGGTCGAGAAGTCCGAGCAGGTGCTCGACATCGGCAAGATGGAGCCCACTGGTCGGCTCGTCGAGGACGTAGATCCCACCTTTCTGAGCCATGTGGATCGCCAACTTCAGTCTCTGGCGCTCGCCACCGGAGAGTGTCGTCAGCGGCTGGCCGATGCTCAGATAGCCGAGTCCCACTGCGGACATCCGTTCCAGGATGGCGTGGGCGGCCGGCACCCGCGACTCTCCATCGGCGAAGAACTCCTCGGCCTCGGTCACCGCCATCTCGAACACCTCACTGATGTCCTTGCCACCGAGTTGGTACTCCAGCACCTCGGCAAGGAAACGCTTGCCCTCGCACACCTCGCAGGTTGTGGCGACGGTGTCCATGAAGCCCAGCTCGGTGTAGATCACACCGGCGCCGTTGCAGTTGGGACAGGCACCGTCCGAGTTGGGGCTGAACAGCCCCGGCTTCACGTCATTGGCCTTGGCGAAAGCCTTTCGTATCGAGTCGAGCATGCCGGTGTAGGTCGCCGGGTTGCTGCGCCGCGACCCGCGAATCTCGGTCTGGTCCACCAAGACGACATCCGCATCCGCCGGCATCGAACCTTGGATGAGCGAGCTCTTGCCCGACCCGGCGACGCCGGTGACGACGACGAGCACTCCGAGCGGGATGTCGACATCCACGTCTTGCAAGTTGTGCTGATTCGCATTTCGAATCTCAAGGCTCCCGGTCGAGGTTCGGAACTCCTCCTTGACCGATGACCGATCATCGAGGTGTTGGCCAGTCAGCGTGTCGCTGCCCCGCAGCTCATCGACGGTGCCCTCGAACACCACTTCTCCTCCGGCCGTCCCGGCGCGGGGGCCCAGGTCGACGATGTGGTCGGCGATCTCGATGGTCTCCGGCTCGTGCTCCACCACGAGCACCGTGTTCCCCTTGTCGCGCAGCTGCAACAGCAAGTCGTTCATACGTTGCACGTCGTGGGGGTGGAGCCCGATCGTGGGCTCGTCGAAGACGTAGGTGACGTCGGTCAGTGGAGAGCCGAGATGGCGGATCATCTTTGTCCGTTGCGCTTCACCGCCCGACAACGTGCCCGACGGCCGGTCCAGGGAGAGGTAACCAAGGCCGATGTCGACGAACGAGTCGAGTGCCTCCTGCAAGGTGTCGAGCAATGGCTTGGCCGACGGCTCATCGAGGTCCCTGATCCACTCGGTCAGGTCGCTGATCTGCATCGCGCAGACGTCGGCGATGCTCTTGCCCGCGATCTTCGACGATCGAGCCGCCTCGTTGAGCCGGGTGCCGCCGCATTCAGGACAGGGGGTGAACGCCACCGCCCGATTCACGAACTCCCGGATGTGCGGCTGAAGCGTGTCGACGTCCTTGGAGAGCATGGACTTCTGGATCTGCGGGACCAACCCCTCGTAGGTCAGATTGATCTCGTTGATCCTGACCTTCACCGGCTCCTTGTACAGGAAGTCGCTGAGCTCCTTCTTGGTGTATTTGCGAATCGGCTTGTCCGGGTCGAGGAAGCCAGAATCGGTGAAGTAGCGCACCGACCATCCCCCGGCCTTGTAGCCGGGCACGGTTATGGCGCCTTCGGAAAGCGACTTGTCCTCGTCATACAATTGGGTCACGTCGATGTCGCTGACCGAGCCCATACCCTCACAGCGCGGGCACATCCCGCCGTGATAGACGACGTTGCGCACCACGGTCCGTTCTCCCTTGCCCTTGTCAGCGGTGATCGCTCCGCTCGCCGTCCGGGTCGGGATGTTGAACGAGAATGCGGGTGGGGGCCCGATATGCGGCTCACCAAGACGGCTGTAGAGGAGCCGCAGCAGCGAATTGGCGTCGGTCGCGGTGCCGACGGTGGAGCGGACATTGGCTCCCATGCGCGCCTGGTCAACGATGATCGCAGTGGTCAGACCGTCGAGAACGTCGACGTCGGGCCGGGCCATTGTCGCCATGAAACCCTGGACGAACGCACTGTAGGTCTCATTGATCAGCCGCTGTGACTCGGCGGCAATCGTATCGAAGACCAGCGAGCTCTTCCCCGACCCGGATACCCCGGTGAACACCGTCAGGCGGCGCTTTGGGATGGCGACGTTTACGTCCTTGAGGTTGTTTTCCCGGGCCCCGATCACCCGGATCAGGTCGTGACTATCGGCAGCTTGCATCTGGTCCACCCTAAATCGGCCTGTGGTTAGTGAGATCTATGCCCGGAACCTAAGGAACCGGTGGACCACTTGCTTCTCCGATCCTGCTCTATCTGCGGCTTGTCGAGATTTGGAAATTGCTCCGACCGGGAAATCATTCGGGCACCCATCCGACCGTAGCCAGGGTGCCGAGCTAGCCCGGCGGGTCATCGCCTACGGTGTCGGCTGCATGGACCCAATGAAGTTGCCCTCGGAGCCGGAGATTCTCACCACCACGGTGGGTTCGTACTCACCCATCGATTGGTTGATCGCCTCGCCGTCGGAGCAGGCCATGATCGACGCCACGTCCGCCGTGATCCACACCCAGAAGCGGGCCGGGATCGACCTCCCCACCGATGGCGAGCTCTACCGGTTCGATCCCAACCATGCCGAGACCAACGGCATGATCGACTACTTCGTGTCCCGGATGGGGGGCGTCCGATCCGAGATCGGGAGGAGCGACAGCACCGCGTTCCAGGCCAAGTCGGAGACGGGGTTCAGGCGTAAACCCGCCGGCGTGGTCGAGGACGACATCTCCGAAGGCACGCTCGACCTGCCAGGGGCCTGCATGAGGTCGGCGTCCGTTGCCGACGGGCCGCTCAAGTTCACCCTCACCAGCCCGTTCATGCTGGCGCGCATGCTCCTCGACCTCCACTACGACGACGTTGAGGAGTTGACGATGGCGCTCGCAGAGTGCCTGGCGGGTCAGGTGTCCGATTTGAACTGTGCCTGCGTACAGGTGGATGAGGCGAATCTGCCGGGAAGTCCGGAGTACGCACCCATCGCCCAGGCCGGGATCAACCGGATCCTCGACGCAGTCGAGGTCGAGAGCGCGGTGCACCTCTGCTTCGGCAATTACGGCGGCCAAACCGTCCAGTCGGGGGAATGGGGATCACTTGTCGAATTCCTCAACGGGCTCCATGCCGATCATCTGGTGCTCGAGCTCGCCCACCGGCCGGACTCCGACCTCGATGCCCTCGTTGAGGTCGGCGACCACGTGGCTATCGGCGTGGGCGTGATCGACGTCAAGGTGAACCACGTCGAGACGGCCGATGAAGTGGCCGCTCGAATCGAGAAGGCCGTCAAGGCGTTCGGCCCGGACCGTGTCCGATGGGTGCATCCCGACTGTGGCTTCTGGATGCTGCAGCGTTCGGTCGCCGACCGGAAGATCAGCGCCCTCGTCGACGGACGAGACCGATTTTTGGGGAGATGATCTCTCATTTCTACGCTACCGGCTCCCTGGTTCCGTTCCAGGAAGGACTGAGAGGAGAGCGGAGAGGTGGCGAAGGGCCCCGGGTTTGACGTCTTGATCGTTGGTG
>JBOGEV010000204.1:0-1022 GCA_050742015.1 Acidimicrobiia bacterium
GGATCGCAGAAGACGCCGAGCACCTCCCCATCGACCAGCTAGCTGACGATCTGATCGAGCTGGAGACGGTCTCCGGGCTGATCGAAGCCATCCGGGTCGACCGGATCGGGATCTTCGAGAGGAGGGCCGGTCACCGGGCCCACGGGTATCCCTCGATGACCGACTTCCTCAAGCATCGCTGCCGGATGGCCGCGGGCCGGGCACGTCGCCTCGTCGCCGCCGCCCATGCCCGCCGCATCGCCCCTCGAGTCTTCACGGCTTGGCTGCGGACCCGGATCTCGACCGATCAGGCCCATCGTCTATTCGAGACCGCTACCGCGGTCCCCGATGAGTTCCCCGCCGCTGAGGAGACGCTCACCGATGCCGTTGCCGACCTCTCCCACGCCGACACCCGTCGCGCCCTCGCCTACTGGCGCCAATCGGTCGACGGCCCGGGCACGGCTCAAGACGCGATCCAACAGAAGGAGATGCGGGGGATCTCGGCGTCGGAGAGCCTGGGCGGGATGTTGAGAGTCGACGGCTGGATGACCCGGCTGGCCGGACGGGCCCTGCTCACCGCGTTGGACGCTCTCATGCCCCCACCCGCCCCCGACGACACCCGCACGCCACGTCAGCGGCGCCATGACGCCCTCGAGGACCTCGCCCGAGGTTTTCTCGAGCACGGGCAGACCCCGACAGTCGGTGGGGAGAAGCCACATATCAACGTCGTATGCGATCTCCCCGCCCTCCAGGGCATCGCAGGTGGTCTCCACCAGACCGAGACCGGCCAGGTGCTCACCATCGCCGAGCTTCGAACCCTCACCTGTGACTGCTCACTGAGTCGCATCGTCTTCGGGCCAAACTCGGAGATCATCGACGTCGGCCGGCGTACCAGGGTCATCCCCGCCGCAATGCGCCGGGCCGTTATCGCCAGAGACCTCCACTGCACCTGGGAGGGAGGATGCGATCGTGACGCCCGCTGGTGCGATGTTCACCACATCCAGCACTGGGCCGATCTCGGGGAAACCGAGCCCTGCAATCTT
>JBOGEV010000205.1:0-1857 GCA_050742015.1 Acidimicrobiia bacterium
CGTTCCCGGGACGCCCATCTGGTTCAGGATGTGGGTGGACCGGGAGGGGCTCGTCCACCGGGCCCACATGCGCGCGTTAGGCCACTTCATGGATCACCGGTACTACGCCTTCGATCAGCCGCTCGACGTCCAGCGGCCGAAGACGGGAGGGTGACAGGATGACCACGCGTTAGACGGAGCACGGAACGAGGAGGTGGCGACGACATGATGGACTGGTCTTTCGGTGTCTCGATGATGTGGATGATGTGGATCGACCGAGGTGTACGAGATGCCCGGAGTAGAGCCCGACGCGGCCGACGAAAACGCGACGGTCAACACGGCTACGTTCAGCGAGGAAAATGGACGCACGACCCTCACGATCCTGGTGCAGTGCCCCAGTAAGGAGGTTCGGGACGCGATCATCGACTCGGGCATGGAAGCAGGGATGCAGGATGCCTATGACCTACTAGAGCAGGTCGCGATTTCGCTGATCTAGTAACGATGCGGGTTCCCCGCCCCCTGCGGCGGCCGCCGGGTAGGGCAGTGCCTCGCGGGGTGGTGGGCTTTGATTGTCGGTGTCTACTCGCGGCTGTCGATCGCGCCGATACCGCCAGTATCGCATGTTGGTTTGAGTTGAGCCATGGACCCTTGGCAGGAGTCATCAGGGGCTTTCGCGAGTGGTCGCAACGGAGACCTAGGACGGTCGGGGACATCCTGAAGATTCCCGCTCTTGCGTGAAGCGTGTGCCCCCATCTTGCGGGAGGGTCGACCTAGGCCTTCCGAAGCGTCTTGGCGGGTGTCACATCCGTCGGAGCCCCTGATCCGCAACCTCGGCACGAGTCTATACTGCCCCTGCGGGCAGTCGGAATAGGTGCTGTCTCGTCCATCTAGCGTCCTTCTAGCGGATGATTGCTCCGGAGGCCCCGACACATCGTCTGACCACGTCCGACCATGACTCGGGAGGAGCGTTCCCGCTGGTCGGGACGGCCGGAGGTGTCGGGAGCCCACAGGAGACGACGAGCCTCACACTCATAATCCGTCGGTCGGTGGTTCGAGTCCTCCCCGCCCCCACCAGGGAGCCGCAGGTCAGCAGCCCGTTCGAGCCCATGGGGTGATCACCCGGATACCATGTTCCCCGCCATGGCCCCGCATTGGTACACGATGGTCGCACCCTCTTACGCGAGTTGCGCGTCAGATCCGTAGTGTGCACTCCTTGAAGAACGGAAGAAGAGGACCTGAGGAGTCGACGAGCCGCCTGGACTCCATCGTGTCAAGGCTCCCGGAACCCGAGTGGGTGGGGACGTCCTACACGCTCGTTGCGCCGAGATCGCTCGCCCGGCTCGTCCCGGCCGACGACGGCCTCCAGTGATGGCGGCGCAGGCCGCCCTCGTTCCTCGCTCGCATTATCCGACGCTCCAGGGGTGCACCTACCTCAACCAGGCAGCGCTGGGGCTGGTCCCGACGGAGGCTCTCGACGCCATGATCACGTTCCTGGCCGATGTGGCACAGCACGGCAACCTCCGGCTCTCCGACGATGAGGAAGAGCATGTCCTCGATGAACTGCGGGCCGCTGCGGCCGGGCTCCTCGACGCGCCAGCGACGTGGATCGCGATCACCGGAGGTGCGAGCGAGGCCCTCGGTCAGGTCGCTGCGGCCTTGGGATCGATCGATGGGTCCGTCGTATTGGTCTCGTCCGATTTCCCAAGCGTGACCTATCCGTGGCTCGCGGAACGGGAACGCCGCGGTACGAAGATCGTCTGGGTCGATGACACACCCGACCGCGATCTCACCCAGGAGCTGGTCCGGGCGATCGACGCTTCCACCAAGGCGGTGTGCATCAGCGCCGTGCAGTACGCCACGGGCACCGCCGTCGAGGTG
>JBOGEV010000206.1:0-1112 GCA_050742015.1 Acidimicrobiia bacterium
GCGGTGACCGTGCAGACCGGCACCCGCGAGTTCACCTCACCGGAGGAAGGCTTCCAGACCGCGCTCCTCGAGAGCCAGGCGGCCCAGGCCACGCAGGTCGCTCAGTTCGTGAGCACCGGGACAGTCGGTCCGCTCCCGCCCACCGGAACCGGGACGCCGAGCCCTACGCCGGCCAATGCGGCTCCGATCAACTCGACCACCAACTCGTCCATCGCCCAGGGGCAAGTCCCGGGCAGTTCCCCGGGCCCGGGCACGCCCGATGGCGGCAATGGCACGCCAGGTGACGGCGGCGGCACCCCGGGGGGCGGCAACGGCACGCCACCGCCGACCCCGAAGGGGGAGAAGATCGTGAACGGTGGCTTCGAGACCGGCTCGCTACCGCCCAACTGGACGCTGACCGGGGGTGGCGGGATCGTCCCGAATTTCGGCTCCATCGCGCCGCCCGAGGGCCAGCGCATGGCCCTGATCCACACCGGCGCGGACGCGCGGTGGGTGTCCGAGAACCCGAAGCTGTTCCCGGGCGCGCCCGCCAACGTCACCGAGGGCAGCCGGCTGTCGCAGTCGTTCAACGTCGAGGCGGGCAGCCTCTTCACGATCAAGGTCAACTACAACTTCATCAGCAACGAGTTCCCGCCCCCTCCCACCCCGACATTTGATGACGTCTTCCGGGTCCGCATCACCGACCCCTCCGGCGCCACGAATCAGCTGGCGTTCGAGAGTCGATTCACGTCCGATTTCCAGAGCTCTTCGGAAGTGGCGTCGGCCACCGGCTTCACGACATCCGCCTCGCACGGCCAGACCGGCTTCAAGACGCTGGCCATGCAGTGGGTGCCGGAGACCTCGGGCTCGGCCACCTTGAGCTTCGACGTCTTCGACCGGCGCGACACGGCCTTCGACTCCGGGGCGCTGATCGATGCGGCCTCAGCCATGCAGGATCCGCCGTTGTACTTCCTGCGCCGCGGGGACGTGCTCACCAGATCCCAGGCCGATCCCCTGCTCCGGCTGACCAGCTCGACCCAGTCCTTCGATTCGCTGATGGTGGTCTGCTGCGAGGGCCGGGCGACGCTGGGCGGCCCCCTGCTGCACGCCACCGACAGCAATCTCACGGTGCC
>JBOGEV010000207.1:0-1081 GCA_050742015.1 Acidimicrobiia bacterium
CACCGACCTGTTCCGGCACGACCTGGCGATCACCGCGAACGCCACCCTGCTGTTCGTCACCGGCCTGATCATCGCGGCCGTCGCCCTGCTCGCCGACCTGATCGTCCGCTCCCGCGGCGACACCTGACCATCCGGGCTGCTGAGGTAGGCATCTCTCCGGCCATCACGTCCCAGACCCGATCGGGGTCCTGGTTCTCTGGGGCGATTGCCGATAGAATCGAGAAATACTGGCCGCTCGCGTGTGGCGACTAGACGCGAGGCGCGAGCCCTCACGGATCGAGGAAGCATGGACCCCGGGACGCAGGAGTATCAAATCATTTGTCTGTGCAAATCGTGTGAGAAGTTACATGTATACTTAATAGAGGGTGAAATGGAATACCCGCTACTATGCGTCGTGGACGGAAAAACCAAGACGCCGGACCTCGGCGAATCGGAATTGAAGCATTACGCCACTTGCATCGAACCGTATTGTAGCATGTACCTCAGCACCGTGTGCGCCCCCGACGCCAAGGGTCGCTGCGAGGGAAAACGCGGGGACAAGCACGGCGCATGCATGAAGAGTCTGGTCGAACTGGACGACGAAGCGGTGCAGGATCTGGTGCCGGACAACCGCAGTACGAAAGGGGACGAGAAAGACCCCGGGCCGGTACGGAGGCTGCGGGCACTAATCGCCAAGGCCGAGAGTTGGATCGGGGGATCGGGGACGCATCATCGCAGCACGGGTGGCCCCCACACATCGGGGGCGCAAGAAAAACACTCAGGTGCACATGCTTCGAAGTCGTTAGTCCGTGATCGGTACGCCGACCAGCTCATAGAACTTGCCACCGAAGTCAATGCTACCTATGGCAAGACCTACGCGAGTCTGGTCAAACAGGGACAAGATACGGCCAAAAAGGTCAAGGGCAAGTAGCGCTCATCCCGGGGCACATCAGCCTCGGGCCGATACGAGTTCGGCGGTCAGCGGCAGGGTGAGTGGCTGCTTCAGACAACCGTCGGCCGCGTTGTCTTTCAGCGTCACGGTGACCGGGAATGCGTTGACGTCGTTCGGCTTGATGTAGCCGGAGGGATTGCTCAGCTCGTC
>JBOGEV010000208.1:0-6874 GCA_050742015.1 Acidimicrobiia bacterium
CCCGGCCGGGTCGTCGCCATGCCGATCCGCTGCAACTGGAGCAGGAGATCGTGGCCCGTGGGGCCGAACCCGATGCGCGCATCGTGATCCGTGGCCTCGACCGCCTGGTGGATCGGCTCGGCGCGCAACGGGCCCTCGTCTTCTTCACCCGCACCTGCCCCCGACTCTTCGACCTCGGAGCGATCGCCTACTGGCGCGCCAGCAGGGAAGGATCGGCACCGATCCTCCAGGCGGTGCAACGCCTCACCCAATGCGTCCTCGACCACACCGGAGGGAGACTGAGGGTGCTCAAGGCAGAGAGCCGACCCGGCATCGGCGGCCGCATCTTCGACATCCACCGCGAAAGTGGCGTCATCCGACTCGAGGAGGCTCGGGCCGTCGGCCGTCTCGCCGAGGGCATTCGGCGCCAGCGAGTCGAGCGCGGTCTCACCCAGACCGAGGTGGCCCGACTCGCCGGGGTCTCCCCCAGCGCCGTGTCACAGGTCGAGACCGGCCACCGCGGTCTGGCCGTCGACACCCTGCTCACCCTGTCCGATGCGCTCGGGGTCTCCATCGACACACTCCTCGATCATCGTCCCGACGCCGGCTACGTCCTGGCTCGCCGCGACCGGATCCGCCCGAGGCGCGGCATCGTCGCCCTTCTCGACGATCCCAACGCGGGTCTGCGCGCCTTTCTGATCAGTCTCGGGCCAGGTGAGACGGGAGGCCCTCCGTCGGTCCACAAAGGCGCCGAGCTGATTCTGGTCGGCCAGGGGCTGGTCCAGATCGAGCTGGCCGAGGAAGCCCCGGTGATGCGGGCCGGCGATGCCCTTCTGGTCACCCGCGATGCCATCAGCGGATGGAAGAACCTCCTCCCCGAACCGGCCCGCCTCTTCTGGATCGTCAGGGACTAGGAAGAAGCCCTGATCTACCGCAGCGCGCGCATGTGACCGTCTCGGGAGCCGAGATAGATGCTGCCCTTCCAGACCACCGGAGTGGCCTCGAGGCAAGCGCCGCCGAGATTGAGCGACCAGAGCTGTTCCGGTGAGCGGGGATCCTCCAGCGAATAGGCGCGCACGTCGCCGAGACAGGTCGCCGTGACCAGCGTGTCGTCGACGATGGCAGGCGACGACCAGGAGTGGAAGCCGACCTCGTCCTCCCAAAGCAACGACCCGTCGGCGGCGTCGACTGCAATGAGCGAGCCCTGATGCGTGTTGAGATAGACCATCCCATCGTGGACCGCCGGCGTCGCCCATGAGCCGGCATCAGAGGCACCGGCGGTGAGGTCCAGGCCCCACAACCTGGGCTCGCCGTCGGTGTACGGGTCGAGCTTGATCAACTGGCCGACCGCGAGATTCCGCTCGCTTTCGGCTGCCCCCATCTGAGAGGGCTCGTGCTCGATGGAGGCATAGATCATGCCTTCGGCGTCGGCGACCATCGTGGCGTCGATGTCGCCCCCGGCGTAGTAGTCGAAGACGATCGGCGCTTCGCCGTTCAGGACATTGGAGACGTCCATCCCCACGATGCGGCCCCCCGAATTGGAGAAATACACCCGCTGGTCGAAGACCAGGACCGAGCTCTCGATGGAGACGTTGCGCCCGGAATTGGAGAGCAGGGCTTCGTTGTACCCCGGCTGTTGGACCAGCTTCACCGGGTCGACGGCCACCTTGCCCTCGGCGTCGTAGCCCCGGTTGAGCTTGACGGCAAAGAACCATCCGTTCTCCCCGCCTTCGTACATGACGTCGTCGACGATGGCCGGATTGGAGTCCCAGTCGTCGTTCCAGATCCCGTCGACCTCGTTGGCATCCATCGACCAGATCTCGGTCGGCTCCTCGCGGTCGAGGGCCAGGATGCGCAGCTTGTTGTCCCGGGAGCCGAAGTAGAGCAAGGGAAAACCGTCGGGGTCGAGGGTGACCGATCCCTTGATGATGTCCCCGGTCTGGAACTCGGGCCTGAGGTCCTGGCCGGTCGCGGCATCGACGAAGTGGACCGCCGAGTCGTAGGCGCCGAAGATCAACTCGGTGATCCCATCCGGTCGTTCCCACAGCGCCGGCTGGCCGGTCCAGCCCATCCCGCACCAAATCCTGGACACACCACCCTCCGATGAAGGGCTGCACATCTGCTCGTCGGGATAGCGCCATGCGACCGTAGGGGCGTCGGGCACAGGGCCGATCCCGTAGAAGGAGCGAGTCGGGTTTCCCCGGAACATGGTCATCCCGACCGTGGTCCCCCAAGGCTGTCCGACCGTGAACCCGGGAACCGTGCCCGCGGCACGCACCTGGGGCGCGGCGGTGGTCGTGGTGGAGGGAGCCATGGTCGTCGTGGTGGTTTCACCGGGATCTGCGTTCGAGGGATTTTGGGCCGTGGTCGTCGGGGCTACTGCGAGGTTTGCGGTTGTCGCCGTCGATGGATCGTCGTCCCGGGTCACGAAGAAGACGGCCAGGCCAAGGATGAACCCGGCGGCGACGATCATGATCACCTGGCCCGCTCTTTCGTTCATCGTCCGTCGATCCTCCTAGCCCGGCGGTGCGCAGGTGGGCTCACCGGTGAGCACAGGATGGCCGTGTGTCTCGATATATGCCGGTATCAAACACGCCTCGATCGCTCCGTCCGGGGCAACGACCGCCCGGGCCACTGCGGTGGTGGCACTGGCCACGGAGTTGTGAGGCCAGACGAAGTTGCCCAGGGACCAGAACACAGCGGCGTCGTCGACCATCTCCAACGGCTGCATCCGGTGCGGGTGGTGCCCGAAGATGATGTCTGCTCCGGCCGCGATCATGGCCTGTGCTCGTTCGATGTCGTCCTGACGGGGAGTCGTGTCCAATTCCATCCCCCAATGGACGGTGACGACCACCAGGTCGGCGACGGCGTCGGCGGCGGTCACCGCCTCGACCATCGAAGGGGCGTGGTCCCCGCTGCGCATGCCGGCCGTGTCAGCGGTCGCATACCAGGAGTCTCCGGGAGCCACTCCCCCGAACCCGACGACTGCGATCTTCCACCCGTTGACCTCGAACAATGCGGGCTCCCCGGCGACCGCCGCATTCTCTCCCGCCCCGACGGCCCCGATCCCAGCTTCGATCAGATTGGCCCGACCGTCCACGAGAGCCTCCTTGCCGAAGTCCTGGGAGTGGTTGTTGCCCAGATTGGCCACGTCGATGCCGTTGGCCTTGATCGAGGGAAGGGCCTCGGTCGGGCAGCGGAACACGAATGCCTTGTCCAGAGGCGCCCCGATGTCGGACGGGACACACTCCAAATTGATGACGGTGAGGTCGTCCTCGAGAAAGAGCCCGTTCAGACCGGACCAGGCGTGGTCCCAACCCTGCGCGGCAAGGGCCGAGATGTAATCGGGATCCACCGCCACATCGCCGGTGCCCTGGATCACCAGATATCCCTTTGCAGGAAGCGTGGTGGTGGTGGTGGGCGGAACGGTCGTCGTCGACGGGACGGTTGTAGTCGTGGCCGTGGCGGCTGGAGCCTCGACCGCGGCCACTTCGGTGGTGGATGAGGTCCCTGGGTCGTCTGTCATCGCCCAAACCGCGAACGCCGCACCCCCGACGAGAGCGCCGACGACCAGCACGATGAGCACGCGAGTCCAGGACAAGAAGCGCGAAGGCTAAAAGCCTTCGGCCCGTTATACGTTGCAGACGCTCAGAGGATCTGGCTGAGAAACAACTTGGTCCGGTCCTCCCGGGGATCGGTGAAGAAGTGCTCCGGGGTGCCTACCTCGACGATCTCGCCTTGGGCCATGAATACCACCCGGTTGGCCACCGCCCGCGCGAAACCCATCTCGTGGGTGACCACGATCATCGTCATCCCACCCTGGGCCAGACCGACCATGACGTCGAGCACCTCTTTGATCATCTCCGGGTCGAGAGCCGAGGTCGGCTCGTCGAAAAGCATCACCTTGGGCTGCATGGCCAGGGCGCGGGCGATGGCGACCCGCTGTTGCTGTCCCCCGGATAGCTGACCGGGGTACTTGCGGGCCTGCTCCGGGATCTTGACCCGCTCCAGCATCTCCATCCCCAGGGCCTCGGCCTCCTTCTTCGGCAGTTTCCGCACCTGACGTGGGGCGAGGGTGATGTTGTCCAACACCGTGAGATGGGGGAACAGGTTGAAGGACTGGAACACCATGCCGGTCTCCCGGCGCACCTCCTGGATATTGCGCACGTCGTCGGTCAGATCTATCCCGTCGACCATGACCCGACCGTTGTCGTGTTTCTCCAAGCGGTTGATGCAACGGATCAGCGTCGACTTGCCGCCCCCGGAAGGCCCGATGACCACCACCACTTCCTGAAGGCCGACCTTCATGTTGATGTCCTTCAGGGCCTGGAAGTTGCCGAAGAACTTGTCCACATCCTGTAACTCGATGATGGTCTCACCCTTGGCATGGGTCGCATCCGCATAGTCCGCTCGTGCCGTCATCGTTCTCCCACTCCCAACTTCCTCTCCAATCTCCTCGACTCACGTGACATCGTGAACGACCCGACCCAGAACACCAGAGCGGCAAATCCCAGGGTCAGCACGAACAGTCCCTTGCCCAGGAAGGAGGGCTGGGAGTTGACTATGAACGCCGCATCGAGCAGTTCGAGGACACCGAGGATCGCGACCAGGGTGGTGTCCTTGAACAGGCTGATGAACTGGCCGACCATGGCCGGGATGGTGGCCCGCAATGCCTGGGGAAGGACGATGAGCCGCGTCGTCTTCCAGGGAGCCAGGCCAACCGCCTGCGCCGCCTCCACCTGACCCCGGGGCACCGCCTGCAGACCGCCCCGCACCACCTCGGCGATGTAGGCAGCCTCGAACAGGGTTATCGCGATCAGCATCCTCGTCACCAGCCCCGGCCTGAGGTCGTTGGGGATGAGGAAGCCGATGGCCAGGGCTCCGAAGAGCAGGATCGTGATGAGCGGAATCCCACGCACGAACTCGATGTAGGTCACCGAGATGGTCCGGATGACCGGGAGCGACGATCTCCGCCCTAGGGCGAGGATCAGGCCCAAGGGGAAGGCGAACATGAGTCCGGCGAGAGTCAGGAACAGGTTGAGATGGAGCCCGCCCCAGTCCTCCCAGCCCACGCCGCCGAACCCCGCCAAAGCCAGATAGGTGGCCACGATGAGGAGGAGAGCCAGGCCCCAGGTCCAGCGGCGCACCATGCGAGGGAGAACGCGTCCCAGGTAGTAGGCGCCAACACCGAATGCCGCGCCCACCACGGTGAGCAGGGTGGGGGTGATGGTGGTGGTGAAGGCGAGGATGACGACCACCAGGACGATGATGGGCCAGAAACGGCCAAGGATCTGACGGAAGGTGGTCTCGGTGAACGGGAGCCCGGCCTCCTCGGCCCGGTCCCGCGCCGTAGCCGCCAGCGAGCCTCCCACGACACCGATGAGGATCGCGATCAAGAACGTGGCTGCCCACGGTCGCCAGAGTTCGTCCGCGGGGAACTGCCCGATCATGAACAGCCTCAGGTTGACCCTGATGATCTCGAAATCGGCCCCGAGCAGCCCTCGCACCAGTGCCTGCACCACCCAGACGAAGAGGGCGGCCAGGACCAGGGTGAGCAGCGTGTTGTACCAATTGTTGAACAGGTTCTTCTTGACCCAGTCCATCGGCCCCCGTGCCGGCTCCACCTCCACCGCGGTCTCCTCGAAGACGGGTGTCTCGACGCTCACCGGGTCACCAGGGCAAGACGACGGTTGATCAGGTTGACGATGAGCGATATGAAGAGCGAGAAGATCAGGTAGGCCCCCATGAGGAGCGCGATCATCTGCGGCGCCGGCTGACCGTTGCCGATGGTCTGGAACGTGATGCGGGTGATCTCGCCATAACCCACCGCGATCGCCAGCGAGGTGTTCTTGGTGTAGTTGAGGTACTGGCTGATGATCGGGGGGATGGCGATGCGCATCGCCTGGGGAAGGGTCACATAGCGAAGCCTCTGGAACGGGGAGAGGGCGATGGCGTTGGCGGCTTCCGTCTGGCCTTTGGGCACGGCGAGGATGCTGCCCCGGGTGATCTCGGCGACGTGGGAGGCGGTGTAGAGCACCAACGCGACCAACACGGCGAAGTAGGAGGCAAGACCTTGGAACCCACCTTCGCGCGCCCGCCCGTCCAAAGTCGGCCGAGACAGCCCGATCGGCCCTCCAAGGATGATGAAGCCGACCAGGGAGATGACGGTGAACACGACGAAAGCCCAGAGGAAGCGGTGGTGATGCTCGCCGGTCCGCTCCGATCGTTTGGTCCGCCACCACCAGACCCCGGCGGCGATGAGCAAGGCGCCGGCCATGATCAGGAGAAATGGCCCGAAGTTGGGCTGGGCGGTGAACCCGACGACCGCGATGTAGCGGTTGTTGATGATGATCAGGTCGGCGAAGTTGATCGACTCCTGGAGAATCGGGAACTGGAGCACCACCGCGTTGAAGGCGAAGAAGATGATCAGCAGCGGTGGGATGTTGCGCAGGAGCTCGACGTAGAGACCCGCCGCCTTGGCCACCAGCCAGTTGGTGGAGAGCCGGGCCACTCCCACCATGATGCCGATGATGGTGAGCAGCGGGATACCGACGATCACCAGGGCCAACGTGTTCCTGATTCCCACCAGAAGGCCGCGCCAGATGGGGGCGCCGGAGCTCAGATCGGAGCCGGCGATGTCGACCCCTAGCGGTTGGGTGAGGAAGTCGAAGTCGGTAGGGAGCCCGGCGGCGCGCAGGTTGTTGGTCAGGTTGAACCACAACACATAGACGAACATGACGACCAACGCCGCCACCACCAGCTGGATCAAGACGCGCAGCACCCGCACATCCCGCCACAGGGGCGGTCGATGCCGGGTCTCCTCCACCACCGTCAAACGATCACC
This sequence comes from Acidimicrobiia bacterium, assembly GCA_050742015.1. Classification (GTDB taxonomy): domain Bacteria; phylum Actinomycetota; class Acidimicrobiia; order Spongiisociales; family ZC4RG35; genus JARDZU01. The sequence continues at coordinate 6,824 of JBOGEV010000208.1, forward strand.
GCCGTTCGACCAACGTTTTGGCGCGGAGATCTCGACCTATGGGTCGAGATC
>JBOGEV010000209.1:0-4148 GCA_050742015.1 Acidimicrobiia bacterium
GACCCCATAGGGTCGGATCGCCGCGCCAAAAGGGGAGGGGCCTACGATTGACCCATGACCGACGAACAGCAGCCGGTGCCCCAGCCCCAGGTCCAGCCTGAACCGCAGGCGACGAGTGGCGACCAGCAGATGTGGCAGGTCCTGGCCCACGCATCGGCCTTCATCCAGGTGGTAGGCATCCCATCGCTGGTCGGACCGTTCATCGTCTGGCTGATAAAACGCGACGACCCCGCGGTCGAGCCTCATGCCCGCGCCGCCCTCAACTTCCAGCTGTCCCTGCTGATCTATTTCATCGTGGGGGGCTTCCTCGCCCTCCTGTTCGCCGTCACCGTGGTCGGGTTGATCGTGACCATCCCCCTTTTGATCTTCCTCTTTGCCCTGTTCCTGCTGGAGTTGGTCTTCGCCCTGCTCGCCGCCCTGGCTGCCTCCCGGGGCCAGCTCTACGACTACCCGCTGAGTTTGCACCTGATCAAGGGCTGACGAAGCCGACTTTTCGTTCCGCCATCCCGTTCAGGATCTCGAGCACGACCCGGTTGGCCAGATAGACCGTCTGTTCGCCGGGACCGTCATAGGGAGGGGACACCTCGACGATGTCGGCGCCGAGGACATTCAGGTCCCGGGACAGCCGGCGCACAGTGTCCAGGATCTCACGCGAGTTGAGCCCGCCTGGCTCGGGCGTCCCGGTGCCCGGGGCCAGGCCCGGGTCGACGACGTCGATGTCTACGCTGATGAACACGCCTTTGGCCCCGCCCTCCAGCGAGTAGGCAACAGCCTCGTCGACGACATCGTCGAGGCCACGGTCCATGATCTCGTTCATGAGGAACGAGCGCATCTTCTGCTCCCGCATCCACTGCATGACCTCCGGCTCGGGCCAGTAGCCCCGGAGCCCGATTTGGACGAAACGGTGCCCGGGGACGGCCCCGGACTCGATGAGACGGCGCATCGGGGTCCCGTGACCGTGAAGGGAACCGTTTTGGACGAAACCGGTGTCGGCGTGGGCGTCGAAGTGGACGAGGGCGATCTCTCCGAACCCGTGCACCCGGGCCACCCCGAGGGCGTCGGGCCAGGTGATCGTGTGGTCCCCGCCGAGGACAATGGGCACCTTGCCCGAGGCCGAGATCTGCTCCACGGCATCGGCAATGCGCCCGATCGAGATCTCCAACTCGCCGGGTCGCACGTAGACGTCCCCGACATCCACGACGCCGAGGGTCTCGAACGGGTCGATCCCGGTGGGGAGATGGGGGCGATAGCCGTCCATCGCCCCGTAGTCGGCGTTGCGGATTGCTTGCGGGCCGAAACGGGCCCCGGGCCGGTAGGTGGTGCCCCAGTCGAACGGTGCGCCCAGGATCACGACCGTGCCTTCACCGAGCTCGTCCATGGTCACGGCGGGGACGCCGAGAAAGGAGCTTCGCGAGGCGAAAGAGATGTACTCGGCCGAGGCGAAAGGAATCTCGCCCTTTCGTTGTTCATAAGGCGTGTACATCCGGCCGTTACGCTACCGGCCCTTCGTCCAAGTTGAGTCATGACCCCAGAACGCGTTCAACGCACATACCTGATCCTGCTGCTTCTCCAGACCCTCGCCGCCTCGTTGATCTGGGGTATCAACACTCTGTTTCTGCTCGATGCCGGTCTGAGCATCACCGAGGCTTTCGTCGCCAACGCCGCGTTCACCGCGGGGATGGTCATCTTCGAGGTTCCGACCGGGGTCATCGCCGATACCTTCGGTCGTCGGGCCTCGTTCATCCTCGGTGCTGCGACGCTGCTGGTCACCACCGCCGCCTACCTCGGGCTCTGGTATCTGCAGTCCGGGATCGGCTGGTGGATCCTCGTTTCCGCCCTGATCGGCCTCGGGTTCACCTTCTTCTCCGGCGCCACCGAGGCCTGGCTGGTCGATGCGCTGACGGCAACCGGATTCGACGGCAGCATCGAGACCGTCTTCGGAAAAGGACAAACCGTGGCCGGCGCCGCCACCCTGGTCGGGACCATCGGCGGCGGCTTTCTCGGCCAGATCAATCTCGGGCTGCCTTACGTCGCCCGATCCATCCTTCTTCTCGCGGTCATCGGGGCCGCCTGGCTCTGGATGCACGACATCGGTTATCAGCCCGTCAAAGGGGTCGCGGTCGGACCACAGGTCCGGAGCATCCTTCGAGCATCGATCAAGCACGGATTCGGCAACCCCCCGATCCGGCTGTTCATGTTCGGGGCGCCTTTTGTCGCCGGGGTCGGGATCTGGGTCTTCTACGCCTTCCAGCCCTACTTGCTCGAGTTGTTCGGAAATCCCGACGCCACATATCTGGCCGGGATCGCGGCGGCCGTATTTGCCGTTGCCCAGATGGTCGGCGGGGCTTCTGTCCGGCTGGTGAGACGGTTCACAAGCACCCGCACCGGCGTGATCATCGCCGAGACGGCGGTCGGGGCGGTGGCTTTGGTTGGCGTGGGCCTGGCCGAGATGCTCGAGATCCCGGTCGGGTTCTGGGTCGCCATTGTCCTCCTCACGCTCACCGCACTTCTCTGGGCCCTCTCGGGGCCGATGCAGCAGGCCTATATGAACGACTGCATCCCGTCTGAACAGCGGGCAACCGTGCTGTCGTTCGCCTCCCTCATGGGCAGTGCCGGAGGTGTGGTCGCCCAGCCCGCCCTGGGGCGGGTGGCTGACGTCTACTCGTTCGGCACCGGCTACGTGGTGGCCGGCCTGGTGTATGCGATCAGGCTCCCATTCGTGATCGGCGTGAGACGGATGGGGCTGCGTGCCGACGATGTGACCAGGCCTGAGCCGACAATCGTCCCCTGACCTCTGCCATCATTGGGCGATGGCAGAACAGGAGACCAACCAACCCGACCCGATGGGGCCCGCCATCATGCGCGGAGTCGCCATCGGGATTCCGGTGGCGCTGGTGGGACTCACGCTCGGGATCTGGGCCATCACCAATCTCGATTTCATGGAGTCGCTGACCGCTGCCCTGCTCCCCGGGGTCCTGCTCGGGGCATTCGGCGGTGGATTCGCCGGCATGGCTATGACCATGCGCGAATAGCGGGTGCCTAGTCCTCCTCGCGGAGGACGAACACCACCGTTTGCAGGTCGGTGAACTCGTCGATTCGTTGGCGTCCCCATCCGGTGTCGGTGCCGGCAGCACCCCCGAAAGGCTGGAAGGTCTCCCAGAAATCCGTGGAGTCGTTCACCACGACCGTGCCGGAGCGGATCCTGTCGGCGTACCAGAAGGCCTTGGTCAGGTCGTTGGTGAACACCGCCGCCTGGAGACCGAGATGGGTCCGGTTGGCCACACCGACCGCGTCATCGTCGTCACGGGCACTGAGGATGGGCAGCACCGGGCCGAAGGACTCCTCCTGTGAGACCTCGGAGCTCTCGGGAACCCGATCGAGGATGGTGAAGTCGTAGTAGAGGTCGGTGGGGAATCCGGAGGCGCGGCCCCCGCCCATCAACAGCTCGGCTCCCCTGTCGACCGCGTCGGCGACGTGACGGTCCATCTTGGCCGCAGTCGCCTCGTTGTTGAGGGGCCCCATGTTGGTGGCGGCGTCGAACGGGTCACCGAGCTGGACTTTCTGCGCCGCCTTCAGCGAGGCCTCGACGAACTGGTCGTGGACCTCGTCGACGACGATCACCCTCTCGGTGGCGACGCACACCTGGCCCGCGTTGTAGTAGGCGCCGTACACCGCGGCGTCTGCCGCCTTCGTCACGTCGGCATCGGCGGTGACCACGGTGGGGCCGTTGCCCGACATCTCCATGATCGAGCGTTTGAGCCCCATGACAGAGACGATCTTCTTGCCGGTGGCCGACGAGCCGGTGAAGCCAACCGCATCGACTCCATCGTGGGTGACGAGCTTGGTTCCGATGTCACCGTCGCCCGGGATCACCTGGATAGCGCCTTTCGGGGCACCCGCCTCCTCAAACACCTTGGCCATCTCGAGCAGCGCCCAAGAAGTGAACTCGGGGGGCTTGATTATGACGGCATTGCCGGTGGCCAGGCCGGGCCCGACGTATTCCATCGGGATCATCACCGGGAAGTTCCAGGGGGTGATGGCGACCCAGACCCCCACCGGGCGACGCACCGTGAACATGCGTCGGTGTCGGCTCGTGGTCGGGATGAGCTCGCCTTTGAGTCGCTTGACGTCCTCGGCCGCGATCTGGA
>JBOGEV010000210.1:0-5155 GCA_050742015.1 Acidimicrobiia bacterium
GGTCAGCGACTCGGGCCTTCCGGTCCCCGAGGACTCAACGCCGGTGGAGGTCGCCTTCCCATCGGGGGCGGCGATGGCGATGCGACGGGAGCTCTGGGAGCGGTTCGGTGGCTTTCGCCGGTCCTTCTTCATGTACGACGAGGACTCCGACCTGGGGTGGCGGCTCCGGCTCGCCGGGCTCAAGGTGGTCCGAGCGCCCGGATCGCGAGTTCTCCACCACTACGAGTTCGGTCGCTCCCCATCGAAGATGTACCACCTGGAGCGGAACCGGATGATCATGCTCCGCTCCAACTACCGGCGGCGCAGCCTGGTAGTCCTCTTCCCCGCCCTGTTCCTGGTCGAGTTGGGGACGACATTCATCGCCTGGCGTGACGGCTGGCTGTCGGAGAAGGCACGGGCCTGGCGGGATGCCGCCCGTGCCGGATCGGCTGTTAGGGACGGGAGGGTGCTGGTCGAAGCGAATCGGGCGATGGGCGACGCCGAGATGATCGCGGCCATGGACTTCCGACTTTCCGGGATGTCACAGGTCGATCCTCCACGAGGGACCTCCATTGCCGATGCCCTGCTCGGGATGTGGCAGCGGGTCGCCACAGCCGTCCTCCGCCTCATCGACTGACGAGACCGGGTCGGAGAGAGCGACTGCCTCGGCGATGTCCTGCACCTTGTCCTCCAGCGCCGATAGCGACACCGAGAGCTGGAGCAGGATGCCGAGGATGGCCAGCGTGGCGATGAGGAACAGGGTCGTCGTCCCCGATTGAATCCCCAGGGCCACCGAGAGACGGTCGAGGAGGGGGCGGGCGATGACCAGGGCGGTCATCCCGACGGCGACCAGCAGCCAGATGACGGCGTACCTCTCCCGGAGACGTCTCGCCCTGACCAGGGCAACCACCAGGATCAGCGCCCCGAGAGCGATGACCAGCACCAGGATCTGGGCGAGAAGGCTCATCGGGTACGTCGCCCCGGCTTGCCGGCGATGATCGCGAGCATGACCCGGGCGAAGTGGGCGGCGGCGTGAGAGGTGGCGGTCGGGTCGCCTCCTCCCCGGCGCTGCATCGGCACCGGGACCTCCACCACCGAGGCCCCGAACGCCCCGGCCTGGAGCAGGGCCTCCACGGTGTCGCCCAGGTACTCGGCCGGATAGGAGCGGGCGAACTCGGAGAGGAGTGGCTCGGTGACCACTTTGAACCCGGACGTGGGGTCGGTGATCCGCACCCCGATTCTCCGGCTCACCACCGTGGAGAGGAGACGCATCGCCATCCGCCGCGCCCCGGGGTCGTATCCCGTGCCGAATCTCGAGCCGACGACGAGGTCGGCCCCCCGATCAGCGGCCTCGAGCAGCAGGGGGATCTCCTCGGGCGGGTGCTGGAGATCGGCGTCGAGTTGGACGACCCGTTTGAAGCCGTGTGTGGTGGCATGGCGGAATCCGGTGCGCAAGGCGGCTCCGACGCCGAGGTTCACCGGATGGGTCAGCACCGTCGCCCCGGCCGCAGCGGCGACCAGGGCCGTGGAGTCGGTCGACCCGTCGTCGATCACCAACGACGGCAACCCCAACGCCCTCACGCCCTCGACCACCACCCCGACCGTCCCCTCCTCGTTGTGGGCCGGCGTGACGACCAAGGTCATACCGGTCAGGGTAGACCCCGGAACCTAATGCAGGACGTCACGGATATGTGACACCCTGCATAACGTTCGTTGGCCGGTCCAGACCCCGCTCATTCACAATGCACCACGTCACGCATATGTGACGCCCTGCATTAGGTTTCGCCGCAGCCCTACCGGGCGACGATCTTGTACACCCGGCCGTTAAGGGACGTGACATAGACCTCGCCGGAGGAGTCGTAGCCGAAGGAGGAGAGTTGGGGCACGACGCCGAGCTCGGGGGATCGGTCGGCGTGTTTGGTGACGATCCCGCCGTCGAACACCAGGCTGTGGATCCGCCCCGCGCACAGGTCGCCGTAGAAATAGGTCCCGCCCAGACCGGTGATGGCGCTCCCCCGGTAGACGAAGCCACCGGTGACCGAGCAACCGTCGGCGTGGGTGTATTCGACCTGGGGGAAGACGAACCCGCCGGTCCCACACGGCCCCTGGAAGCAGTTGGTCCCCTCCCAGGTGTTCCAGCCCAGGTTGGCCCCGCCCACCGCGGGAAGGATGGTGACCTCCTCCCGCTGACCCTGTCCGACGTCGCCGATGTAATAGAGCCCGGCGTCGATGTCGAAGCGCCACGGGTTGCGCAGCCCGTACATGTAGACCTCGGGGGCCCCGCCTCCTGATGCGAACGGGTTGCCGGCCGGGATCCCGTACTGCCGCCCCCCGGTGGCGGTGTCGACGTCGATGCGGAGCAGCTTGCCGAGCAGGTTGCTCGGGTTCTCCGCCCGGTTCCCCGGATCGCCACCACTCCCCCCGTCGCCGAACGAGATGACCAGATACCCCTCTTCGTCGAAGAGCAGCATCCCGCCGTTGTGATTCGTGAAAGGCTGCGTCACTTGAAGGAGGACCCGCTCCGACCCGGCATTGGCGAGGTTCGGATTCGAGGAGACCTGGAACTCGGAGATCCGGGATACGTCGTTGATCGTGTAGTTGACGTAGAACAGCCCGTTGCTGGCGTAATCGGGATGGAAGGCGAGCCCGAGCAGCCCCCGCTCCCCACCGCTGGTCACTCCGAGGTCGAGGAACGGGGTGGACAGCACCGAGCCGCCGCTGATGATCTCGATGTCACCGGTCTGCTCGACGACGAAGAGCCGGGGGTCGCCGGCGGGTGCGGCGACCAGGAGCGGACGGTCGAAGCCAGACGCCACCTGTTGCAGGGCGATGCCCGCCGGGGGTGAGGGCAGGTTGAGATCGAAGTCACCGGCGATCGGACTCCCGGCCGAGAGCGGAAAGCTGAGATCGGCGACTCCGGTGGCGTGACTGTTCTTGAGATAGAAGGTCGAGTTGGAGGGTCGGAACAGCCCGAAGCTGTCGGTGCCGTCGTCGTTCCAATCCCCCGCCACCGGCAGGTCGCCGGGATCGCCGAAGAAATAGGAGATGTCGGCGAAGCCGGTCGTGTTGGTGTTGCGCAGGTAGACGAACCCGTCGGATGGGCGGCGGAGCCCGGCGGTGTCGGTCCCGTCTCCGTTCCAGTCGCCGGCCACGGGGATGTCGCCGGGATTCCCGAAGTCGTAGAAGAAGTCGGCGGCGCCGAGCCCTCCCCCGTCGGTACCGAGCTCGTTGATGACGTAGATCCGCGCCTCGGAGGGTCGGTAGATGGAGAGGGTGTCGCACCCGTCGCCGTCGAAGTCCCCGATCAGCGGTAGGTCGCCCGGATTGCCGAACAAGAATGTGATGTCGGCGACTCCGGTGGTGTTCGAGTTGCGCAGGTAGGCGAAACCGTCGGACTGCCGGTAGAGGCCGGGTGTGTCGACGCCGTCACAGTTCCAGTCGCCGGAGAAGGGGACGTCCTGGGGATTTCCGTAGACGATGGTCTTGGTGTTGGTGTTCTGGTCGCGCAGAGTCCAATGACCCGTGGTGGGATCGACCACACCAACGGTGTCGGTGGCCATGGCGGGCAGACCGAGCACTACGACCAAGCCAGCGCTCACAGCGAGCCGGACCCTCCTTTTGGCGCGCCGGGCTCCCGTCACCTAGAAGTCCCCACCCGCGACCTGCATCCCCTGACCCACACCGAAGCTGGAGTGGGCGATCCCGGTGCTGTTGGTGTTTCGCAGGTAGACGGTCCCGGTGGACGGCCGGTAGAGACCGAGGGTGTCGTCGCCGTCCTGGTCCCAGTCCCCGGTGAAGACCAGATCACCCGGATCCCCGTAGAAGTACTCGATCTCCCCGACCCCCTGAGTGTTGGAGTTGCGCAGGTAGACGAACCCGTTGGAGGGTCGCCGCAGACCTGGTGTGTCGACGCCGTCACCATCCCAGTCTCCCATGAACGGGGCGTCGCCGGGGTCTCCGAAGTAATAGGCGAAGTCGGCGGCGCCCAGCCCCGCGTCGGCGGAGCCCAGTTCGTTGATGACGTAGAACCTCCCCTCAGAGGGGCGGTAGATCGAGACGCTGTCGCACCCGTCATTGTCGAAGTCGCCGGCCATCGGCATGTCCCCCGGGTTTCCGAAGAAGAAGCTGACGTCGGCGATCCCGTCGGTGTTCGAGTTGCGCAGGTACACGTATCCGTCGGACTGGCGGTACAGACCCGGGGTATCGACCCCGTCGCAGTCCCAGTCCCCCATGAATCCGAGGTCGCCCGGGTTCCCGTAATAGAAGGAAACCAGCTCGGCCGGCCCGCGATAGAGACGCCAGAAACCGGCGTTGGTCTGGACTGCGGCGTACGTGGAATTGCTCAACGGCTGGCCGATACAGTTCGAGGTGCCGGCCTCGATCATGAGTCGGAGTTGTTCAACGGCCCGTCCGGCGTTGAGCCGCCCGGACTCGGACGGACCGTCCCATCCTGCGGGCTCGACGTCAGTCGCCGAGCAGGTGAGGGCATTGCGTACCCGGGTCGACGAGGCGGAAGGGAATCGGGAGATGAGCAGGGCGGCGGCGCCGCTCACGTGCCCGGCGGCCATCGAGGTCCCGACAAAGCCGTCGTAACCACCGATCGTGTCCTGCCAGATGAACGTGCCCGGGCTGTTGCTGGCTTCTCCTCCGGGCGCTACCAGATCGAGACCGACTCCCCGGGCCGAATAGCCGGCGACGGTCCCGTCCCGCGTCGAGGCTCCGACCCCGATCACCGATGGGTGATTGGCCGGGTAGAACACCGAAACCGGAGTGTTGCCCGAGGCGGCGACCATGACCACCCCGGCCGCGGCTGCCCGATCGATGGCCTCATTGAGCATGGCACTCCCGGAGCAATTGGTGCAGCCGAACGACATGTTGATCACCCGGGCACCGTTGGCCACCGCCCAGTCGATGCCCCGGGCCACCGCAGCCACGTTTGCACCGCTCGTGGTGAACACCTCGACCGGCATGATGGTGGCCTCCGGGGCCATCCCGGCGCCGCCTTCGTTGTTGTCGGAGCACTGGGCCACGGACCCGGCGACATGGGACCCGTGCCCGTCGGTGTCGGTTGCCGTGCCCGGCCCGGCGAGGTCAGTGACCGCGTTGTATTCGGCGACGAACGGCCGGCAGAAGCCATCGGTGCCGTCGTTGACCCCTGTGTCGAGTACGGCAACGG
>JBOGEV010000211.1:0-6263 GCA_050742015.1 Acidimicrobiia bacterium
CATCCGGGGCGGGGGGCAGACCGGTGACGTCGAGACTGATCCACCACCCTGCCTCGGTTGGCCTGACCGCCGCCTCCCCCCAGGCCGATGCTTCCAGCTCAGTGCCGCTCATGGCGATGAGCGTCCCCCGCTCGTCATCGAGGACGCTGACTGTGCTGAAGATGAGGGCAGCCACTGCGGCGATTCCTCCGGCCACCGCGGCAACGACCGGCCAGCGCGCCGCCCGATTCCGAGCCTCGGCCGGGACGGGGACCGAATCCTCGGCTAGGGCGGCCAGCAGCCCGTCGGCGACCTGCGGGGGCGGCTCGGCCCAGGTGGACGCGTCGGCCAGGACCTCTCGAATGAGGTCCAGCCGCCCGGAGTCGATCAACTCGTCGGCCGAGCCCGAAGCCAGATAGCGCGCGCGGGAATCGTCAGGTGTCACCATTCACCCCCTGTACGTCCCCAGGTTGGCAACGGTTCGCAACTGTCACGCTTCCTCCACATGCTTGAGCAACTCGACCAGTCTCCGATGTGCTCTATGGGATCGGGACTTGACGGTGCCCACCGGGATATCGAGCCGTTCGGCTATCTCGACATGGGTGAAACCGTCGAAATGACTCAGCTTGACCACTTGCCGCTCCTCGTCGGGAAGCTGGTCGAGGGCCGACCGGACCTCGAACACCTCCCACACCGTCTCCAGGCCCGGCGGGAACGAGACGAGATCCACCTCGTCGCTGACCACGACGCGGGCGCGCTTGCGATACAGGTCGATGGCGGTGCGACGGGCGATCGCATAGATCCAGGGCCCGAAGCTGCGCTCGGCGTCGTAGGTGGAGGCGGCGCGCCACGCCTTGATGAACGTCTGTTGGGTCGCGTCCGCGGCAAGGCCGTGCTCGCCCAGGATGCTCATCGAAAGGGCGAACACCGGTCCACCGAACCGGTCGTAAACGGCTTTCACCGCCGCTTCGTCGCCGAGACGGAACCTTTCCAGAACCTCACGATCCATGATGGGATTCTGCCAGGTCGTGAACCGTGCGAGGCCCCAGGGCGTACTGATGGGAGAAAACGAGGAGAAACATGAGACGACACACTCTGACCCTGCTCGCCGCCGGTCTGCTGGTGATAGCCGCCTGCGGGGCCGATCCCGAGGAGGGAGCCAGTGAGACGACAGTGGCCACCACCACCGCAGAGACCGCTCCAGCCACCACAGTCGCCGCGGAGACCACCACCACGGCCGGAGACGAAACCACCACAACCGCCGCTGAAGAAATGGTGGAAGGTATCCACACCTCGGAGACCGACCTAGGCACCATCCTGGTCGACGCCGAAGGCTTCACCCTCTACGTGTTCACCAACGACACCGGGGGCGAGAGCACCTGCAACGAGGGATGCATCGAGAACTGGCCGGCGGTGCCAGGTGACAGCGCCATCGGTGGCGATCTCGACGCCGCGATCTTCGGCACTACAGCCAGAGCCGACGGCAGCGAACAACTCACCGTCAACGACCAACCGCTCTACCGCTATACCCCCGATGAAGCTCCTGGTGACGCCAACGGCCAGGGCGTGGGCGATGTGTGGTTCGTCGTTGGTGCCGACGGGAACCTCATCGGAGGTCCGGAGGCCTCGACCCAAGGATCCACCGGCGCCGATTACGACTACTAGGCCGGCGTTTCGACGCCTTTCAGGGACGTCTCTCAGGTGCGACAACTGAGGGGCGTCCCTGTCTCGTGGCTAATGCGTCCCGGGGTATCACCCGGTATCACAAAAGGGTTATCAAATATCAGACTGATGGGGGTCAGCTCTAAGCTCGCCCAGTGAATCGGTCCCGGATCGGCGAGCGACTCCGCGGGATGGAGGGCGTCGTGGCCGTCTCGGTGGCCACGGTCCTGGTGATGATGGGCCAAGGGATCCTCGGCCCGGTGCTACCCCTCTTCGCCCGCGAACTCGGATTCGGGGCGACCGCGGCGGGGGCGGCGGTGGGGGCCTTCGCTCTGGCCCGGCTGTTGTTCAATGTCCCTCTCGGCGCCCTGTCCGACACCCGCGGTCGACGTCTCCTCATCGTCGGGGGGCCGTTGGTGGTGGCCGTGGGCATGGCCGGGTCGGGATTGGCCAATGGCATTCTCACCCTGGTGGTGTGGCGCTTCGTAGCCGGGCTCGGCTCATCGATGTACATGACCGGTTCACTGGCCTACCTGATCGATATCGCGACGCCGTCGAACCGCACACGCGTTCTCGCCGTGAACCAGGGAGCGCTGCTCGTCGGGGTAGCGATCGGTCCTTCAGTGGGCGGGATCGTGGCCGCCGAGTTCGGCCTGCGCGCCCCCTTCTTCGTGGTGGCCGCAGCCGCCCTGGTCGCCGCGGTGTACGGCTACTTCCGGATGCCGGAGACACTGACCCGAAGAGCTCCTGACGGCCTCCGGGCCCGGTCGAGGACGTGGGCCGGCCTCGTTGGGCTTCGCTCCGCCCCATTCATCGCCATCGCCTTCGCCAACTTCGCCTTCTTCCTGAACCGGGGCACCGCACCACAGACCTTGATACCGCTGGTCGCGGTGGACGACCTCGGCATGAGTGTCGATCAGGTCGGGCTGTTGCTCGGCGCCATGGCTCTGATGAGCCTGCTCTTCCTCCCCCTCGCCTCGTCGGTCGCCGATCGATGGGGCCGTGCCCAGGTGATCGTGCCCAGCCTCGGCCTCACCGCCGTCAGCCTGTTGGTGGTCGGTTTGGCGACAGGCATCGGGGTGTTCGTGGCGGGCTCGCTTCTGCTCGGATTCGCCTCGGCCATCGCCGGCCCGGCGCCTGCGGCCTACGCCGCCGAGGTCAGCTCAGAAGAAGACCGTGGACTGGCCATGGGTGCGTTTCGCACTGCCGGTGACCTGGGGCTTCTCCTCGGCCCGCCACTGCTCGGTGCGGTCGCAGACGGAGTCGGGTTTCCCTGGGCGTTCGGGATCGACGCCCTGGTCGTGGCCCTGGCCGCACTGGCCATGGGTGTGGTGGCATTCGGTCGGACGCCGGGGTACGAGCCAGACCACTAGCTTGTGCGGCGAGGAGGCCGTCATGAAACGACACCACATCGTCCTGATCCTGATTCTTCTCGTGTTCGTCCTCGCTGCATGTGCTCCGGGAGCCAATCCCGAGGTGGGGGTGGCGCCGCCGGACGGAGACGTCGCCGGGTTCTGGGAGGGTCTCTGGCAGGGATTCATCAGCCCGGTGACGTTCATCATCTCCCTGTTCTCCGACAACGTCAGCCTGTATGAGGTCCACAACAGCGGGAACTGGTACGACTTCGGCTTCGTGCTCGGCGCAGGAATCCTCTTTGGGGGCGGCTTCGGCGGGGCGCGCCGGATGGGTTAGTCGGGACGGGCCAGCCTCACGACCGGGACGGTCGACGCCACCCGGTCTACGTTCTCGGCGATCGTCTGACCCGGGTCGTCGAGCATGAACCTGGCCAATCTGGTGAAGATGCGCGGGTTTTCCGAGGCGTAGTCACTGAGAACCTGGCGGGCGTGTTCGGGCGCCATGATCTCCGCATTCGTCTCGAACCGCTCGAGCCCACAGTGGACCACGACACTCGGGTCGGCTTCGATGTTTTGAAACCAGTCCGCCTTTTCCCTCCAGGCCGCAGCCACATGGAGGGCGTCGGGACGATTCGCCACCACCTCCAAGACCGTCCGTCTCGTCTTATCTGTCTTGCGGCCCCGATGCTCCAGCATGAGGAATCGGTGACCCAAGAGAAAGCCGAGATGCGCCCGGTAGAGGCCGATCGGGGCGCGAAACCCGAAACGCCGCAGGCCCGTAGGCGAACCGGCCTTTTCGAGTCGGGACGACGCCACGGGCTCACCCTAGGTCGGGCGCGAGAACCAATACCTGCGCCGGGTCGTAATGTAGACACAGGAGCGGCATCCGGGGCGGGGCTTACATCTGAAGCAATTCGATGGAGGTACCCATGTTGCGCAGATTCCTCAAGACCGGTCTGGCCGCGATCGTTCTCGTCGCCGCCATTCCCCTTCCCGCACTGGCGGACAGTGTCGAGTTCGGGGCCCGGCTCAAACCGAGCCAAGAGGTCCCGCCTGCCGACTCGGACGGTGACGGCGAGGTCGAGTTCAACCTTCGTGGTGACAGCATCCGTTTCAGCCTCGAATGGGAAGACCTGACCAGCAACGTGATCATGGCTCACATTCACTGTGCACCGGCCGGCGTGAACGGGCCGGTAGGGGTCACGTTGCTGATGGAGACGAGAGACCCCGATGATCGGATCCGGAGCTCGTTCACCGCACCCGATGCGGGCAACCCGTGCGGCTGGACCACTCTCGGCGATGTGATCGGCGCGGTCCTCGATGGGAACGCATATGTCAACGTCCACACCGAGACCTTCCCCGCCGGCGAGATCAGGGGCCAACTGAAGATCGACCGCCCCGAGTTCGAGACGGAGATGGACCCCAGTCAGGAAAACCCACCAACCGACTCCGATGGTGAAGGCGAATCCGAGTTCGATGTGCGACGCGACTCGATCCGCTTCAAGGCCGAGTGGGAGGACCTGACCAGCGATGTGATCATGGCCCACATCCATTGTGGAGTGGTCGGCGTGAATGGTCCTGTTGGTGTCACCTTGCTGATGGAGACCAGAGATCCCGATGATCGGATCAGAGGCTCCTTCACCGGGCCCGACGCCGGGAACGGATGTGGTTGGATGACCCTGGGCGATGTGGTGGGAGCCGTGATAGATGGCAACGCCTACGTCAACGTCCACACCACGACTTTCCCGTCAGGCGAGATCCGCGGTCAGCTCGAGCTCGATTGACCCCTTGAGCCGACACCTTCGACCCCGCTGAGGGACACGGGGTCGAAGGTGCCGCCGTGCTGCAACCGGTCAAGCCTGGTCGCGCGCCCTCCCCCGGATCACTCTCACGGCGGTCAGGGTCAACACGCCGGCTGCGATCAGCGCCAGGGCCAACTGGCCGATGGTCTCCCCTTCCATACCTGTGAAGGGCAGGTCCCCCGGCACAATGGTCGTGCCGAGGACCTCATCGGCAACGGTCGACGGCGCGGCCTCAGAGCCTGATGTTCCGGGAGTTGTCGTGGTGACCACGGTTCCCAAGACCTCGTCATCCACCGTGGTTGTCGTCGCATCCGTTGTGGTCGGGTCGAGGACCGTTGTGGTCGTCTCGGCAACCGTGGTCGGTGTCTCACCCACGGTCGTTGTCGTCCCACCGGTCGTCGTGGTCGTCTCGCCCACGGTCGTGGTCGTCTCAACGCTCGTCGTTGTGGTCCCGCCGGTCGTCGTAGTCGTCTCGCCCAGGGTCGTGGTGGTCTCGACGGTCGTGGTCGTGGTGGGCTCGCCAAAGACACAGAGACGGACGTGTGAGATCGCATTCTGCAGTCCATTGGTGAACGAATGGGCCCCGTTGCCGTACGGTCCTGTCTCCTGGACTGTCGTACCGGACTTGGCCGATACGTCTACGTATTGGCCGGCAGCAAGACCGCTGATCGAGAAGGAGACCTGGTGAGATTCAGAGCCGTTGTCCCAGCTGGTGACGGTGATGTCGATGCCGGGGAATCCGGCCGGGCTCTTGCTCCCTGTGGTGTTCACCTGGAACTCGACACAGTTCGAGGGCAGAGGCCCCGTTGCAGGTATGTGGGCTCCGAACGCCGGGGGCCCCCACGCCACCATGACGATCGAGAACATCGTCACCAACCCCGTCAGTACCGCCAGACCCAACCGCCAGCGACCAGTCGACATATGCCCTACCCCTCTGTTCGATGGGGGGTCGGTCTCACCACTGGCTCCACCGGGCCCAAGGTGACCGCATGCGCGGCCCGGTCTCAATACTCTCCCCCGATTTCTCGGTGATGCCGGACTCGCGTCTGGCATCTGAACCAGTAATCGCCCTCCGGTCCCGTTCCGATCCGGGCCATCGCGTACAAGCACGATCTGTCTAGCCCCGCGTATTCGGCATCTAGACTGGGTCGGTCGCCCCCGAAACCCCTGCGAGTCGCGTGAGCGAACATTCCCGCCAAGACGTGGCCCACAAGGCAGGAGTCGACCCCGCATACGTCGACCGATTGGTCGAGCTTGGAATGCTCAGTCCCACAGATGGGGACCTGTTCTCATCGGGGGATGTGCGCCGGGCGCGCTGGATGCACAACTTCGAGCTGGCCGGGGTTCCGTTGGAAGGCCTCGCCTCCGCAGTCCGGGAGGGAACGCTCTCGTTCGCGTACTTGGACGTGAGTGCCTTCGATTGGTTCGCCGGGCTCACCTCGACGACCTTCGGGGAGTTGAGCGC
>JBOGEV010000212.1:0-2199 GCA_050742015.1 Acidimicrobiia bacterium
CATCGTCTCGACCGGGACCGTGTCCGGTGTCGCCGGCTTCAGCGAGGACCCGGCGTCGCTCTACCTCCGTCCCGGCGACGTCGTCGAGGCCGAGATCGACCGAGTCGGCATCCTCCGCAACCCGGTCGTCGCCTGGGACGAGGCTCACGCGAGCTGACGGGGGCCTACTGCTTACCTGAGGTACGTGGCGCCACATATGGCGCTAGATAGACAAAGAACTGAACCTTGTTCGAGCACCGTTCCTTCTCTGTCTTCGTAGCGCCGGATACGGCGCTACGTACGTCAGGTGCGCGTTATCACCCCCCCTATCCTGACCCACGATGACCTCCACCCTTCGGCGTACCTTCTCCTCGCTCGGGGTGAGGAACTATCGATTGTTCTTCGTGGGTCAGAGCATCTCCCTGTGCGGGACCTGGATCCAGAGGGTGGCCCAAGCCTGGCTCGTCCTCGAGCTCACCGGGAGCGGCACCGCTGTAGGCCTGGTCACTGCCCTTCAATTCCTGCCCCTCCTGGTGCTGGCCCCGTTCGGCGGGGTCATCGCCGACCGGGTCAACAAGCGGCGCTTGCTCATGTTCACCCAGGGCCTGGCCGGGCTCTCGGCGGCCACACTCGGTGTGGTTGTCCTCACCGGCGCAATCCAGCTGTGGATGGTTTACCTGCTCGCCTTTGTGCTCGGCATGGCGGGAAGCATCGACAACCCGACCCGCCAGACCTTCGTCCTCGACATGGTCGGCCGCGACCAGCTCACCAATGCACTCGCCCTGAACTCGTCGTTGGTGAATGCGGCACGGGTCGTCGGCCCCGCCATCGCCGGCGTCCTGATCATCACGGTTGGCATCGGCTGGTGTTTCGTCTTCAACGCGGTGTCGTACCTGGCCGTCATCACGGCACTGAACCTGATGCGTGCCGACGAACTCGACTCGGCGCCGATCCAGCCGCGCGGTCCTGGACAGCTGCGCGCGGGATTCCGATATGTCCGATCGACGCCGGCGGTCCTCACCCCAATCCTGATGATGGCGATCGCCGGGACCTTCGCCTACGAGTACCAGGTGGTCCTGCCCCAGATCGCCAAGTTCACGTTCGACGGTGACGCCCAGACCTTCGCCGCCATGACCTCGGCCATGGGAGTCGGGGCAGTGGCCGGCGGCCTCTATACGGCGTCCCGGCACACCCGGCCGGCGATCGCCCTGGCCAGGATCGCGGCCCTGTTCGGCGTGATCCAGATCCTGGTATCGCTGGCGTCCAACCTGTTCATGGCCCTGATCGCCCTTGTCGCCCTCGGCGCCATCGGCGTCTCCTTCATCGCCCTGGGCAACTCCACCTTGCAGCTCAGCGCCGCACCCGAGATGCGGGGCAGGGTCATGGGGCTTTGGGCTGTGGCCTTCCTCGGCACCACTCCGTTCGGTGCCCCCGTCATGGGCTGGGTCGGGGAACAATTCGGCCCCCGTCTGGCGCTGGGATTGGGCGGGGTCGCCCTCCTGGTGGCCGCCGCCTATGGATGGCGCAGGTTGGCGACCGACCAACAGGAAACCATCGGGCCCGACGCCGGTTCGATGGCTGCCAAGTTGGAGCCATGAGAAGCCTCCTCGACTACGAGGCACTCAGCTTCGACTGCTACGGGACGTTGATCGACTGGGAGTCGGGGATCTGGGACGCCCTCCAGCCATTGCTCCTGGCCGGCGACACCGAGGTCACACGTTCCGCCGCCCTGGCCGAGTTCGGCCGTCTGGAGACGGTCCAGGAAGGGGAGAAACCCGGCTTTCGCTACCCGGAGATACTGGCCATGGTTCATCACGATCTCGCCGGAAGCCTGGGCATGCCAACCACCGATGGCCTCGACCGAGAATTCGGGACGTCGGTCCCGACCTGGCCCGCCTTCGCCGACTCTGCGGAGGCGTTGGCCAACCTGAAGGAGAGGTTCCGGCTGGTCATCCTCTCCAATGTCGACCGGGACAGCTTCGCCGCCTCCAATCGCCGCCTGGGTGTCGAATTCGATGCCATATACACCGCCGAGGACATCGGCTCTTACAAACCCGACCCGGCCAACTTCGACTACATGCTCCGGCATCTCGAAGCCGATCGCGGGATCGGTCCCGATGCCATCCTCCACGTGGCGCAGAGTCTCTTCCACGATCACGCCCCGGCCAAAGCGGCCGGTCTGGACACGGTGTGGATCGACAGACAGCGTCTTTCGACCGG
>JBOGEV010000213.1:0-3064 GCA_050742015.1 Acidimicrobiia bacterium
CCGCCCTGGCCGCCGGAGGTGTTCTTGCGATGCTCGCCGAAACCATGATCCCCGAAGCCTTCCACCTCAACCGGCGTTTCATCGGCGCCGTGACCGCATTCGGATTCATGGTCGCTCTGCTCCTTGGCTCCGCGGCTGGTTGAGTGCCAGGACAGAGGGAATATCCGGCAGCTGGGGCTCCGGATCAGGTGAGACCGAATCGACCGGTCTATCCACGGACCGGTGACACGGTGACCTGGTCACCATGCGTGCGCTAATGCGCTATGCGCTGATCTGGAGCCAGCGAAGGGACTCGAAGCTGACCCGGAATCCGTCGCTGTTTTGCACGATGACCATGACGATGCTTTCGCAGTTGGGACATCGGACGACGTCGCCGGCCGCTCGAAACACCCACGCAGCACCGAGCTGGTTCATGGCGCCACAGTGTGAACAGCATCCGCACTCGTCGGTCATCTCGCGTCCGAAGACGTCATGGAAGAGCCCGGCGAGGGCATTGCCATCAAGGTGCCGTTCGTTGTCCATGATCAACCTCAATTCGTTGGACCGAATCGCTCTGTCTTGATGCGTGACGGCTGATGGCCAAGCGAAACCAACGAGTTCGCCACGGTCTCGACAAAACCTGTAGGTCCGCACACGTAGCAAAGGGGCCTTGTAAATGAGGGCCAAGCCTGTCGTGCCAGCATGACGCGGTCCACTCGCCCTTCAAGGCCTGTCCAATCGGGTGGCTTACTGCGGGTCAACGTGTGCAGCACTTCGACGCCCTCTAATTCCGAGGAGACCGACTCGAGCTCAGATCGGTAAATGAGGTCATTGTGGGATCGTGCCGAGCTCAGGTACCGCACCGGGACGTCGCTGCCATCTCGGACGCGCGCACGCAGCATCGCCATCAGTGGGACCACTCCGCTGCCTCCTCCGATGAGCTGAAGAGGCCCACCCCTCGACGGCTCCCAAATGAAATAGCCGCCCACGGGACCTCTGATCTCAACCCGATCCCCGATTCGCAGGTCTTCGATGAGAAATGGGGAGATCTCCCCTTCATCGACCAGTTCGACGGTGATGACAACCTGCTCATCGTCGGCAGGCCTGGCGATCGAGTAGCTGCGTTGCGCCTGATAGCCGTCTTCGGCAGTAAGTCGTATGTCGATGTGGTGCCCGGGGAGGTGGCCCGGCCAGCCGGGGCAATCGAGAACGATGCTTCGCACTCGTTCGGTCTCTTCGATGATCTCCGTTGCTCGGGCGATCAGCCAGTTCAGTCTCCCTGGTAGCGCTGCTCCCGCCATGGGTCCCCATAATTGTGATATCCGTACGACTCCCAGAAGCCGGGACGGTCAGAATCGGAAAGCGTCGCCCCGTTCACCCACTTGGCGCTCTTCCAGAAGTAGAGATGGGGCACCAGCACTCGGGCGGGTCCACCGTGCTCGGGATCTAGTGGTTGACCGTCGTAGTTGAAAGCGATCCACGCCTTCCCGCCAGTGATGTCCTCGATAGGCAGATTGGTGGTATAGCCACCGTAGGAGTGGAACAGCACGTGACCGCCAGCACGGTCGGTGACATCGGCGAGCAGAGTGTCGAGCGACACCCCCTCCCAGGTCGTGTCCAGCTTGGACCACTTCGTCACACAGTGAATATCGACTGTGACAGTCTCCGTAGGTAGGGCTGTGAAGTCGGCCCAGGTCCACGACCGTTCCGATCCAAGCAGGTCAGTCATAGTGAACCGCCAGTTCTCGAGGGAGATCTTTGGTGTGGGCCCCGCGGAGAGGACCGGGAAGTCGTCCGTCACGTATTGACCGGGAGGGACCCGGCCTGCTGGCGCATCGAGCTGGCGTCGTCCACGAAACCCGCGGGTTATAAAGCTCATCGGTCACCTCGGTCTCGGAGTCAGTCCAGGTACGAGCCATTGAAGGTCGGCTCCTCGCCGTAGGCCTGCCGGACATCAGCTTGAACCCTACCCCTGGATGTGTAGTCACGGTGTGGCTGCTCCTCGTGGCAAACGGAGGACGTCGAGATTCGCCGCCACACTCGCAACGGCTTTCGCATTGTCCGCCACCCTCGATGCGTGAGATCACTAACGCGCATTAGGACCCCTATCGCGCCCGTGTAGCACCCTGGTCGGGCGAAAATCGACTTCTCGGCTGCGTGAAGGACAGGTCGACACCGTGTCGCACGCGCAACCGGTGTGCCAGGACGGGGAGGCCGTCTGCTCGCGTGAGGCAACGCTGAGGGGAGCTGCCTGCGCGACTGGAAAGCGAGCTTGACGTACACCTTGCCGAGGTAGCCATTCGACGGCCTCGGGGTGGCGATGAGCACGAGCGCTGTGACGATGGGACTTCCGGCTGCGTCGCTGACAACAGCGCCACGACAGTGTTCGACTCTTGGGTGTCACCCTCCCATGTGGAGGAGCAGTCATGAGAGCTAGGAGAGTGGTGTAGACGTCAGCGTTCTCTGGACGTTCTGGCCGCCGAACCATCGAGCGTGCTACGACTGCCGCTCGATGGTGGCACGGGGCGAATTAGTGGCCGGAGTTCTGGGAGCTGCGTGGAGGCTCGTGGCTCGACTGTCCGGCATGCCTATCTGGTGAGAAAGCGTCGCTACGCTGCATTCGTGCAGGACAAAAGTCCACTACGATGACCCAACTTGTATGTGCCGAATGTGTCGCTCACCTCGCCGAAGTCGAATTTCAATTGCTTCCAGAGACCGACGCAGAGGTCGTTACTGAACATCTCAGCGAATGCCCAGACTGCCGTCTCTTCAAGGAGCAGCTGGATTCAACACGCGACCTTCTCGCCGCCACGCCGTCGCCGGAACTGACTGCTGAAATAGCCGACGTCCGCAAGGAATCCCAATCTGAACTCGCCGATAGCAGCAATGAGCCGTCGCTCGAGAGGCTCTACCGCGTCGCGGCTGCCCTCGATGTCGAGGATGCCGACGAACTCGTGCAGCAGACCCTTCTTGATACCGTCAGTGAGGGAGTGGCTCTGGATTCCGGCGCACTTATCGATAGGCTGACGCGTGCTGCGGCGGAAGAGGGAGGCCACCCCACCGAGAGTCTCGACGAGGCTGACCC
>JBOGEV010000214.1:0-1188 GCA_050742015.1 Acidimicrobiia bacterium
CGATGGACTTGCGGTAGTTGTACATCCCGAGGGCGACCCCGCCCCCCTCCGGAAACCTGGCCACTTCGAACTCGAGCGGCACTCCCCCGTCTTCGGGCGTGTAGGTGATCGTCACGGTGCCCGGGCCCGGGACCTTGAAGTCTTTGGCTTTGTACTGGTCACCGTGTGCGTGGCGGCCGATGATGATCGGCTCGGTCCAGTTGGGCACCAGGCGGGGGACGTTCGAGCAGATGATCGGCTCGCGGAAGATCACCCCGCCGAGGATGTTGCGGATCGTCCCGTTGGGTGAGCGCCACATCCGCTTCAGGCCGAACTCCTCGACCCGCGTCTCATCGGGGGTGATCGTGGCGCATTTGACCCCCACCCCGTGCTTGGCGATCGCGTGCGCGGCGTCGACGGTGACCTGGTCGTCGGTGGCGTCGCGGTGCTCGATGCCGAGGTCGTAGTACTCCAGGGTGAGATCGAGATAGGGGTGGATCAACCTGTCCTTGATGAACTTCCAGATGATCCGGGTCATCTCATCGCCGTCGAGCTCCACGACAGTTCCCTCGACCTTGATCTTGCCCACAGGCCGGGTGCTCCTCTCGACTCACGCCATGACAAAGGCCAGGGTATGGGGTGCGGCTGGCTGCGGTCGCATGGTGGTCATGCGGATCGGATCACATCGACACCGCTCCAGGACCCAGCCGCAGCTCCCCAGCCCGCTTTCCGGCGCAGTGGCGGCGTTGCCGCAGGCCTCAACTTCCGTAGTGGTATCGGCATGCCGCGATGCGGATCTCATCCTCGCTGATCTTGTAGACGAGCCGGTGCTCGTCGGTGATGCGGCGCGACCAGTAGCCGTGGAACCCGTGCTTGAGGGGCTCGGGCTTGCCGATTCCCTCGTTGCCGTTGCGGTCCACATCCTTGATCAACGTGTTGATCCGCTTGAGCACCTTGCGGTCCTGGGTCTGCCACCACACGTAGTCCTCCCAGGCACTCTCGTCCCAGACGAGCTTCATTCAGCGAGGTCCCCCGTGATCCCTCCACCATGCTCGAGCCGGTCAATCGAGGCCAGCAGCCGACGGGCGTTCTCGGGGCTCTTGAGGAGGTACGCGGTCTCCTTCAGGGACTCGTAATCATCGAGCGCGACCATGACCACCGGGTCATGGCCCGCCCGGGTGATCACGACCTCCTCGCGATCATCGACGA
>JBOGEV010000215.1:0-1076 GCA_050742015.1 Acidimicrobiia bacterium
GAGCGCCACGAGGCGTTCTTGAACCGTGCCGTGGTGAAAGGACACGGCCGTCGGCTCGTCGCAGCGAGCCGGTTGAAGCTGAGGGCAGCCTGACCCCTGGGACGAGGGGGAGGGCGGCAAGCAGCCCTGACAAAGCCGGGACGGCCCAGCACCGTCAGATGGTCCGGGTCCGGCGAGCGAGACGGGAAGGTGTAACGACGGTGAATCAGCGTATGAACGCCTCTCAAGAGCAGACCACCAGCTCCAACCTGACGGATGCGGGCTGGGTTGCGGTGCGCACCCACCCGCTTGGGGTGGGGAACTCCCGAGCCGGTTTATGTCGCTGGCAGGGAGGCCACGGTGAATGCCTGCGGCGTAGCCGTGGCGAAGCCGCAGGGGCATAGCTGGGCGCCTCACCCGTCGAACGGTCCGAGAGTGAACGTGGGAACCATCCCGGCGGTCCCCTCTCCGGCCGGCAGCCTGCTGGTCGGCGGGAAGGCCCGTCGCCGGCTGATGCGCCGGGGTGGGGCGGAGGGGTCGTAGTAGTCCGAGGTCGGGAAAGCCGGCTACATGGCGAAGGACCCCAGCGTGTTCGCAGCAGCGGTCCAGATGGTGGAGTCCGCCGGTGAACATCGGCGATCCGTGGCCCGACCTCGATGAGGCCGAGTTCCGGGTACATCGGATGCAGACCAAGCTGCACCAGTGGGCGAAGGCCGATCCTGGCCGTCGCTTCGATGACCTGTTCAACCTCGTGTATGACCCGGCGTTCCTCGTTGCGGCGTGGAGTCGGGTGCGGGGCAACAAGGGCGGGCGCACGGCCGGAGTGGACGGAGTGGCACCCCGCTCCATCGTCTTCGGTGCCGGGGAGTTCCTCGGCGGGCTGCGAGATGACCTCAAGGCCCGCCGGTTCATCCCGACCCGGGTGCGGGAGAAGGCGATCCCCAAGGCGTCGGGCAAGGTCCGTCGTCTTGGCATCCCGACGGTCCCTGCATAGGGCCGGTTCGTCTCGTCCGAGCCTGGTTTCGGGCTCGGTTGTGGTCACGCACCCGTTCCATCCGCTGGCCGGCCAGCGCTTGGCGGTGATCTTCGAGCGTCGG
>JBOGEV010000216.1:0-5152 GCA_050742015.1 Acidimicrobiia bacterium
CGAGGACGATCCGAAGGTGGTCGGCCTCGATCACGGTCTGCACCGATCGCAGACATGTGAACGGAGGGGCCACCACGACCTCGACCCGGTCATAATCCTTGAGCTCGAGGCGATAGGAGAGTTTCTGCACCATCTGGATCGCCTCCAGATGAGTGGCGTTCATCTTCCAGTTGCCCACGATCAGGTTCATGCGCTCGGTCATCGGAGGTCGCCTTTCATTCTGTGCGGGTTCGCGCGGCAGGACGCGCGGAAAAGCCGCACAGAACGGTCGCCTACTCGTTCTGTGCGGGTTCGCGCGGCAGGACGCGCGGTAAACCCGCACAGAAAGGGTCTCATGCCCATCGCTCCAGGACCTTGACCCCGGGGAGCTCCTTGCCTTCCAGGTACTCGAGCCCCGCTCCCCCACCGGTCGAGACATGGGACACCACGTCCTCCAAGCCCAGCGACCGGAGCGCGGCGACGGTGTCCCCACCTCCGACCGCAGTGAAGGCCGAAGTCTCGGCGACGGCTCGAGCCACGGCATCGGTCCCGGCCCGGAACGACGCCCATTCGAACACCCCCATCGGGCCATTCCAGAAGACGGTCTCGGCGGTTCGGATCACCGAGGCAAACAGCTGGTTCGTGTCATGCCCGACATCGAGCCCGATCCAGCCAGGCGGGATGTCTTTGATGTAGACCTGCTGGCCGGGCGCTGTCTCGGAGAACTCCTCGGCGATGATCACGTCGACTGGCAGGATGACCTTCTCGGAGTCGGGACCTTCCAGGAACTCTTTGACGGTGTCGATCATGTCGTCCTCGACCAGTGAGCCCCCGACCTCGTGGCCCTTGGCCTTCAGGATCGTGAAGCACATCCCGCCGCCGATGAGCATGGCGTCGACCCTGGGGAGGAGGCTCTGGATGACTCCCAGCTTGTCGGAGACCTTTGCCCCTCCCAATACCACCACATATGGCACCTCCGGGTCGACCAGGAAGCGGTCGAGGGCCTTCAACTCGGCATCGAGCAGGGGGCCGGCCGCCGACTTGACCAGTTCGGCGACGCCAACAGTCGAGGCGTGGGCCCGATGCACCGACCCGAACGCGTCCTGGACGAAGAGGCCGAACCCTTCGGCCAGTCGGGCCGCGAGCTGCGGGTCGTTCTTGGTCTCTCCCGGCTCGAAACGGGTGTTCTCCAAAACGGTGATCTGGCCCCCCTCCTCGAACCCCACCTCCTTGCTGGTCAGCTCGGCCATGGCCTCGGCCACCGGGCGCAGAGAGAGCTCGGGCTCCGGGCCGTCGGGCCGTCCGAGATGGGAGCACACCGTGACCCGGGCGCCGGCGTCGACCAGCCGCTCCAGGGTGGGCAGGGAGGCTCTGATCCGGAAGTCGTCGGTGATGGCCCCGTTCTCGACCGGGACGTTGAGGTCGGAGCGGACCAGGACATCGAGCCCCCCGACCTCCACGTCGTCGAGGGTCAAGTATTCGGGCATCGGTCTCAGTCCTTGGTGCTCGCCAGTTGTTCCAGGACACGACCCAGCTTGAGCGGGTCGTGCTCGGGCCAGTCTGCCTTCTCATTGGCGACATCTGCAAAGACGACACGCCACCCATGGGGGGCGGCGTCCTCGGTAGCAATGTGGACCGGCTCGTGCCGGTCCGGGACATCGAGCGGCCCGTCATGTGCCACCACGATCCCGGGCCCGGTCACTCCCACGTGCTTGGCCAACGCCTGGAGGTGTTCGGCACCGTTCATCCCCAGGGTCTCCCCGTCCTGGGTCACCAGGTTCATCACGAAGACCCGCTGAGCGGGAGCGCCCATGATGGCCGGGGCCAGCATGTTGACCTTCAGTGCGGAGAGGAGCGACGTGTACAGGCTCCCGGGGCCGATCACGATTTGATCGGCGGCGGCGACTGCGGTCAGCGCGCGACGGGTGGCGGCGACGTCCCGCGGCTCGATATGGAGCTCGGAGAGCTCGCCGGCAGTCTGGGAGATCAGCTTCTGGCCCACCACCCGTTTCCCGTCGATGGTCGCCTCCAGGACGATCGGCTGGTCGGCCACCGGGATCACCGAGCCCAGGGTCCCCAGCATTCGCTCGGCGGTGGATACCGCGCTCTCGAAGTCCCCGAACAGGTCCGCGAGCCCGGCCAGGATCAGATTGCCCAGCGAGTGCTCGGCGACGTCCCCGCTCTTGAAGCGATGGGAGAAGAGCTCGGACCACAACGAGGGCTCAGGGGTCAGGGCGAGCAGACAGCGTCGGACATCCCCCGGAGGGGGGATGCCAAGATCGTTGAGCCGGCCCGACGAGCCACCGTCATCCCCCACCGAGACCAGCGCCGAGATCTCGCCGGCATAACACTGGATGGCCTCGAGGGCGGCGGCCTGCCCGTGTCCTCCCCCGACCGCCACCACAATCGGTCCCTCCGGGTCGAGCAGGAGGGGGGCAAGAGCGGTTTCGGCCTGGAGCTTCACCGGTCGATGTCACGATGACGCACGGTGGCGGTGATGCCGTGCTGGGCCAGACGACGTCCCAGCTCCTCGGCTATGGCGACCGACCGATGGTGGCCCCCAGTGCATCCGATCCCGACGGCCAGATAGGACTTTCCTTCGGTCTCGAAGTGGGGGATGAGAAAGGCCAACATCTCGTCGGCCCGATCGACGAACTCCTTGGCCGCGTCCTCGCTCATCACGTACTCGGCGACCCGTTCGTCCGTGCCCCGCAGTGGCCGTAGCTCGGGGATCCAATGCGGGTTGGGGAGGAATCGAACGTCGAAGAGGAGGTCGATGTCGCGCGGTGTGCCGTGTTTGAAGCCGAAGGAGCGGATGGACACCCGCATCGGCCGCGCCATGTCCTCTTCGCTGAACTGGGCGGTCAGCCGCTCCCGCAGCTCATGGATGTTGAGAGACGAGGTGTCGACGATGACATCGGCCTCCTCGCGGAGGTCGGCGAGCAACTCCCGCTCGGCGTTGATCGAGTCGGAGATCGTGACTCTTCCCAAGGGGTGCGGCCGTTTGTTCTCTTCATAGCGGGTGACGATGACATCGTCGTCGGCATCGAGGAAGACCACCCGGGTGAGAACTCCCTCCCGGCTCAACTCCTCAACCGCCCCTCGCAACTCCTCGATGGGGAGGCCGCCCCTCGAGTCGATGACCACGGCCAGGTGCTTGTGCCGCTCGGGGATGTCGTGGGACTGCGCCGCCGGCACCAGCAACCTCGGGGGGAGGTTGTCGATGACCGTGTATCCGAGGTCCTCGAGGATCTTGGCAGCCGAAGAGCGACCGGCGCCCGACATGCCGGTGACCACTAAGACGTGGGGGTGATCGGTTGCTGGACGGTCCATCGAGGCTCTCGATCAGTTGTGCAACGCAGCGTACAGGTCGTCTGCCACGTTCTTGGGTACCACCTCGGCCAGAGAATCGGCTCCAGCCTCCCTTATTTTCTTCAATGATCCGTAGCGCTTCAAGAGGTCTTTCTTCCGTTTCGGGCCGATGCCTGGCACTTCGTCGAGCAGTGAGTCGACCATCGACTTGGAGCGGAGCTGGCGGTGGTAGGTGATGGCGAACCGATGCGCCTCGTCCCGAACCTGTTGCAAGAGGTACAGGGCTTCGGCATCGCGGGGGATTCGGACCGGCTCCGGGTTCCCCGGCAGGTAGACCTCTTCCATGCGCTTGGCCAGCCCGATCGCAGGGATGTCTAGCTCCAGCTCGTCGAGAACCCTGACCGCTCGGCCGAGCTGGCCTGGACCACCGTCGACCAGCACCAACGAGGGCGGGTAGGAGAACTTGCCCTGGTCGGGGGCGGGGCGGTCCCGCTCGGCGAGATAGGCCCGAAACCGGCGACGGATCGTCTCCTCCATGGCGGCGAAGTCGTCCTGGCCCTGGATGGTCCGGATCTTGAACCGTCGGTAGTCCGACCGCTTGGGGATCCCATCCTCGAGCACCACCATCGAGGCCACTGTGTTGGTCCCCTGCAGGGTCGAGATGTCGTAGGCCTCGATGCGGAGCGGCGGCTGAGGGAGGTCGAGGGTCTCCTGCAGCGAGCGCAGCGCCTTTGCCCTGGCGTTGTGGTCCTGACTGCGCTTGAGCCGATGCCGGGCGAAGGCCTCGGCCGCGTTAGTGGCTGTGGTCTCCATCAGACGACGCTTCGATCCCCGGGCCGGTACCCGGAGACTGACGTTGTTCCCCCGACGCTGCTTGAGCCACTCCTGGAGAAGCTCCTTCTCGGCGGGCTCGATCTCGACCAGCACCTCCTTGGGCGGGTCATCGTCGCCATAGAGCTCCCGGATGACACGCCCCATCAGCTCGGCATCGGTCAACTCCTCCACCCGGTCGACGACCGTGCCCATCCGACCCACCAGGCGGCCGTGCCGGACATGAAGGATCTGAAAGGCCGATTCGAGATCGTCGCCGTGAAAGGCGATGAGGTCGAAGTTCTCCGGGCGCTCGGTGACCACCTCCTGACGGAGCAGGGCCCGCCTTACGTCCTCGATCCGGTCCCGATGCCGTGCCGCCAGCTCGAACTCCTGACGCTCCGATGCCTCCCACATCCGGACCTCGAGATCGGTGAGGACGCCTTCGGTGTCGCCGCGGAGAAAGGAGGCCAGCCCGTCGACCATCTGGTCGTAGTCCTCGTGAGTCACCGCCTCGATGCAGGGGCCGGAGCATTTCTCGATGTGAAAGAGGAGACAGGGCCGTCCCTGAGCCTGCTGCCGTCCGAAGAACGAGTCGGTGCAGGTTCGCACCGGGAAGGTGCGCAGGAGCTGGTCGAGGGTCTTGCGGATGGCGTAGGTGTGGGCGTAGGGGCCGAAGTACTCGTTGCCCTTGCGCTTGGCCCCCCGCATGACCCGAGCCCGCGGCCACTCGTCGCTGCGGGTGATCGCCAGATAGGGGTACGACTTGTCGTCGACCAGCTTGACGTTGAACCGGGGCCGATGCCGCTTGATCAGGGAGAACTCGAGCATCAGGGCGGCAACCTCGGATTCGGTGATGATCCACTCCACCGCCTGGGCGTTGTCCACCATCGCCTGGGTGCGGGGATGGAGGCCCACCCCGAAATAGGACGGGACACGCCCGCGCAGGCTCTTCGCCTTGCCTACATAGACCACCTTTCCGTGCTTGTCACGGAACAGGTAGGCGCCCGGTTGGTCCGGTATCTCCGAGGGTTTTGGTCGTTCGAACACG
>JBOGEV010000217.1:0-4259 GCA_050742015.1 Acidimicrobiia bacterium
GGGCGTGATGGTCATGTCGCTCTGGTTATCGCAGTGCGGGTTCTGCTTCGACCTGTCTCCGCACGATCCCCGCGAAATGCTCGAGGGCGCGTTTGGTCTTGGGCGCCTGTCCGCCGGTCAAGTCGACTCCACGGCGTAGGAGGTACTTCCGGGTCTCGGCGGCGACCTCGATCGCATCACTCGGGGCACACTTGGTGGAGAGCTCGAGGAGTCTGGAGCCGTTCGGATACATCCAGAGCTCGGCCACCATCTTGCGGGCGAGGTCAACCGGCCTGAACTTGAGCTTGAGGATGTTGATCGGCCCCAGAGTCGCCAGGCTGTTGAGCTTGGAGTCTGGTGGCGCGTGCCTCTTGTAGAAGTCGCGCTGGTCTCGCGAGAGGATGGATTTCAGCTTGGCCGAACCGGCGATCACCCGTTGGACGTCCTTGGCCGTCGAGGTTCCCTTCATCGATGCCGAGCAGACGAATCCTCCCGGCATCGCGTCGATCTCTACGCCGACGGGGGACATGGCGAGGCTCCCCGCCGCGAGCTGTTCCCGCCTGACCGGCCGAAGCTTGACGACCGTGTCGCCACCGCCTCCTTGGATGCGCCGGGCCCTGACGACGACGCCGGCCCGGAATAGCTCCAGATCTGGGGTATCGAAGAACACCACCTGCCTGATCTCGGATTCCAGGGGGTCGAATCCAAGACTCTCGCTCGTGGAGCGGATGTCCGAATCGGGAACTGTCAGTTTCAACTCGACGTCGTCGGCGAAAGAGATCAGGCCGATGAGCTCGGTGAGCTGACCCTTGGTGAGGGTGGTGTTGGTCATGATGCCGTCCTTTTTGCGTACATCGTTTCAGGAACCCGGTCCGACATGTGCGCGGGATCGTCGCTTCGTTCAGACTGTGCGTTGAGCATGGGAACTAGTCGCGCTCCAGCGCGTCGTCGATGTCGTAGCCCAGAGCGAGTGATAGTCGCGGGGTCATGGCCACGATCCGCGACTCGCCGGCGGCGGCACCCACCGCGAACAAGGCTCCGAGGACTTCGGCTTCTGTTGCACCGCTGCCCAAAGCCCAGGTCACCAACAACCGCAGTGTCGGGGTCGCGGCGTCCACACAAACGGCTGCTCCGATACTGACCAAAGCGCAAGTTCGGCTGTCGAGGAATTTCGCGTTCATGTCTGACGGGACTCGCTCTGAGGCGTCGTGCAACTGTTGGAAGAGACGTTCGATGTCAGCACTCGATGGCATGCTCTTCCTTTCGACGCACACGCCCACTGCCGGTCCTCGCATCAATCAGACACGAGATAATCCGAGATCGCATCCCCCTCTGAGGACGATTGCCCCACTAGGTCGGCAACAGGCCGCACTCCATCGCCTTGGCGACCGCCTCGCTGCGTGAGGAGGTGCCCAGCTTGCGGTAGATGGACATTGCCTCGGTCTTGACAGTGTGCCGGGAGATGAACAGGCGCTCCCCGATCCCGGGGAAGGTCAAATGCGTGGCGAGAAGTGGTAGCAGACGCAATTCGGAGTTGGTGAGGGATGAAGGCCCGATGGTCCCTGGGCCGAGCCCCTTGATCGACTCCTTGAGCTCGGTGAGTCGCCCTGGTAGCACACCGAGATCCGGTCGCTGAATGACGATGCCCGAGGCTTCTCCGATCAAGATTCGCGCACCCGCCGCGTCTGATAGCTCGACGTGCGCCGTCGCCATCTCCAGGAGGGTGTGTACTGCCAGACCGGGAAGAGTCGCGTTCAGATGGGGTCGGACCGTTGCCGCCCTGGCGAGGAGAGCCTTCGACTTCAAGATGTCGTTGCGATGACGTTCAAGTCTGGCCGCGACGATGAGGCCGATGCCCGAGGTGACATAGGACTCCAGTCCGTACCCCTCGATCAGTCGCATCGACTTGTTGCTCAGGTCGGAAGCGAGATCCCAGTTGCCGCGACGGATGGCGATCAATCCCCTCTCGGCCAAGGCCAGCGTCGTGGTCAGGCCTGCCTGGATCCCGACGCCGAGCGAGGCCGCTTCGGCCAGGAGGGCGTCGGCATCGTCGAGCTCATCCATCCATATGTGGGCGAGGGCCTCGGTGAGCAGCGCGGCGGGGACCCACTCGGACCCTGGGGTCATCGCCGCCCGAGCTTTCCTGGCGTCTCCGAGCATCTGTGGAATCCCGTCTCGCGTCCCGAGAGCGCGCATCAGTAGGACAACTGGTGGAGACCCTTGTCCAACAGATCCACTCATGGTGGCTTCCATCCATCTCGCGGCATCGAGCGCGTTGCCCTCCAGGGCGTGGACCAGCGCGCCCAGGGCAGCGACGTCGGGGTATCGCCGAAGAGAGGTCTCCGATTCGAACCATTCCATCCAGGTGAGGACACTGGGTGCGTCTCCGGTCGCATACCGGATTCGGGTGAGCTGACCCATCAATCGAGCGAAGGCCTCCACATCTCCCGCCTCCTGGGCATGGATGATTGCTCGTATCGGATAGCCGTTCTCCTCAAACCATCCGGCGGCTCGAGCGTGGACCAGACGCGCAGCCTCCGGGTCGTCACGCATCAGCTCGGCATAGAGGGCTTCGCGGACGATCCGGTTCATGTAGTACCAATCATTGGTGCGATCGAGTGGATGGACCAGATGTGTCGATTCGACCAGGGCGCGCAAGGATCGGCTGGATCCTTGCGAATCGATGACGACGTCACAGAGCGGCCCGGTCAGTCGCTCCAGTGGGGACACCTGCTTGAGGAACTGGTAACGCGACGCTGAGAGCCGGGAGAGGATCTCGTCGCCTACGTAGTCGCTCAAGAACCGATCGTCCCCTCCGACCTGGGGCGGGCTCTTCTCAGCGGCGCCGGCACGAATCGCGAGTGCCAACAAATAGACCGCGACCGGCCAGCCCGCACTGGTGTCGGCGATGCTCGGGGCGTGGGCATCTGGGTCCAGCCCGAGGTTCGTGACCAGTTCACGAGTTTCCCCGGCGCTCATCGCCAGGTCGTCCACAGTCAGCTCGAGTAGTCGGCCGCGCGAACGAAGGGCGGCAACCGGAACCCGGACCTTCGATCGAGTGGCAATGACGATGCGGCCGTGTCCTTCCAGTTGATAGGTCAATTCCGAGATTGCGTCGGAGGAGGCCCGGCTTCGCAAGACCTCGGCATGATCCAGCACCAGAAACAAAGGGGTGTCAGCCTGCCCCAACGCCCGAACCAGACGGGAAGGTCCGTCGTTGATGATGCCGGCACCGCCGGTGAATCTGAATGCAGCGATGTCCTTGCTCTTGATGAGCCCGACACGCGAGCACGCGTACGCGATGTGGAATAGGAGATTGCTCACATCGTTGTCGCCTTGCCTGAGATTGAGCCAAGCCAATGGCCTCTGCTCGACATCGGCCCATTGCGCCAACGTCGTGCTCTTGCCGTAACCAGCCGGAGCGGTCACCGTCACGACGTCAGCATCAGTTGACCGGAGACGGTCGACGAGGTCGCGACGAAAGACGAGCTCAGAGCGGAGATGGGGTGGCTCTAGATCGAGTTCCGACAGACCGAAGGGGACATCGGAAATTGGTTGTTTCGACTTGTCGTTCGCCCGTTCACGTACATTCGTCATTGAGCCCCCCAAACGATGGAAACCTATCAGGTCAGAACGCGCCACAGGCACCGCCGTGTCGACGGGGCGATCATTCCCGACGAAGCACAGCCGCCAAGCGGGGATTGGCAGAACCGATCCTCGTCGTGCCCACGATCGGCGCAATCACCAGAACGGTCTCGATGATCTCCTCGTCGGCGGCCCCCGCCGCATGGGCGACGTCGACGCCCGCCTGCAGCGATGCGGTCTCGGAGTCCAGGGCAACCAGGGCAGCGACCTTGACCAGGGCTCGGTTCTTGTCGTCGAGCAGGGTGTCTGATCCGTAAATCCGCCCGGTGATCACATCTCTCAGGGCCTTCTCATCGTTCAATGTCAACCGGCGTAGCAGGTCGCGTTGTTGTGCTTCGAGCACTGAACCACCTCACGCCCGAATCTACGTCCCGGCGCGTGGCGCGGCATCACCCCCTCTGGACGAATCGCGAAAACGCAATTCCCCCATCTAGGGGGATGTATCCCCCGTTGTCGAGGTGTTTGGTCTACCCAGGGATCAAGCAGGTCTCTGAATTCGAGCGAAGGGAAACACCGTGCCCCTGTTGGATCTGTTCTGGTCGATGTTGTGGTTCTTCATGTTCTTCCTGTGGATCTGGCTCTTGATCAGCCTGTTCTCCGACATCTTCCGCAGTAATGACCTCTCGGGGTGGGCC
>JBOGEV010000218.1:0-1257 GCA_050742015.1 Acidimicrobiia bacterium
CTCCGGGGGTTCGGCTCCTCGCTGTCCTTGGGCTGGCCCACGTCGGCCTCTTGTCGGCTCGGCGCCCGGGCCTGCCATCACCGAGGCCCTCACGCGAGAGCGGCCAAGCGCTCCTTCATAGGATCAGCGCACATTGTCGGCCATCGTCGCAGCTCAGCCGGGCACCGGAATCAGAACTACGACATCTAAGTTGGGCTTGCTGCCGGTCTTCGTTCGCCGGGTCCATCGAGGAAAGTCGGCGCGTCGCCTACGGGGCCCAAGGTGACGCGCGGCCGATAGCCGTCGCGGCGTTATGGGGCAGTGCTCCCGCTCGAGTACGCCGGATATCGGGCGCCAGGCCCGTGTTCCTGAGAAGGAGCCTCCGCCACGTGACGGGCGCCCTACGGCAACATCGGCAGTGATGCCTGGAGGGCACCGAGTGGGTACGATCGTACACACGTTCGTCGGTAGGCATAGTCAGGAGTGACGTGGGCAAAGAGCCAACTAGAGAGGCGGGACCACCAGCGATCGGTCCGATCGACTGGAGCATGGAGCCGAACAGGACCGAGTTTGTCGTCTCGGTCATGCTTCTCAGGCGGCGGAAAGGGGGCCGCCGCAGACCATCCCAAGGTGACTCAGGAATTGATGTGTACTACCCAGCCGCCGACGGCGGTTTCGATGTCGATCAGATCAAATCCTTCACCGGCCCACTTACACCTTCCCGAAAAGCTGAGATTGAGCGATCGCTCGCTAGCGTCATTGCAAACCCCGAATTACCCGGCCCAGTCACGTCATGGCGTCTTGTCGTACCCATGGACCTTTCGAAGGAAGCGGAGGTTTGGTTTCGCACTCTAACGGCAAACGCGCCCTTTCCTTGCGAATGGGCGGGTGATGCCTTCGTCGGTGGTCTGGCAGCAGATCATCCACAAGTAATCGACTACTACTTTCGCGATGGTCGCGCCCGAGTCGAGCAGCGGGCTAGAGACTTGTTGCATATCGCAGGCCTTGCTCATGCCGATCTGAACACTCCGGTTCGAGTAGACGAGACTATGCCCGCACTCGCCATAGCGCATAAGGCGATCAATAGAGACGATCCCCACTATTGGTACGATTTTGAAGTAACGCATACTCCGCCTACCAGGCAACAACTTCACGAAGAGCGGCACGACGTAACCAGTCAGGCGGTCGCGGTGGGTAGCCAGGCGCCAGTCGGGGTGTAGAGGTCCTTGAGGTGTTGATGGATCGCCTGGGCCTGTTTGCGGTTGGTGGAGATGTAGC
>JBOGEV010000219.1:0-1168 GCA_050742015.1 Acidimicrobiia bacterium
GACCGGATTCCTACCCGGCGATGACGAGGTTGCGGTGTGAAGGCGATCGTCCGGGATCGATACGGGGCCCCCGACACCGTCAGAATCGCCGAGATCGGGAAGCCGGTGCCCGGAGACTTCGAGGTGCTGGTCAAGGTCGAGGCGGCATCGCTCAACACAGCCGATCTCGACTATCTGAGGGGCCGACCGTTCCTGGCACGCATCGGCAGCGGCCTCTTTCGACCGAAGAGACCGACTCTGGGCTTGGACGTGGCGGGCCAGGTCGAGGCGGTCGGCCGGAATGTGAGTCGGTTTCGTCCCGGGGACGAGGTGTGGGCAGACAGGTTCGGCGGCTATGACGCCTTCGCCGAATACGTGTCTGCTCCCGAGAGTGCCTTCGCCCGGAAGCCGGCCGGGATGACTTTCGAGCAGGCGGCGACGTTTCCTCACTCTGCGGTGTTGGCCTGGCAGGCCCTCCGCGGCGGTCGGCCGATCCGCCCCGGGCACAGGGTGCTGATCATCGGCGCCGGCGGGTGTGTCGGCCCTTTTGCGATGCAGATCGCGAAATCTCTCGGAGCCGAGGTCACCGGCGTGGATCACACCGGAAAGCTGGAGATGATGCGCTCGGCCGGAGCCGATCACGTCATCGACTACACCCGGGAGGACGTCACCAAGAACGGCGTGCGCTACGACCTGATCCTCGACATCGCGGAGGCGCGCTCGGTACTCAGGTACCGCCGATCGCTTACCGACACCGGGAGCTTCGTCCTGATCGCGAGGTCCCTATCCGGCTTCTTCTCAGCTTTCGTCCTCGGAGGTCTGGTGGCCATGGGTGGGTCCAAGAGGATGGGTGTGTTCATGTGGAGACCTAACGTCGAAGGAGATCTCGAGGCCCTCGCCGACTTGTTCGACGCGGGAAACCTCACCCCCTTGATCGACAGACGTTTCAGCCTCGGTGAGGTGGGTGAGGCCCTCCGCTATCAGGAGGATGGCCACGCTCGGGGAAAGCTCGTGATCACGTTCTGAGATCCGGCTCAGCCTGCCGAACGGAGGTAGGCAATGACTTCGGTGGCATCCTCGTCGGGGGGGAACACCGGATAGAAGACACGGTCGATCACCCCGTTCTCGACAACGAGTGTCACCCGCTTGTAGAGCACGACACCTTCGGCGGCGAAGGTGGGCAGGCGCA
>JBOGEV010000220.1:0-28076 GCA_050742015.1 Acidimicrobiia bacterium
ACGATTTGTCCGGTGGCTACAGCGGCAGGGAACCACCCGTTCCCATTCCGAACACGGAAGTGAAACCTGCCAGCGCCGATGGTACTTGGGGGGCAACCCCCTGGGAGAGTAGGTCACCGCCGGGCATAAACGTGGAAGGGTCGCCGACTACCGTTGGCGGCCCTTCTTTCATTTCCAGGGAGAACCGTGACCAACCCCTCCGACCGTGACAAGGACAAGCCCCGTGACCACCGCGGGGGGAAACGTCAGCCAAAGGGCAAAGGCGGCAATCAGCGCAAAGGTGGCGACCAACGACGTCACGAACGCTATGAGCCCCGTCAACATCACACCGTCACCTCGGTCAGTTCCAGTCAGCTCCCGAAATGGGTGAGGGAAGAGATCCTGCGCTCGACCCCGAAGGATCGCCGCGAACCGGCCCTCAACCATCTGGCCAAGGCCCTGAACCAGTTCGCAGACGAGCGTTATGCCGCCGCCCTGCCCGAGCTGCGCAAGGCAAAGAACCTGGCTCCGCGGTCTTCGACGGTGCGTGAGATGCTGGGGCTCTCGGCATATCGCACCGGCAACTGGGAGGAGGGCTTGCGAGAGCTGAGGACCTTCCGCCGGCTGACAGGGGACGTGATCCACATGCCGGTGGAGATGGACTGTCTCCGAGCCCTGGGGCGGAAAGGCGACGTGACCAAGACCTGGAACCTGCTTCAGGATCTCGACACCTCGGCCACGGTCGGTCACGAGGCCCGGGTGGTATACGCCTCGTTCCTCGTCGACGAGGGCCGGCCCCGTGACGCGTGGGAGGTCATAAAGCCGGGGCGTCTCGTCGCCTCGCCCTCACCGGGCGAGCTGAGGCGGTGGTTCGTTGCGGCGCGGGTCGCCCTGGCCGCAGGGGACCGGGACGCTGCGCGTCGGCTGGTTGCTGCGCTCGACGAGCACGAGCCCGATTTCGAAGGAGTCGACGAGCTCAGAGCCGCCGTCTCGTGACCGAATCCGGATGAGCACCGGCTTCAGAGACCGGTTCGAGCATGTGCTCGGCCGTCCGAGGCCAAGACCTATCGCCAGGACCTCTACAACCTAAAGCGGAGGATCCTCGACCGGACGCCCGCGGCTGGCCGTTGAGGCATCGACAACTCCGCCGAGATCCACCCGGACCGCTACCCCTACTTCGCCCTCTCTTCGAAAAACGGCCTGACCCGAGCGGCACCCGCGAATTTGTCACCGACTGTCGGCAGGCTCGTCTCCATCCGCACTTCCCCGCCATGAGAGAAGGGGAGAGTGTCATGGATCTCAACTTGATCGTCCTGTGTGGGCGTCTCGCAGTGGAGCCGGAGTTGAAGACCTTCGAGAGCGGGACCCGTTTGATCCGGCTCCTGGTGACGGTTCGCAGCGACGAGCCGAGACGACGGGTCGACGTGGTGCCGGTCACCCTGTGGGACCCGCCGGACGAGATTCTCGACGACATGCCGGAGAAGGGCCGTCGGGTCTGGGTGTGCGGATCGGTCCAGCGGCGCTTCTGGGAGGCCGAGGGAGGGAGACGATCCCGGCTCGAAGTGGTAGCCGAACAAGTTCACCTCAAGGACGTTGAGGATTTGGAGCCAGTGGCGGTATAGCCCCGTGTTCATTGAGGATTTCGAGGGTTGACATCGGGGGTACAGTGGGCTGGTCCCTGTCCCTCGACGTCACTCCCGGAGGTTTCTCGTGCCCTGGTACTGGACCGACGACATCGCCCGTGCCCTCATCGAAGCCGGTCGGATCACCGCCGACGCGGCCAGCACCATGTTGTCCGTCCCGGCCGCGATCAGACGCGACGAGCCGAGCCTCGAGGCGGCGATGCAGGCTCTCCTCGAAGACGAAGAGATCCCGTTAGCCGCCTGATCAGGTGAGGTGGCTGCTGGCCCCAAGGTGGCTCCTGGCTCACGTGGTCGTGCTCATCGTGGTCGTGGTCTTCGTTAACCTCGGTTTCTGGCAACTGCGTCGTCTCGAGGAGCGACGTCTCGACAATGCGGTAGGGGAGTCGAGGTTCGAGACGGACCCTGTCGACCTCGTCACCGTGATCGGAGCCGCCGGCGAGGATGTGGAAAGCCTCGAGTACCGCCGGGCAACGGCCACGGGTGTGTTCCAACCGGAGGATGAGGTGTTGATTCGGAGCCAGGTGCACCAGGGCGCGGCCGGATTCCATGTGATCACCCCTCTTTTGAAAGAGGATGGGTCGGCTGTCCTGGTCGATCGAGGATGGATCCCGCTCGTCGTCGACCAGGTGCCCGTCACCGAAGCCCCGCCGCCGGAGGGAACAGTCACAGTGGAGGGGTGGGTGCGCCCGAGTCAGACCCGGGGCAGTCTCGGCCCTACCGACCCGGCCGAGGGACGTCTGGTGACGATGAGCCGGGTCGACATCGACCGGATCCAACATCAGGTCCCATACCAACTCGACCCGGTGTACCTCTCCCTCCTCGAGGGCGATGGGGCCGAGCTACCGATTCCGGCCGCGGCTCCGACATTTGACGACGAGGGGTCCCACCTCGCCTATGCGATCCAGTGGTTCAGCTTCGCCCTTATCGGGCTGGTCGGCTACTTCTTCCTGATCCGGCGCACCGCCCGCCGGTCAGGCTGAACGCTCTCCAGCCAGGTCCGGGACCAACTCGAATCCGTCGAGCCCGGGGAGCTGTCCGGGGTCGAGGCGGATCTTGGCGCTGCGTGATCCGGCTCCGATGACGATCCAGTCGTTCTCCAAGACCTGGGGATCGATCCAGACCGGGAGACCTGCGGGGAGGCCGAAGATGGTCACCCCACCGATCTCCATCCCGGTGACCTCTCGGGTTTGCTCCGCGTTGGCAAAACTGGCCTTCTTGACTCCCATCCGACGACGAACCACCCCGTTGACGTCCAGTCGGGTGGTTGCGAGCACCAGACACGCCACCATCTGCCCCTCCGGTTTGCGAGACGCCACCAGAATCGTGTTGGCCGACTTGTCCAAGGGCACGTCGTAGGCCTCACAAAAGGCAGCGGTGTCGGCCAGGGCCGGATCGCACGCCATTTCCTCGTAGACGATCCCGAGCGACGTCATCGACTCCACGACCGTTTGCTCCGCCGGCATGGGGGGAGCGTAGGCAATTGGCTATCGAATCCTGCCGTCACCTGCCAGAGTTTGGATCGTGAGCGAGTACGACATCGAGACCTACGGAGCCACCTGGGCCCCGTACTACGACGAGCTCTACACCGATGTGGAGCCCGAGGTCCGCTTCCTGCGCCCGTTCGCCGGTATCCCTCCCCGTGCCCTCGAGTTGGCCATCGGCTCAGGTCGGATCGGCCTGCCTCTGAGTCAGGCCGGGGTCGAGGTGACCGGCGTCGAGATCTCAGATGACATGATCGCCTTGCTCCGCGCAAAACCTGGTGGTGAGGGGATCGAGGTCAAGAAGGGCGACTTCGCCGATGTCCCCGTGGACGCCACCTTTCCGCTCGTCTACCTGGCATTCAACACATTGTTCGCCTTGCTCGACCAACAACGCCAGGTCGACTGCTTCCTCAACACGGCACGGGCCCTGGAGGCCGGTGGGCGTTTCGTGCTCGACGCCTTCGTGCCCGACTTGAGGCGATTTGACCATCATCAGACGAGGATGGCCGTGGAAAGCATCACATCGAACGAAACGCACGCCTACGAGCTCTCGATCCACGATCCGGTGGGCCAAATGGTGACCTCCCATCACGTCCGGCGGTTGGATGACGGGTCGACGGTGGTCCTTCCCGTGACCG
Source organism: Acidimicrobiia bacterium (assembly GCA_050742015.1). GTDB lineage: Bacteria > Actinomycetota > Acidimicrobiia > Spongiisociales > ZC4RG35 > JARDZU01. The sequence goes on from JBOGEV010000220.1 coordinate 3,742, forward strand.
TTCGTTATGCATGGCCTGCGGAGATGGACCTGATGGCCAGGATCGCCGGTCTCGAGCTCGAGGACAGGTTCGGCTGGTACGACCGTCGGCCTTTCACCGAGCAGTCCGGTCAACACGTCTCGGTCTACCGGAAGCCGTCGTAGAGCCGGATCATGAGCTCGGGACGTCTGCCTTCGCTGTTGTTGGTTCTGGCCGCGGCTGGCTTCTCGGCCTGGGGCGTGATCCTCGTTCTTACGCCCGGTGGATCGAGGTTCCTCGAATGGACGGTGCTGGTGATCGCCGTAGCTTTGCTGATCTTCGGTGTGGTCTCCCTGAAGAGCAGCGATCCGCAACGGGCAAGGGTCATCAGGTGGCTCCTCACCGCCTTCGCCGTATTCGGTGCGGTGGTGGTGATCGGGCTCACCGCTGATGACAGCTCCTCGCGCACCTGGGTGAGGCTGGGGTGGGCCGCTCTTCTCGTCGGGTTCGTCACCTCGCTGGCCGCGTGGTGGGGCGCCCCCGGGTCGAGCCGGCGAGCTGTCGTCGGCGGGGGAGTGGTGGGGGGAATAATCATCGCCGCCGGAGTGGGTATCACCGTCAACTGCGACCTGACCCTGCAACGTTCGTGGTGCGAGCCGGCCTTCGAGCAGGAAGAGAGCCTTGCCGCTCGTTTTGTCGTCAAGGGAATACCCGATCGGGATGGACGGGCCGGGGGAGACACCGGTGCCTACATTCGCTCCCACTTCATCGAGGGCACCGACATCGAGGGGGTCACCACCGCACCGGAGCCCTTCCTGTTCGTTGAGCGCCCCATACAGTCGACGGAGGAGGCCAGGGGCCGTTTCACGACTGCGGACGGCCCGTACGCCAACTGTCAGGTGGATGCCAAGGTGGAGTCGTTGCCGGCCGGGAATGTGCAGACACTGAGCGTGTCATGCAGCTCGGCCGAATAGCTGGTCAGCCCGATCAGTGGGCGTGCTCGTGATCTTCGTCGTGCTCATGCTCGTGGTCATGGGCGTGACCGTCTTCCTGTGAGGCGATCTTGGCCCGCACGTCGTCCATGTCGAGCTCCTTGACCTGCGAGATGAGATTCTCGAGCATGTTGCCGGGGATGGCGCCAGGCTGGGCGTAGAGCACGATCTGGTCCCTGAACACCATGAGGGTGGGAATCGAACGGATCCCGAAGGCTCCAGCCAGCTCCGGCTGATCCTCGGTGTCGACCTTGGCGAAGACGATGTCGGGATGCTTCTCCGAAGTCGTCTCGTAGGTCGGGGCGAAAGAGCGGCAAGGACCGCACCATTCCGCCCAAAAATCGATGAGGACCGTCTCGTTGTCCTGAATGGTCTGGTCGAAGGTCTCTTTGGTCAGGGCCACCGTGGCCATGTCTCAGCCTTTCCTGGGAGAGGGTGTGCCCGTGATCAACGCCACTCGGGGAGGGTTTGTTCCCGACCGGTCCGCCTGGCTGCTTCGCCCATAATCCACGTTATGTCAAGTTGGCTCGCCATGGATCCATGTGCCTGAACACGACGTGCTTACGGCTCTTGGCCTACTCGAGGACCGGGTCGACACAAACACTTCCCCCGATCCCGGGCTGCGGGTTGAACACCCGGGGCGCAGCCACGAATCCCGACCCTGGCTCGTCGGTGCCCAGAAATGCCTCGATCGCATCGGCGAGCGCCTCCGCAGCGGCTTCGACATATTCATTGGTCGCAAACAGCTCGGCCTCGGGCGGGCTGGAGATATATCCCAGCTCGGCGAGGACGCTGACCGTCTCCGGGCCCCTGATCATCCCGTAGGCGTCGTTCCCGCGGGTGCTGAGCACCGTCAGGACCCCGGCATCGGGCGCTGCGGTCCAGGCGATGTCGAAGGTCGACAGGGCCTCGACCACCCGGTCCCAAACCAGGCCACCCAGCCGTCTCGAATCGGCAGAGTCGCTTTGCACGAAGATCTCGCTGCCGGGCCGGGTTGAGGGCCCGGGGGTGGGGGCATTGTGATGTACCGAAAGAATGAGGTCGGCGCCCACATGGTCGGCCAACGCCGCTCTGACCCCGAGGACGGTGGCGTAGTCGGCGGTGCGGGTGAGCAAGACCGAAATACCCCTCACGATCAGTTTGGACTGCACCGCCTGGGAGACCTCGAGATTCAGGTGCTTCTCCATCAGGCCGTTCTGCCCTACCGCCCCGGTGTCGACTAGCCCGCCGTGACCGGGGTCGATCACGACACTCACTCCCCCGATCGAGGTCCCTTGTCCGACAACGGTCTCCTCGCCACAGGGTGTTCGCACCAGATAACCATTCATGGTCTGCTCGAGGATGGCCACGACTACGCCGGTCGGAGTCACCAACGCATCGGCGGCGAGCTCGGCGAAGGTGGGCTCGGACTCCGCTTGCGTCGTCGTAGTCGTGGTGGCGGGCGCCGTCGTCGTGGTGGTCGGCATGGTGGTCGCAAGACCATCCGGTGGGAGGAGAGTCGTGTCCGCAGCGTCCGTGCTTGAGGAACAGGCCCCGCTCAGGACGACAAGAGCCAGAAGAAGAGGCCGCATTCGCCGCCAGGTTAAACCCCGGTCCGGGTCAACCCGGAGACGCAGTGATGTCGCTGCGATAGGCTCGAAGTCATGTTCGGCCCCCTCAATGGCGTGCGGGTAGCCCTGGTCTGCTTTGCGGTGGTAGCAGCCATCGCCGGGCTCATCGCGGGGTATCCGGTTGTCACCGCCGTGCTCCTTCTCGGCGTCGCGATCCACGGGCTGGGGTGGCTGTACCTGTACCGCCAGCGCGACCGCGGATCGGCCCGCTGATCCCTATTCGAAATTGTCGCGATTGGCCGCGTTCAGCGCGGTTCTCGATGACAATTTCGGGTCACACCGCGAGCCACTCCCCCATCGCGGCCGCCGTTTTCTGGGCCCGGGCCAGCAGATGGTCATGTGCTGCCGCATGATCGGGCTCGGTGTTGCCGGTGAGATCGACGTAGATCTTGAGTTTGGGCTCGGTGCCGCTGGGCCTGACCAGGATCCTGCCCGTTTCTCCCAGTGTCAGCTCGACCAGGTCTTGTGCCCCGAGCCAGACCGGCCGGCCCCCCTCCCCCACCCGGTAGTCGGTGACCGCGGTCACCTCCATCCCGAGCAAGTCCGACGGCGGACTCTCCCCGACCTTGTCGACTGCTGACAACAGGGCTTGCTGACCCTCGGGGCCGGTCTCGACGATCGAATGTTGGGCACTGACCCACAACCCCACCTCGTCCCACAGGTCGTGGAGACGATCGAGCACATCACGCCCCGCGCTGGCCTCTTCGGCGGCGAGGTCGGCCAGGACTATGGCCGCCGCGATCCCATCTTTGTCCCGGACGGTTCGGCCCACCGAATAACCGAGGGCCTCTTCGTATCCGAACGCGAATTGCCCCTCGCCCCGCTCCTCCAGCGCCAGTCCGGCGTTGATGATCCACTTGAAACCGGTGAGGGTGGTCTCGTGAACGGCGCCTCGCTTTGCCGCGATCCGGCCCAGCATCGGGCTCGACACCACCGAGTTGACCACGATCGGCCGCTCCGGCCCTCGCCAGTAGCGCAGCACATAGTCACCGAGCAGCGCACCCAACTCGTTCCCGCTGAGCAAGCGCCACTCCCCCGCCGTTGGCACGGCTGCCGCCAGACGGTCGGCGTCGGGATCGTTGGCCAGGAGGAGATCTGCATCGACTTCGCCGGCCAACTCGAGGGCCAGATCGAGGGCACCGGGCTCCTCCGGATTCGGGAACGTCACCGTCGGGAATGCACCGTCGGGTTGGGCCTGCTCCGGTACCGGGATCAGACCTGTGTGGTGGGCCGCAGCGGCCACGCTGAGCAGGACTTCACCCCCAACCCCATGGAGCGGCGTGTAGACGATCTTCAGTTCGGAGGCCTGGGGGTTGGGTCGAGCCGCATCCACCTCCCTGCGATAGATCTCGAGCATCTCCGGCGGCATGGGAGTCACCAGGTCCGAGGCACCGGAGAACGTCGATTCGATCCGGGGCACATCGGCTGCCGCTCCGACCTGGGCGATGGCTGCGGCGATATCGTCGTCGGTGGGCGGGATGATCTGGGCGGCGTTGGAGTCGTATACCTTGTAACCGTTGTCTGCCGGCGGGTTGTGACTCGCAGTGATGACAACGGCTGCGGGCGAATCGAGGTGCTTCGCGGCGAAGGCCACCAGGGGCGTGGGGGTGACCTTGGGGTAGTACCTGACGGCGATCCCGGCAGCGGCCAGAACACCGGATGCGTCCTCTGCGAAGGTGTTGCTGTCGGGTCGGGCGTCGAAACCAAGGGCCACCGGGGTCGACGGTGGCCCGCCGTGGCGGCTCAGCAGATAGTCGGCCAACCCTCTCGTGGTCCGGATGACCGTTGCCCGGTTCATCCGCCCCGATCCGGGGCCTACCTCTCCCCGGATCCCGGCCGTGCCGAAGGTGAGTGGCTCCCCCATCGCCTTCGCCAACTCGCCCTCGTCGTTGGCCTCGACGAGAGCCTGGAGCGACCTTCTCGTGTCAGGATCGGGATCGCCCGCGATCCAGCGCCGGGTCGAGTCGAGCAGGTCGTTCACCGAGGCGAGGCCACTAGTTAGCGGTCTGTTGCCAGCGCCAGGAGTCGGCGCACATGTCTTCGAGGCTCCTGGTGGCCTTCCAACCGAGCTCGGCCTGTGCCTTGGATGCGTCTGCCCAGTTCGCGGCCACGTCGCCGGCTCGGCGGTCGGCGATCTCATACGGAACTGGCAGTCCCGACTGCTGCTCGTAGGCGGTGATCACCTCCAGGACACTGTGCCCACGGCCAGTACCCAGGTTGTAGGTGAAGACACCCACCTCATCGGCGTGTCGCTCCAATGCCCGAACATGCCCCTCGGCGACGTCGACGACATGGATGAAATCCCTGACTCCGGTGCCGTCCGGCGTCGGGTAGTCGGCGCCGAACACCCTGACTCTTGCCAGATCCCCGGCGGCCACCTTGGCCACGTATGGCATCAGATTGTTGGGGATTCCTGACGGGTCTTCACCGATGAGCCCTGAGGGATGGGCTCCGACCGGGTTGAAGTATCGGAGCAGTGAGATCGACCACTCGGGGTCGGAGACATGGGCGTCCCGCAGGATCTGCTCCATCATGATCTTGGTCCAGCCGTACGGGTTGGTGGCTGTGCCCACCGGGGTCGACTCGCGCAGAGGGAGATCTTCGGGATCGGGGTCCCCGTAGACGGTCGCCGATGAGCTGAACACGAACTTCTTGACTCCGGCAGCGTTGAGAGCTTCGAGCAGGGTAAATGTGCCACCGACGTTGTTGTCGTAGTAGAGCAATGGCTTCTCGACCGACTCCCCAACGGCCTTCAACGCCGCGAAGTGGATGCATGCGTCGAAACCCGCCTGGAGGACCTTTCCCATGGCGTCGAGATCCCGCACGTCGGCCTCGACGAACTCGGGCTGGTGGCCGACGATCCGGCCGATGCGGGAGATGACCGAACGTTTCGCGTTCGAGAGGTTGTCGACGATGACCGGCTCGTGCCCGGCCTCGATCAAAGAGACCACGGTGTGACTGCCGATGAACCCGATTCCCCCGGTTACCAGTACGCGCATCGGATGATCGTAGGAGGGCCGCGCTGTCAAGCCGATGGCAGAGACAGCACGAACTCCGACCAGTCTCCCTCGTGGCGATAGGTGAGATCCCCGTCCATGAGCCGGGCGAGGCGCCGGGCGACATTGAGGCCGAGGCCCACGGATGCAGAGTGAGGCACTGCCGTCCCCCGCTCGTAGGCGCGGAAGATGCGTTCAACGTCGTAATCAGGGATGGGTTCGCCTGAGTCCTGGACCTTCACCTCGCGCCGATCCCCGGCCTTGTCGATGCTGACCTGGATCACGTTGCCGCCGTAACGCATCGCATTCGAGACGAGGTTGCGCAAGATCTGCCGGGTCCGTCGTGGGTCGGCCTTGATCTGGGACGAGCCTTGCAGGACCTTGATGTCGATCGGGAAGTCGACCACCTCGAGGACGCGTTCGATTTCCTTGGTGACGTCGAACTCCTGGACCGAGACCGACACCTGGCTCAGGTTGTCCCGATATGCAACGAGCAGATCTTCGATCAGCCATGAGGCGTCGTCCGCCTGACGGGCGATCATCTGTGCCATCTCCCGGCGCTCCTCGTCGGTGAACGTGTCGTAATGGTCGGCGAGCTCCTGGCCAAGGCCGAGCATGGCGGCCAGCGGATTGCGCAACTCGTGGGACACGGTTGCGATGAAGTCGTCCTTGTCTTTTTCCGCCTCGAACTTGTCGGTCACGTCGATGAGCGAGCCTTCGTAGTACTGGATCTCACCGTTCTCGTCCATCACGGCCCGGGCGGAGTCACGAACCCAGATGCCCCGTCCGTCGGGTCGGGACAGGTGGACGTCGAAGTCGAGGATCACACCCTCGGTTGCGATACGTTCCAACCAGTCGGCGCGTTGCCCTGGGTCCATGTAAATGGTCTCCACCGTGCGCAACTGGTCCATCATCTCCTCGACAGATTCGAAGCCGAGAATGTGCGCCAGGGCCGGGTTGCCCGCGATCAACTCGCCCGTCGTCGACGTGCGATAGAAGGCCACGGGCATGCGCCTGAAGAAGGCTTGCAGCTCTTCAATGCCACTCATTCGGTATTCCATCGGCAAATCGGCCCAATTTCTACATACCCCGACGAACCCTGCTCACGTCCGGTCGGGCTTCGTTCCGTGCCCTGAATCGGATGAGACGAGATTGTGGTCGATTACCCAGGTCCCTGTCGACCCCTCGGGCAGGTGGCCGCACACTATCGGGCAAACGGTGCCGTAGAGACGGTTGGCGACCAATGATCCGATGACCAGGATCGAGTCGGGAGACTCGAGGATGAACCCGGCCGGGCCGGTCCCCAGACGCAGGGCTTCGGCCAACACCGAGGAGGAGGAGCTGGAGCCCCGGCCGTGGGGCATGGCCACGATGGCACGGGTCATGCTCTGACCGACCTGAGGGTGGTGGGGGTCGACGATGAGCCCCGTCTCCGGCTCGAATCCTCCCCACAGGGACAGCGGCTCGGTGAGGCGCAGAAAACGGCCGGCTGCGGTGCCCTCCACCAGGACCCGGTATTCGACGCTCACCAATCGGCGCTCATCGTGATGTCACCACTCACGGCCGAGGCGACACAGTCGGCAAGACCGGCGAGCACCACATCCACACCCAGGTTCGCCGGGGCGTAGAAGGCCCATTTGCCGGAGTTGGTCATCACCACACCGCGGACGTCGCCCATGATCGGTGTGATGTAGGTGCAAGTGTCGGTGACGAGGGTCGCGCCGAAACTCTCGATGATGGCCAGGGATCCCGACTTTTCCGCTTCCCCGATGTCGTGACGCGAGGTGTTGACAAAGAACGGCACGATCGTCGATCGACCTTCGACCAGACGGGCGAGAGCGTTCAGCTCGGCTATCGAGAAATGAGGGGTGCCGACGCTCACCGCCCCCAGGCGCCCGGCTCCCGCACTGAGTGAGGCCCGAGCCGAGACCAGGTCGCCGACTCCGACGACGATTGTTCGCTCCGGAGGTAGGCCACCGGTCGCATCCTCCACCGTCGTCGCCTCGGGTGTCACCCCGACTGCGTGGAACATGCCGACCGCTCCTGTAGAAGCCGCGGCCGCCCCCAAGGCCTTGAGCCGATCCTCGGTGGCCCGCTCGTCGAGACCGACGATCACGGGGATGTCGGTGCCGGCCACCTGACCGAGGACATGCCCGAGGACGGGGTACATGAGGTCGTCGTGCAGGAGCCCATCGGGGAGGTCGAGGTCGACCCGGAGCGTCGCCCTCCTCCCCTCGTCGGTGTGGAGACCGATCTTCGGGGCGCGCCCGGTCAGCGCGCAGCAGATGTCGAGGAAGTCCCCGTAGCGAGCGGTCCTGGCTCCGAGCACCGAATTGGCGAACACGATCGCGTTCGACTCTCCCCAGGCGATCTGCTCGCCGATCGCGGGGCGGTCGGGCAGCTGATAGGGGGCACAGGTCCAACTCGGGGCGCATCCCATCTCCAAATAGGCGTCCATCAGCTCGCGCGCCGCCCTCGCCACCCCGGCATCTCCCCGGTACAGGTCGGGGTGGAGGAGGTCGAGCGACGAGACGTTGAGAGTCGTTGGCACCGCGACCCGACCGCCGCCGTCGACCAGGGAGCGGGCGAAGTCGAGACCGGCCTGACCGTGGTACAGGCCGCCGTCGATGTGAGCGGCGGAGATGTCCAATAGTTGGGGTGCTCCTTCGGCCTCGGCGATGGCGACGAGCAGTTCCATGGCCACCCGAGTCGCCTCTCCTGCCTCACCGTGGAGGAATGCCTGATCGGTATCCGTGAGCAGCACAGGGAGTCCGCCGGTTCTAGTCCTCGAAGGGAAGGGCCATCTGGGGCTCGGGACGGTGGTATCGCTCCAGACCGTTCCACACCAGGTGGTCCATGAACACCCACGAGCGACGGTGGATGGCGGTCGGCCCCCACGCCTGCAGCGCCGCCTTGTGCACCGGGCAGGGATAACCCTTGTTCGCCTCGAAGTTGTAGCCCGGGTGATGCTCGGCCCACTCCCGCATCAGGCGGTCCCGGCTCACCTTGGCCAGTATCGAGGCGGCGGCTATGGACAGGGAGGTGCGATCACCTCTGACGATGCGGGTGGTCGAGCCACCCACGAAGTCCCATTTGCCATCGAGCAGCACATGGTCGGGTACGACGCCGAGGGTGTCGAGCGCCCGCTGGGCCGCCAATCGCTGGGCATCGGACATGCCGAGCAAGTCACACTCCTCCGATGTGGCATGGCCAACGGCCCAGGAGTGACACCAACCGGCGATGCGGTCGAACAGCGCCTCGCGCTCGTCTTCGTTCAAGAGTTTCGAGTCCCTGATCTTGTAGACGCGTCGGTCGAGGGGGACGATGGCGGCGCCAACGGTCAAGGGACCCGCCCACGACCCTCTTCCCACCTCGTCCATCCCCACGATGATGTCCATCCCCGTCTCCCGCAGCCCCCTCTCCACCAGCAGCCCGGGCGCCTTGCGCTTCAGACTCGGTCTCAGCTTGGGAGCGGTCGTGGTCATCGGTGGTCAGGGTAGGACGGCCCGGCACCGGGCCGGGGGCTAATCCTTACGCGTTGGTCAGTTGAGGTCGACGTCGTCGGGGAAGGTGGAGACCAGGGCGAGGTGGCCCTTCTGGCGGCGGAGGACCCGGGACCATTGGCCCTCGGGCCGGTCGAAGGGATCGTCGGGTGCAGCGGGGACGACGTACCAGGAGCCTTCGGCGATCTCGGCCTCGAGCTGTCCCTGACCCCAGCCGGCATACCCGGAATAGATGCGCACCGCCGCCAGCTCCGGGCCGGGAGACGTCTCGAGGTCGACGATGCTGAGCCCGGGAACACCGGTCGGCTCACCAATCTGCCCCGTGGCGAGCCCGATGGCGATCCGCGGGTCCACGGGGCCGCCGAAATGCACCGTCCCGGGCTTGGCCGCCACCGGCCCCCACACCGGGATGTGGGTTTCGACCTGCTCCACAGTGGGCCGATTTAGCACCACGCCGATGCTCCCTTCTTGGTCGTGTTGGAGCAGGAGCACCACGGTCCGCCAGAAGTTGGGATCGATCAGGAGGGGCGTCGCCACCAGCAGGCGGCCACCGAGACTTTCTTGCACACCGCAATCGTGCCACAGCCGCGAGATCACTCTGTCCGATTCCAGCGAACATCGATCGCGCCTGATTTAACGTGCTGATAGACGATGAGCATCAGCAGGCGGAAATGAGGGCCCTGGTCAAGCATGCCGACGAGGTGGGGCTGCGTCTGGAAGATGTCCCGGTCCCCGAGCCCGGGGCTGACGACGTCCTGATCCGGGTTCTCACCACCGGCATCTGCGGCACCGACCTCCACATCTTCAACTGGGACGAGTGGGCCCGGGAGACGATCCCGACCCCGATGACCGTTGGCCACGAATTCTCCGGTGAGATCGTCGGCCTCGGCCCGAACGTGTCGGGTTTCGAAGTCGGCGAGCTGGTCGGCGCAGAAGGGCACGTCGTGTGCAATCGATGCCGCAACTGTCTCGCCGGTCGTCGCCACCTCTGCTACGACGCACGTGGGATCGGGGTCAACCTGCCCGGTGCCTTCGCCGACTATGTCCTCATCCCCAAGTCGAATGTCTGGCGTCATCAGGAAGGGCTGGACCCCGATATCGCCGCAATCTTCGACCCTTTCGGCAATGCGGTCCACACTGCCCTTGAGTTCGAGGTGCTCGGGGAGGACGTGCTCATCACCGGGGCAGGCCCGATCGGCCTCATGGCGTGCGCCGTGGTCGCCCAGGCCGGGGCCCGGAACGTCGTGATCACCGATGTGAACACGTTCCGGCTCGACCTCGCCAAGCGAATGGGGGCCACCCGGGCCGTCGACATCCGGGCGGAAGACCTTCAAGACGTCCAGCTCGAGCTGGGAATGACCGAGGGCTTCGACGTGGCCCTCGAGATGTCGGGCAGTCCGTCGGCTATGGAGGACATCCTCCAGAACACGATTCACGGCGCCAACGTCGCCATCCTCGGGATACCCACCGATCCGTTCCCCATCGACTGGAGCATCGTGATCTTCAACATGCTCAACCTCAAGGGGATCTACGGGCGGGAGATGTTCGAGACCTGGTACAAGATGAACGTCCTCATCCAATCCGGGGTCGACATCTCACCGGTGATCACCCATCGCTTCGAGGTCGACGACTTCGAGGCGGCCTTCGAGGCAACCGCCTCGAACGAGTCGGGCAAGGTCCTCATCAGGTGGGCAGATCCTGCCTGAATAGCGGCATGACGGCGAAGTGGTCGACATCGATCATCCGCAACATGGGTCGGACGATGGCAGGCATCCGGATCATGCCTTCTGACCCGATCACGACCGGCGGCCCCACCTCGTAGCTCTCACCCTTTGTGAGCAAGGACCCGCCACCAGACGCGGCCAGGTTCTTCAGCCAGTCGGTCTGTGGGCCATAGGTCAGTGCCACGATCGCGGTTGTGTCGTCGAGCCAACAGTTGACCGGTGTCCGGTACTCCATCCCCGACACCCTCCCTTTGTGCACGATCACGGCGAACCACGGCAGCCTCGAGGACAAAGGGCGGCTGATCCGATTGGTCACCACCCGGTTGAAACGAGCCAACGCATTGGGCAGGGGCACGACTCAGATCCGGCCGTTGATCCAGTCCATGATGTCCTGGACCAGTTCCGGTCCCTCCGGCTCGTTCAGGATCTCGTGCCGCAGACCAAGCAGAAGCCTTCGCTCCACGTTGGGCAGCTCCTCGAGCACAGCGGTCGACTGCGGGGGGACGATCGTGTCTGCACCACCGTGTAACACGAGCGTCGGAATGTCGAGGTCGGAGAGGCTCTCCTTCAACTCGTCCATCGCCTCGAACAGAGCGGCACCGAGCCGCGTCGTCGACTTTTGATACACCAGGGGATCGGAGAAGTAGGCCTCCCCGACTGCCGGGTCCCTGGAGAGCTGATCTCCGTTCAGCGCATTAGGAATGGCAACCGTCGGGGCGAGTCGCGACGCCACGCCGGCCAGGGCACGCTGCCAACCGGCGCCGCCACCCAGGGCAGGTGCGCTCAGCACCAACAGGTCCGGCGCCGGGCGGCCGGAAAGGGCATAACCGAGGGCCAGATTCCCCCCCATCGAGTGGCCCATGAGGACCACGGGCCCTCCCTGTTCCCGGGACCAATCCACGTGGATCTGGATCTGATCGTGATAGCGGGACCAATCGTCGATGTCGCCACGCTCGCCCCCCGTTCCGCCGAATCCGATCAGGTCGAAGGAACGGACGAAGAACCCCCCGTCGGCGAGGAGGGAACCGGTGCGCTCATACCGCCCGGAATGTTCCGCGATGCCGTGAACCAGGACGATGTGACCCTTCGGAGCCGTTTGTGGGGCCCAATCCCTGACCAGCTCGATGCCGATTCCCTCGGTTGGCACCGGCCGCGCGCTGCTGGGCAAGTTGACGCTCCCTCGCTCTGGTCCGTGGAATCCTAGGAGTCGGTTGGTGCCTGCTACGTCGACCCTGGATATGCCCCGCGTCCTGTCAGCGCGCGGTACGTCGCGGCGCTGGTAGCAATCGCCCAGATCACGAGTGCCACGATGCCAGGCAGGTAGCCGTAGCCGAACATTCTGTCCTCGCCGGTCCCTTCGAGGACAGTCATGAAGGTGATGAGAAATGCGACTGCGCCCAGGAGCGCCACGATCCCGGTCCAACGTGCGAACGCTCCGTTTGCAACGTCAGCAGTCCCGCAGCGCCGAGCAACGTGGCGAAGCCCATCGTGGCGATTAGATACGGCCCGGCCGACGCAGTAGTCACGGCGCGACTCACGATGGGCTCAGCATCGGCACCAACGGAGGTCGCAGCACCAAGAATGACGATCGCCATCGTGACACCGACGATGCCCGTGATCGCTCCGGCGAACCCGGCGTTCGCGAGTTGCGCGGAGCCGCGGATCGCGATCTCCGCAGGCCCGAGCAGGTTTCGGACTGTCCCGGCGAAAGCAGGAAAGCGAAGCCGGCGAGCAGTGTTAGGAATGCGCCGATGCCGCCTTTGGACCGATTGTCTACGGCCCACTCGATCCAGTCGTGGTTGGCCGCCGTGTAATCCGGAGCGTCGCCACCGCTGAGAAACCAGCCGAAGACCAGAAAAACCCCAACGCGACACCAGACAGGGCCAGCAGCCGCGCCAGACCTTCCCCAACGGCGTCGCTCGATGAATCCGGGCCAGGCGTCGGCTTGACTTCCGAGGTCAAGAGGCGCTCGTCTGGAGTATCGGTGAGTCGCGCCGGAAGCCCCAGATCGCGCAGTAGATGCCCAGGAAGGCCTCCCAGATGAACTCCGGGGCTACCAGGAGAGCCGGAACGGCGCTGCTTGCTCCCCACCCCTCGACGAGCGTGACGAGGTTCCCAATCAGAAGGATGGGACCGCCGATCAATCCGAACCAGGTCATCCGCCGCGGTACGAGGCCGGACTTGTACATCAGGTAGCCGAGTATCAGCCCATTCCCAAAGGGGACGACCAATCCGGGGCCGAACAGGGCAGTCCATTCCTTGAGCGCCGCAAGCGACACGGCGAGGTCGGTTGCACCCGGTGAGTCCTGGCGCAGGCTCACTATCCCGAGCACAAAGATGATTCCGGCGGCAATGAAGACGCATTCGATGATTCGAGCTGCGACGTACCCGATTGCGAGAGTCTTGCTCTGTCGCCGGGCGATCGGGTAGAGGACGACGGCCGTTCCGACGTTGGCGAGGATGAGAAAAAACTCCAACACCACTGCCAGGAAGATCTGGTTGTCGTTTCCGCCACCAGCGAGGTAACCGGCCGGGTCGTCGATAGCCGACTGGAAGAGAAAAGACGCCGGGATCGATGTGAGGAAAGTGAGGATGAACAGCACCCCGAAGATCCGGGCATTCCGCTGATCGGTTTTCATCGAGTCCATGGGGATCCCGTCCTTGTCGGCGCCTGTGCTTGCGAGAGTGCCGCTTGCCATGAGTCGTCTCCCTCTTGGAGGTTCCTACCGAGTCCTATCGAGCGCGCCGGCCCGGTCGGCTCGCGAGCGCCGACCGGGCCCTTGTCATATTCCCTATACCGCGGGTTGGGTAGTCGGCGACGCCGGCATCCCCAGAGACTCTCTCGAAGTTGCCTCTTTCCGATCAATCCAGAGAGAGAGGCCAAGGCCAATGAGGGCAACGCCCACAGGGACCGCAGCGAACCTGCCCACTTCGTGGGGAACCAGTGCGGTGAGCGGTGCGATTACCGCCCCGACTATCAGGAGGATTGCCGCCCAGGACCACAGGATCCGTGCCCGGAGGACCGCGATGCCGAATAGCACTCCGCCTGCGAGGTACAGCACGCCGGCGACCACTGAGATCGATTCCAGGGCTCCAAGCGTGCCGTCGGTGCCTTGACCGTTGAAGAGCCCGTTGAAGTTCTCAACGAACCCAGGAGCATCGCTGACGACGAGCGGCAGGATCAAGGCCTCTGCGAACGAGAAAGCGATCGGGAGCAGGAAGAACAGCCCGAGGAAGAGATAGCCGAGGAGCCCGAGTACGCCGGTTTCTTCCGTCTGGCGAAGATAGATCGCAGTTACACCTATCAGACCGAGAAGGGCCATTGCCACCGTAAGGAGGGCAACGACTACCCATGAGTCGGTACTCACAGCTTCGACTGTCTCTTCGGGGTGTATGAACTGGATACCGACGTACAGCAGGCCGGACAGCACTGCGCAAAGGGCAGCCCCCCTACTCAGCTTGGCAGTCGTCACGCGCACCTCTTGATCTCCTTCTGTATCGATGCGACGACGATCAACGGTCACGCCGTCACCACGTTGATGGACCCGGCGAACCTGCCTGAGGTGTGTCATTTTGTCTATCCCCTCGATAGGGGATTGAGGTCCCCTGTCCCGGGGAAATGCGTCCCGAGACCGGGGGAACCTGCCTCGTCAGGCCTCCGGCTGAGACACCGTTACCGTTGTGAACGTGGAATACCTACGACTAGGCCTGGTAGTCGTCAACTCACTGGCGTTTCTCGTTCTCTTGATAATGAGCATCAAGCTCGGACGTCGTGAGAGATACGTCTGGGTCAGGCGCCTCTGGGCGATTGTCGCCCTCGCCTGCGGGGCCCTGGTTCTGGGTTCGATCCAGAGACTGGCCCTTCAGGCGGGTTCGGTCGGATGGCTTCCGGATTCGGCTGGTGAGACGGTTACGGGTGACCTACAGCTCACTCAATCCTTGATCGTCCTGACGCTGCTTTTCGGGGCCTTTGTCACGTTGAAGAGGCTCGCCGCCTCAATGGAGGCCTCCGAGCGACTATCTGCTTCGCTTCTCGAACGGGTGCGCCATGTAGACCCACGGAGTCTGCGTCTCACCAACCGCGAGGGCGAGGTGCTGGCACTCATCGGACAAGGACTGACGACCGACGCCGACCTTGCGGCTGAACTGCACGTGTCGACCTCGACTGTTCAATCGCACGTGAAGAGTCTGCTCAGAAAAGCCGAGCTCCACAGCCGCATGGACCTGATCGCCCTAGCGATACTTGTCGAATCAGTGAGAAGTGGGGGTTGATTCAACGGATCCGTCGAAGCCGTTATAGAAGCGCCGCTGCTCGTTCGATGTTTCGGAGGATCTCTGGTTCGGGGACAGGGAGATGTCGTTGGCTGCGAGGTGCGTCCGGTCGGGGGAGCAAGACGAGGCGGTGCACGCCGAGTTCCTCGTACCGGTGCAGAGTCGATCCGTCGAATGTCTCGACGGGTGTCATGGTCACCTCGAGCGGACCGAGCTCTGCGGGGCGCTCCCAACGCTCGTGCTCTCTGCTGATGACGAGCATCGCCTCGGCGGCATAGTCGAGGTCGGTATTGAACAGGTACCAGCCGTGGGCTCGGGTGATGACGCGGCGCCGCGCCGGCTCCTTGACACCGCCGAGAACGATCGGCGGCCCACCAGGTTGTATCGGCCGGGGGTGGGCGTCGACCCGGGAGAACGAGACTGTCTGGCCCGAGTAGTGGGGGGGATCGCCGGACCACAACTCGAGCAGTGCGTCAAGGTGCTCATCCATCCGCACGCCGCGTTCGGACAGGCTGACTCCCACGGCGTCGAATTCGACTTCGACGTAGCCGGCTCCGAAGCCTGCGATGAGACGTCCGTTGGAGATCAAGTCGACGCTGGCGAGTTGTTTCGCCAGGAGGACCGGGTTGTGAAGGGGCAGTTCAATGATCCCGCTTGCGATCCGTACCCGCTCGGTGGCGGTCGCCAACAATGTGAGCGCCGTGATGGAATCGAGGAATGGCAGGTCGGGCGGCATCGAGAACGCCTCCGACTCTGGGTATGGCAGCACGACGTGTTCGCCGGTCCACAAAGATTCAAACCCCGCGGCTTCGGCCGCCCGGGCAACTCGCACGGCGGCTCCCGGGTCGGCACAGGTTCCATAGTTCATGGCGAACAGGCCCAGCTCCATCTACCGAAGCTACCGAATCCCGCCTCTCTTCTGATTGAGGTAGTGCCCCTGATATGGCGACTAGCCAAAGACGTAGCGGGTCATGTCGGTGGGAAACTGGGTCCAGGCAATTGCCTTATCCGGCGTCAGCACCCGCATTCCACCCGCGTGCTCACCTGACCAGGCGTCCGGCGAAGGCTCGTATCCGGCCTTGGCGTATTTCCGGGAATACTCGGCGGCGAGACGCCCGCCGAGCTCGCCGTTGATCGGTTCCGACTCGAGGGAGACTCCTTCGATGATGGTCACCGTGGTGCCGCTTTCCAGGTGGAGGGCACAAGCGGGGTTCGAGCTCACATTGCGGGCATGACGGGTCATCGGCGAGCCGTCGTACCAGAAACGAGAGTCGAGCCAGACCCCCCACCGAGGCACGACATGCGGTCGGCCATCGGGGCGCGTTGTGGCCAGCCAATATTCGGTGGACTCGACCAGCCAATCCTCGACGGTAGCCCACTCGAGATACGGGCCCTGCTCCTGGACCCCGTATCCATCCGGGACCTCCGGTCGATCGACGATTCGAATCCCCACGGGCTAATCCTTGTGAAACGGAGGCTTGGCGACACGGCCCGGAACCCAGCGGTTGCGGATCTCGACCTCGATGACGTCCCCTGCACCGGGCTCGGGCGCCACATAGGCCAAACCGATGCCTCGATCGAGGATCGGGCTCAAATTCCCCGAAGTCACCTCTCCCCCACCCTGGGCGGTGCGAACCCGGTAACCATGACGGGGGATGCCCCGGTCGTCGAGCACGAAGCCGATGAGACGACGAGCCGGGCCCTCCTCCGTCTGACTCTCGAGGGCTTTCTTCCCTGTGAAGTCGTGGTCCATGGCAACCGCGAAGAGGAGTCCCGCCTCGATGGGCGTGGTGGTCTCGTCGATGTCCGAGCCCCACAGGGGAAGACCGGCCTCGAGACGTAACGTGTCCCGTGCCCCGAGGCCGCACGGAGTAGCCCCCATCCCGACCAACGACTCGGCCAGCCGGCCACCGATGTCGGGAGCGGCGCAGATCTCTCCCCCACGTTCGCCGGTGTACCCGGTCCCGGCCAGCCCAACCTCCCCCGAATCCCATCGATGACTCGCGGTGCGAAACCGCTTTGGCGCCGCACCGAACAACTCCTCGAGGAGCGCCGGGGCCTCGGGACCCTGGACGGCGAGAAGCACGCTGTCTGCCCGCAGATCGCGCACGTCACAACCCGGCTCGGAGACGAAGGCGCCCATGACCCTCTCGTGATTCGCTGCGTTCGGGAACACCCAGTACCGCTCCGGCTCCCACCACCACACCACCAGATCGTCGACGATCCCACCGTCGTCGTTCAGCAACAGTGTGTACTGGGTTTGCCCAGGCCCGATCCTGGTGATGTTGTTGGAGAGGAGGCCGAGGAGGGCCTTCTCTGCCCCGTCGCCGGTCAGCTCGAATCGGCCGAGGTGGGTGACGTCGAACCAACCTGCCCCGGTGCGCACCGCCCGATGCTCGGCCAACACAGATTCGTATTGGACCGGCATTTCCCAGCCCCCGAAGTCGACAAAGCGAGCGCCCAGGCGCTCATTGAGTTCATGGAGAGGCGACCGGTTCATCCGGTGAGACGTTCGCCGCGCTCCTCGAGTCGGACGATGGCGGGACGGCCCGGCATGCGCGTGGGCGCCGGAGCCTCTTCGAGATGGTCCGGTCCTTCTAGACCGTACTTGACCACCAGGTTCAGGTAGTCGCGCTGATAGAAGAGCTTGCAGTTGATCTCCGGATAGAGCTCCTTGAGCTCCCTCAGCTTCCGGTTCTTCTTGGTGACCAGCTTCTGGCTCATCGTGGTGATCTCGATGTAGAGGTCGTCCTCGGGCAGGTAGAAGTCCGGTGTGAAGTAACGGGTCGGGTTCCCCTCGTCGTCCCAGGCGATGGGAAACGACGTCGGCTCGTAGTCCCACGGGACGTCGTAGAAGTCGAGAAGGAGTGCGAACTGGCGCTCACTGTTGTGAGCGAACTCGGTCTCGTGGGCCGATAGGCGTTCGGTGATCAGGTGGCTCCTGCCTCGACGACCCCGGCCAATTCATCTCCTGGAAAAAGCTGATGGATATCACCCTCGACCTCGTCCTGCACCGGTCCGATGGCGATTCCGAACACACCCTGGCCTCTGCGGAAGACGTCGACGACTTCCTGCTCGGAATGGGCGGCGTAGATGGTCTGGCCGTCACTCAGCAGCGTGACATCGGCGAGAGGGCGATCAGAGTCCATCTGCTCGCGCAGGATCTCGACCGCAGAACGGATCTTCTTGAGACTCATCCCAGCATCGAGGAGCCTCTTGATCACCTTCAACTGCACCACATCGGAGAAAGAGTAGAGCCTTTGTGACCCTGAGCCGGTCGCCTGCTGCAGCGACGGGGAGATTAGGTTGGTGCGCGCCCAGTAGTCGAGCTGCCGGTAGGTGATGCCTACCACATTGCAGACCTGAGGGGCGCGATAGCCCAATTCCCGCTCTTGGGTCATATGAATCCTCCGGGTTACAAGCGTGTAACTCCGCCGTTGCGAGCAAGCTAACCCCCTAGGGGGACCCATGTCAATGAAATCTGTGGATAACCCTGGGGAAAGGCGTGAACCGACTGTCATCGCCATCCCGGTTCAGAGCGGGCGGGTGGGCCTGACCCTGAGCGGGGGGTGCAGGGGGGTCGCCCCCCCGCAGCAGAAACCGCGTCAATCCCCTGGTTCGCCCCCGAGGAAGTCCTCGATGGTCGCCTCTTCGAGGAACTCGCGGAATCGGGCGACCTCGGCCTCCTCGTTTTCCTCTTCCTCCTCGAACACGACCCCGGCGTCTTCGAGTACTGCGGGCAGGGCGAAGACTGGGGTCCCGGTTCGCACCGCCAGTGCGATGGCGTCGGAGGGTCGCGAAGACACATGGACCTCGCGCCCCGAGATATCGAGAGACAGGTCGGCATAGAACACAGACTCACGCATCTCGGTGATCACGACTCGCACCGCCAGTGCCCCCAGTGCATCGATCACCGAGCGCATAAGGTCATGGGTCAGCGGGCGTGGCGGAGTGACACCTTCGAGAGCGGTGGCAATGGAGGTGGCCTCCGAGCCCCCTATCCAGATGGGCAGGTAACGAGCACCCTCCGACTCCCTGAGCAGGACAATCGGCTGGTTGGAAGGGAGCTCCACCCGGACTCCCACCACGTCCATCGCGATGAGCGCCTCTTTGTTACCCGGCATACCCCCCGAGGTTATCACCGGGTGGGCTATGCCCAACGGGTCAGGTGGTCATGCCCAGGGCGCGGGCCAGGACCCTGGGCTCGGCCACGAAAGCCTCCATGTTCAGCACCGCCCAAATCGAGCGGAGGTTGCGATAGAGACCCTGCCAGTCCATGCCGTAACCGACCAGGTACTCGTCTCCGACCTCGAAGCCGCGGTATTCGATCGGCACTTCGGTCACTCGCCGGGCCTTCTTGTCGACCAGCGAGGCCGTGGCGACGCTCTGCGATCCGCGGTCCATGATCATCCGGCGCAGGACGGACAGGGTCAGACCCGTGTCGGTGATGTCCTCCACGATTATCACGTCCCGATCCAGCACCGGAGTCGAGAGATCCATGGCGATCCCGATCCGGCCGCTCTCCCCGAACCGGTTCAACCCGAGGAAGTCGACCTCGCAGCGAAGGTCGACCGATCGGACCAGATCGGCAGCGAATGGTATGGAGCCGGTCATCACCACCACGAAGAGAGGCTCGCTGGCGGCGTAGTCCTCGGTGATGGCCCGGCCCAACTCCTCGACCCGGGACACGATGTCATGTTCGGTCACGACCTCGACGGCGTGCTCGAACTTCGTCATCCCGCCCCGATAGTGCGATCCAGCCAGTAACGCATCGAATCCAGCACCGTTCTCGGTCCCGGGTCCGCGCTTCGGGTCACCTCGACGATGGGTGGCGGTGCCGGCTCGGGGATGTCACGGAGCGGGCTCGGGCTCTCCAGCATCAGACCCTGGCCGGCCAGATGGACAAAAGTCTCCATGTTGCCGAGCTCGACGAGCGGGTCGGGGGTCTGTCGCCCGTGCATGGCCAGGTAGGGCGAACCGGTTGACGCGTCGCCGAAGTATCCGAGCTCATCGAAGGCATAGTCGAAGAGCTCTTTGGCGTCTGTGAAGTGGGCCCGCTCCCCGTCGGATCCGAGGAGCACGGCGTAGAGGCGCCGGCCATCGCGCTCGACCGCGGCCACATAGGTCAGGAGAGCTTGGCTGGTGAAGCCGGTCTTGACCCCCAGCGTGCCCTCGTACGACCACAACGGAAGGTTGGTCGAGCTGCCGGTGCGGTTGGTCCCATCGGGAGCAGGCGGGAAGACGAGTTTCTTGGCGTGAACCACCGCGGCGAACTCCGGGTGCGCCATTGCAATCCGGGCCAGTTCGAGCAGGTCGCGGGCGGTGGTGTAGTGGCCCGGTTGGTCCAGTCCGTGGGGATTGGCAAAGGAGGTATGAGTCAGCCCCAGCTCGGCGGCTCGCCGATTCATCAACGACACGAAATCGTCGACGGATCCGGAGATATGCTCGGCGATGGCAGTCGCGGCGTCGTTGGCGGAGTGGATCATCAGTGCCTTGAAAAGCGCACCCATCTCCAGCGTCTCCCCTGCCACGAGTTCGATCTCCTTCTCCCCCGTGTTGGCCGCTCGTTCGGAGATGGTCACGGGCTCGGATGGGAACGAGTTCTCCACGACGAGCAGCCCGGTCATGATCTTGGTCACCGAGGCCATGGCTCGTTCCTCATCGGCGTTGTGCTCGGCGACCACGATTCCTGCCGACTCGTCGTAGAGGATCCACGACGCGGCAGTCACCTGAGGGGCATCGGGCGCCGGGAAGGTCTGAAGGACTGGGGCGGGGTAGGTGAACGGGGCCGCCGCCACAGGAGTGGCGAGCAGAGTGAACAGGACAAGGAGCCCCACGACCCGAACCAGATGCTTCATGAAGTGATTTGTTGTTTGAGCTCGTCCTCGAGCATCGCCCGATGCATCGCCTGAACCGATCCCCCGCTCAACTCGAGCAAGTCCTTGGCCCTGGCCCGTGCTTCGGGGTTGTTGGCCCGAAGCAACGGCGCTGCGAGCTGCCGCAACAGGTCGGCCTCCCGATCGACCGAGAGACGCACTGCCCGAAGATGACGCGGCTCCAGACCCTGGTCCATCAGCCGCTTGGCCTCGGTGGCGACGATACCTGAGTCTGGAGCGAATACCTCGGGCTCGCCGATGGAGCGCAGGACGCCGACCTCCATCAGGGCGTCGAGCTCGTTGGACGAGAGCCCGGAGCGGCGGAGGAGGTCGTCACGGTCGAGCGGCTCACCTTTCGAGTCGAAGGTGGATGCCGGCTCGGCGGTAGGGGATCCGAGGTCCTCGCCTCGCTCCCAGAGGGTCAACTTGGACTTGATGACCTTCAGCGGGAGGAAGTGGTCGCGCTGCTGTTGGAGGATGAAGCGGAGCCGGGCCAAGTCCTCCTGGTCGAATTGTCGGTAGCCGCTGTCGGAGCGCCCGGGGTCGATCAGCCCTTGAGACTCGAGGAATCGGATCTTCGACACCGAGACATCCGGGAAGTCGTCCCGAAGGAGATTGATCACCTCCCCGATGCTCAAAGACTGGCTATCGGTCATCGCCGTGGGCGACAACGAAGTGGAATCTGCCCACCAGGACCTCGTCCCCCGCCTTCAGGGTTGCCTGATCGACGCGGGCATCGTTGACATAGGTCCCGTTGGTCGACCCGCTGTCTTCGACGATGAGACCTTCCTCTTCGACCAGGAACCGGCAATGCTGGCGGGACACGGTCACATCGTTGAGGAATATGTCACTTTCGGGGTGACGGCCCACCGTGGTGTTCCCCTCCGGGAGGACGTAGGTCATGCCCGTCTTAGGGCCCCTTTCAACGATCAGGGCGTACCCGGACACACCTTCGAGGCTGGAGGCCTCTTCCCTGGACATGGGGTGATCGGTCCGATCCTGGAGCGGCACGTAGACCACCGTGGGATCGCCATCGACCTCTAGTTGAGGTTCGGGCTGCGTATCGCCCCGATCTGTCTCGTCCGTCATCGGGAGAGATAATAGGTAATCGCGATCTGTGAGCCGGCGACCGCCTACTCGGTCAGGGCCCGATATTCGGACGCACTGAGCAGGCCGTCAGAGGGAAGGGTCCCGACCAGGCTCATCGTGACCAGCCATCCGTCCTCATACGGGCTCTGGTTGACCAACTCCGGGCTCTCGGCGATGGCGTCGTTGACGCTTTTGATGGTCCCGGCGAATGGGGCGTAAACCTCACCTACTGACTTGGTGCTCTCCACCTCGACCAGGACGTCGTCTTTGGCGACCTCTTTCCCCGCCTCTGGAAGCTCGACGTAGACCACGTCCCCCAGCTGGTCCTGTGCGTAGTCGGTGATCCCGATCCGTACCTGCGAGTCACCGACATCCCGGATCCACTCGTGCTCCTCCGTGTAGAGAAGATCGTCCGGTACCTGCATCAAACCTCCTCGGGGTGAGGCGTGGACTCTAACCCCGCGAGCTTGGCTCGACTGTCCCCGATGTAGAGGATCGCGGTGTACCAGTAGAGGACGAGACCGACGACACCCAAGCCCCACGCAACGGGCAGCATCAGCTCCTCCAGGGCCCCGGCCGCAGCCAGATAGAAGGCAGGGATGGCCCCGTACAGGGCGAAGGTGGCAGCCTTACCCAGCCACCTCACCTCGATGGCCCCCCCTCCCCTCGCCGCCAGACCGATGGCAACGAGGCCAACCACCGCCTCGCGCGCGATGAGGCCCCAGCCGAACCATGGGGGTAGGACACCGGCGAT
Organism: Acidimicrobiia bacterium; assembly: GCA_050742015.1. GTDB lineage: Bacteria > Actinomycetota > Acidimicrobiia > Spongiisociales > ZC4RG35 > JARDZU01. The sequence goes on from JBOGEV010000220.1 coordinate 26,516, forward strand.
CAGGCCACCGACGAGGGCCGAGGCGATCAGGAGGCGATCGGCCACCGGATCGAGGATCCTCCCCAGCTCGCTGACTTGATTCAGCCTTCGAGCCAGGTAGCCATCGACCCAATCGGTCCAGCCGACGATGAAGAGGATCCACGCGGCCAGTGCAACGTCGTCCCTGACCAGCAGCACCCACCAGAAGAGGGGTATGGCGAGCAGCCGGACGAACGAGATCAGATTGGGGACGGTGAGTATTCGGTTGCTGGCTGCCGGCTCGGTCACGGCGCGCAGGCTAACCGTCGACCACTACCCCACTGGCTCCAGATCGGCCAGCCCGCCGAGTCTCCCCTGGATGCCACCGAGGACTGCCTGCTCGCCGAACCGGACCCGGTCGGAGCGATAGCCCTCGGCGATGCCAGGGTGGTAGAGGACGAGATAGGGCAGGTCCTCGGCCAGGGCCGTTTCCATGCCCCAGAGCGCCGCCTTGGCCTCGTCGGGGCGGGTCGCCTCCTCGTAGCGGGACAGATAGGCCCCAAATTCGGGATCGGAGTATCCCGTGGAGTTGGCAGGCTCGTCGGCTCCGAACAACAACCCGTAGTAGTCGGGCCGGGCCGGGCTCCCGAGTGTCCAACCCAGCAGGTACATGTCGTATTGCCTGGCGCCCGCCTCGTCCTCGCTGAAAGCCAGATCGACGACTGTGTCGAAGTCGGTGACTACCGGCCGGACATCGAAGCCGATCAGTTCCAGGGTGGACTCGATCCTTGTGGTGTAGTCGGGCCGGGCCGGGTCGTACTCGTCACCCGGAGTCAGGATGGTGAGTGGGGCCGGCACGTGGCCGTCGATCTCGAGACCGAGGCCCGGGGCCAGGGCACCGTCGACGAGCGCCGGCGCGGTTTCCCAGGTGTAACCGGCCCCTCCCAACCCGGAGATCGCCTCGGCCACGCGGCGGTCGAGGTCTCCGCCGTATATCTCGGCGATAGAGGATGCGCTGGCCTCGTCGAACCAGCGGGCGTTGGCCTCGGACAGGACCGTGTAGGCCGGAGTGGCCTCGGGGAGGAGAGTCTGGGTCACGTCGTCCCGATCGAGGAGAAGGGCCAGACCGTGCCGGAAGGCCGGTTCCGACATCGGGGCCCGGGTGAGATTGAATCCGAGGTATCGAATCGAGTTGGCCGGGCTTCTCTCCACAGCGACCCCGGCGGCTTCGCCGAGAGCGGCCAGGCTCTCCTGGGAGAGACCGTTCGGGTTGAGAACCGTGTCTATTTCATCGTTCCTCAACGCCGACACCGCGGCCGCCTCGTCGGCGAAGACGGTGTAGGTGACCTCGGGGGTGTCTCGATCCGGGTATCCGGGGTTGGCCTCCGACACGATTCGTGTTTCGCCCGCGGTCACGATCTGGAGCGGCCCACCCGAGACGTCGGTGGCCCCGTCGAGGGCATAGAGCTCTTCTGGACTGCCGAGACCGATGGTGAGCGGCCGCCAGACATGAGCAGGCATGATCGGGGCCAAGCCGATTCCGTGGGGCCAGGTCCCGAGCCCGGGTCGCTCCGAGAGCTCCACTCGGAGCGTCGTGTCAGAC
>JBOGEV010000221.1:0-8348 GCA_050742015.1 Acidimicrobiia bacterium
TGCCTGGCGACAACACCGAAATGTCGGTCGAGTTGATCGCACCGATCGCCATGGACGAAGGCCTCCGATTCGCCATCCGCGAAGGCGGCAGGACCGTCGGCGCCGGCCGAGTAGTCAAGATCAACAAGTAGGGACATCCAATGCCGAGCGACAAGCGACCGCCGTTGACGCTCGCCTGCACCGAGTGCAAGCGGCGCAACTACGTCACCACCAAGAACAAGACCAACACCCCAGATCGTCTCGAGATGAAGAAGTTCTGCCGGTGGTGCCGTCAGCATACCGTGCACCGCGAGACCCGCTGAGGGCAGGAACCACGTACCTAATGCAGGGCGTCACGCATGCGTGACGCCCTGCATTGAGTTGAGGGCAGCTAGGAGGCTGCCGGCGCCAGAGGGTCCTTCCCGGGCTTGAAGTTGCCCTTGCCCTTCTCGCCGTTGATGAGCTCGGTGCTCATCGCATAGCTCAACGTGGCATATGCGATGGCGTCGGAGTTGGCGTCCAACGCATCGAGGTTGACGTTGTCGAAGGTGTCGCAGACGGCGTGGTAGCACTGGTCGTACTGCTCACCGGCGACGCCACCCCAGATGGCGGCTTCTTCGACCGTCTTGATCCCTTCGGCCCCGGTGAACAATCCACCGGAGGGGATCCCGACTGCGATGAACGGCCCGTAGTCGGACCTACCGCTGAAGTCGGTGCCCTTGAAGGGGAGCCCGCGCGAGTTGAAGAATTCCTCGAACTTCTCCTCGATCAGGTCGGAACCTGCCGGTCCCGGCCCGGACCCGACTCCATCCGAGTCGTCGCCGTCATAGATGAAGAACACATGGTTGGGCGAGCCCACCATGTCGAAGTTCAAGTACAGGGCGATCTCGTCGCGCTCGGCCTGGGTCAGGTTGTTCACATAGAACGTAGAGCCGACGAGGTTGGCCTCTTCTGCACCCCACCAGGCGAACCTGATGGTGTTCTGCGGCTTGACCTTTCTCATCTGCTCGGCCACTTCGAGGAGGGCGCTCGAGCCGGACCCGTTGTCGTTAATCCCCGGCCCGGCGTCGACCGAGTCGAGATGCCCACCGGCGATGACCACGTTGTCCACGTTCTTGCCTTCCCTCTCGGCGAAGACATTGCTCGTGGTGGCTTGGCCGCGGAAGGTCGATGTCACAAGACCCAGGACCAGGCCGGGGGTGGCGGCGAGCGTCTCGCCGACCTCCTGTGTCACCGAGGTGACCGGGATGTCGAGGGTGAAGTCATTGCCCAGCGTTCCGGCAATCGGACCGGCAACGTTGTTGTAGATGACCACACCCACGGCCCCGGCATCGAAGGCGTTGGTTGCCTTCAGCCCAAAGGCGCACGCCCCACGGCTGATCAAGGCGATGTTGCCTGCCGTGAAGCCGGCGAAGTCGCCCGGCTCGCAACCGGGCGTCGCATCTGCCGGCGGTGCCGGCAGTGCCGTCACCGGTGCCTCGACATCTCCGCTGCCCGAGTAGGACATGATGTTGTTGACGATCGGGCCGCCAGGTAGCGGTGCCACCTGTTCCAGGATCGGTGGTGCCTGATTGATGAACGTCTGGAAGTCGAACTCCTGGACGGTCACGTCATAGCCAGCCGCTTCCATCCGCTCGACCACGTAGTCGGCCGACGCGTCATATCCGGGTGTGCCCGAGGTCCTGATCCCACCGTTGGCATCGGCTATCGCCTGGAGCGCCGCTTGGTGCTCGCGCACTCCGTCTACGTCGACACACTCCAGAAGCTTTTCGATCGTGTTGTTGTTCCTCGTCTCACACGATGCGGGCCCGGCCGAGGCCACCGGAACGGTGGCGCCGAGCAGGGCCAATACGCTTGCCAGGACGACAAGTCTTTTGAGAGAACGTCTCATATACCTCCAGTCGGGTTGCTCCCCCTGCCCGCTGTCCGAGCGCGCCTACCCACTTCGGGCGAGGCGTAATCACGACCGACGAGCGTTACCGTGATCACCTTGAACCCAGCCGAACTGCTCGATGTCACCATCGGTCCCCACCCGTTCCGGGTCTGTGTCGAGAACGTCAGCGACTTCGTCGAGGTGACCGGTGACGACCGAGAGCGCTGGACCGACGCCGCCCCTCCGGGATTCATGGCCGCAGCCCTTTTCGCCGTTGCATCCGACCTGCTCCGTCAGCTGGCCGATCGTTCTGTGATCCACGGGGAACAGACCTTCACCTGGCACCGGCCGATGGTCGTGGAGTCCCAACTGACGGTCACCGGCAGCGTGAGCCGGGTCCGGGAGAGGGGTGGGGTCGACTTCGTCTCGTTCGATGTCGAAGTGACCGAGGGGGCCACCCTGATCGCCGAGGCGTCGTCGTTGTTCCTCGTCTCCGGCGTCGACTCCGGGGTCGCCGCCGAGGCACGCCCGGAGCCGCCACCGGATGACGACGGAGCGCCGGGCCCGGGGCAGGTGGGCGTTTCCAGGGCGGGCCTGGTTCGTTATGCCGCCGCCACCAGGGACTGGAACCCGATCCATTGGGACCACGACGCCGCCGTCGCTGCCGGGCTTCCCGGCGTGGTAGCGCACGGGCTGCTCCAGGCGGCGTGGGCATTTGGGGCCGCCTCCCGGCTTCGACCGGGGGACCAACCGCTCCAGTCGGCAAGGGTCCGTTTTCGCAAGCCGCTACTGCCTGCCGCCCCGGTGTCGCTCCAGGTCGAGGAGGACGGCGACACGGCAGTTGTTGCCATCGCCGATGGAGATGTCGAGTATGTGAGCGCTCGAATCGCACTCATGGAGCGGTAACCCGATGGATGTGCCCCAGGTCGAAAGGGACAAGGAAAAAGAGCTCATAGCCCGAGCCCAGGCCGGCGACCGTGCCGCCTTCGGCGTCCTGGTCCGTGAGCATGGAGACGAGGTCTACACCTTGGCCCGGAGATTGGTTGGTGACCCGCATCTGGCGGCAGATGTCGCCCAGGAGACCCTGATCAGGGCATGGAAGGCGTTGCCCAACTTCAGGGGTGACGCCGCCCTGTCCACCTGGCTGCATCGGATCACGGTCAACACCGCCTGGACCCAGCGCCGCAAGGCACGACGGCACAGCGGCCCTCCCCTCGACGACTTCATCGATGTGGCGGCCCCGATCGGTGCCGATCATCCCGAAGTGGCAGGTGAGATCCTCGAGTTGCGGGGTCGACTCCGCCAGGCACTCGACTCACTGCCGGAGGCACAGCGCCAGGTGGTTGTCCTCAAAGACGTCTACGACTGGTCCCATGCCGAGATCGCAGAGGCGATGGGGATCTCGGTATCGGCGGCGAAGGTGCGTCTGCACCGGGCCCGCGCCCGTCTCGCCCGGCAATTGGAGGTTTCGGCATGAGTGTCATGTGTGAGATGGCGGCGCCGTTCGTCGCCAACAGCGCGGTCGAGGGGAGCGCCGTGGCCCGGCCTTTCCGGAATCACGCCGGCGGGTGTCTCAAATGCCAGGCACGTCACGTCGCCATGACCAAGACCGCGCGTGAGCTGGCCGCCCTGTCTCACGAGACCTATGTGGCGCCGCTGGATCTGGAGTGGCGGGTCATGTCGGCCCTCGAGGGCGACCTCGCCATCGCCCGCTCCTGGAGGACCCCGGTAGCCGTCTCGGCCGCCCTCCTCTCCATGGCCGCCGCCGTCCTCATCTGGCGTCTCCGCCCCCGCACCCAGACCTGAGCGAACCGCGTACCTCAGGTAGGTGGCGCCGTTTCTCCTCCCTAGGGGGGAGTACCGCCGAAGGCGGGGAGGGGGACGCTGGGCGCTACGGGAACCGAGAAGCCGGCCGGCACTATCGATAGAGACATTGTCCCCTGGTCGGGTTGCCTTGGGCGTCGTAGACCTCGAGTCAGGTCGAGAGAAAGTGAGACCTGATGAGAGTGTTGCTCTCCACTGCCAGCAAGCACGGTTCGACAACCGAGATTGGCCGCGCCATCGCCGATGTCCTCACCGAGGAGGGGATCGACGCACGACACATTGCCCCGGATGACGTTGTCGACCTCGACGGGTACGACGCCGTCGTCCTGGGAAGCGCGGTGTACGCCGGGCACTGGATGAAGGCGATGAAGGAACTGACGGACCGGCTGGCCCCGGGGCTGTTCGCACGCCCCGTTTGGCTCTTTTCCAGTGGCCCCATCGGCGACCCGCCGAAACATGACGAGAACCCGGTCGACGTGGGCCCAATTCTCGAGGCTACAGGAGCCCGAGCTCACTTCCTGTTCGCTGGCAAGCTCGACAGGAAGACGCTGAGCTTCGGGGAGAAGGCGATCGTGGCCGCGTTCAAGGCGCCCGAAGGCGACTTCCGTGATTGGGACGAGATCCGGGACCGGGCCGGTGCCATCGCCGCTGAGCTGAAGTCGATGATGTCGCCGCTCAGCTGAGCCGCGCGTGGCAGGTGAGTCGTACCATCCTGCCATGGCACGTCTCATCGACCTTTCCCATCCGATCGAAGCCGGGATGATCACCTATCCCGGGCTTCCCGGTCCTGATATCTCCGATCATCTGTCGCGAATCGACTCGAGGGCGACCTACGAAGCCGGGACCGAGTTCCTGATCGGACGCATCGACATGGTCGGCAATACCGGCACCTACCTCGACACCCCTTTCCACCGATTCGAGGATGGCTCCGATCTGGCTGACCTGGCGTTAGACGACATCGCCGACCTCCCCGGGGTGTCCATCGAGTCGCCTGGGCCGGAGCTCGGGCCCGATGTCGTAGAAGGTGTCGAGGTCAGGGGCAAGGCGGTCATGTTCGCCACCGGATGGGACCGCCATTGGCGAACAGAGGCCTATGGGGACCCGGAGCACCCGTTCGTTTCCGCAGACCTGGTCGATGTCCTGATCGAGGGCGGAGCCGTTCTGGTCGGGATCGACTCGGTCAACGTCGACGACACCCGAGGCGGGAGCCGACCGGCGCACACCGGGTTCCTGTCCGCCGGGATCCCGGTGGTCGAGCACCTGACGGGTTTGGGCCAGCTGGTGGGACGGGAGTTCCGCTTCTACGCGGTTCCGCCTTTGCTTCGGGGGTTTGGCACCTTCCCGGTCCGGGCCTTCGCCGCGGTGATCTGACTCAGAAGGCCCGGTTGATCCCCGAGATCACCGCATGCAGGGACGAGGTGGTCACATCCCTGTGGATGCCGACACCCCAGATGGTGCGCTCGCCCACCTCCAGCTCGAGATATGTGACCGCTTGGGCGTCGGTCCCGGCGCCGATGGAGTGCTCGTGGTAGTCGAGGACCCGGCAGTCGACGGCAAAGTGAGTGCCCAGTGCGTTGACGAAAGCCTCGATCGACCCGCCGCCGTCGGCAGTGATCGGCACGTCCTCGTCGTTGTACCTCACGGTGGCGTTGATCGTGGTCCGGTCCTGGCCCTGAGCGTTCTGCGCCGTCTCGAACCGAAGCAACTCAAACGGCTTGTGTGTCACCAGATAGTGATGCCTGAACTCGGTCCAGATCTCGGAGGCGGTGATCTCGCCACCCGTTGTGTCGGTGATCCCCTGGATCACCCTGGTGAACTCGATCTGGAGACGGCGGGGCAGCTCCAACTGCTGATCGGTCTTGAGCAGATAGGCAACCCCACCCTTTCCCGACTGGGAGTTGACCCGGATCACGTCCTCATAGGTGCGTCCCACGTCCTCGGGGTCAATGGGGAGATAAGGGACTTCCCAGAGGCGCTGCCCGGTCTGATCCATGGCCTCGAACCCCTTCTTGATGGCGTCCTGGTGTGAGCCGGAGAACGCGGTGTAGACCAGGTCTCCCACGTAGGGGTGTCGGGGATTGACCGGCAACTGGTTGCAATGCTCGACGATCCGCCGGTATTCGTTGATGTTCCTGATGTCGAGTTCGGGATCGACACCCTGGCTGAACAGGTTGAGGGCGAGGGTGACGATGTCCACGTTCCCGGTTCGTTCCCCGTTGCCGAAGAGGGTCCCCTCGATCCGGTCCGCCCCGGCCATGATCCCGAGTTCGGCGGCGGCCACTGCGGTGCCCCGATCATTGTGGGGATGAAGCGACAGCACCACAGAGTCCCGGTCCCTGACACTGCGGTGGAACCACTCGATCATGTCCCCGAACAGGTTGGGGGTGCTCATCTCGACGGTGGCCGGGAGGTTGATGATGATCGGGTTCGAGGGTGTCGGCTCGACAACCTCCATCACCGCCTCGCACACTCTCTTGGAGAACGGGAGCTCGGTCCCGGTGAAGCTCTCGGGCGAGTACTCGTAACGGATGATGGTTCCGGGGACGTGCTGCTCCTGGGCCCGGCAATGCTCGGCGCCCTTGACGGAGATTTCGGTGATACCCGACTCGTCGAGGCCGAACACCACCCGGCGCTGCAACTCCGATGTCGAGTTGTAGAGGTGGACGATGACCTTGTCCGCGCCCCCGATGCTCTCGAATGTCCGTTCGATCAACTCGGGACGGGCCTGGGTCAGGACCTGGATCGTGACATGATCCGGTATCAGGTCCTCTTCGATGATTTGGCGGATGAAATCGAAATCGGTCTGCGATGCCGATGGGAAGCCGACCTCGATCTCGCTGAAGCCCATCTCGATCAGGCTTTGGAACATCACCAGCTTCCGCTCCGAGCTCATCGGCTCGATCAGAGCCTGGTTCCCGTCACGCAGGTCGACACTGCACCACAGCGGCGCCCTGGTGATGCGGCGGTCGGGCCAGGTGCGGTCGGCCAGCTCCACCTCGGGGTATGCCCGGTACTTGTCGATCGGCATACGCCCCGGTCGGGCGTTTCGTGATGGTGGTGTCTGCATCGGGTCTTCAATGCTAAACCCACTGCGATCGGCGGGTCCTTGCCCCCCGTCGAGGGCCGGCTGGGCTGAGACACCGGATCACCGGGCCGCCGACTGTGACCATGTCCAGATGATGCATGCCGAACCGGTGACCCTTCCCTGGATCGAGGCCCATTGCCGAAGGAGAGACCGATCTCCGCGTTGTCGTCGCCCACACGCCTCCCGAGCTCAATGTCCCGACCAGTGTCCTCACCCGTTTCGGGTTCAGGCGGGTCGAGACGGTCGTGGATCCAGACGCCGGGGTCGATGGTGCCGTCTGGCGCTGGGAGCTACCGCTCACGGGCTGAAGCTCATGTGCGAAGTTCATCGATCGATGCCAGAGCGACGATCCCCTCGGCCTCACGTGCCAGATCCCGGTCCAGGGTCACGAAGGCGTCTGCCTGCAGCTGGGTGAGTGCGAGATACTCGGCGTCGTAGGTCGAAGGCCATCCCAACTCATCAGCGATCTTCCATGCCCGTCGACGAAGAACGGCGTCGCCCAGGAGCCGTATCGGCATTCGGCCGATGCGATCGAGACGGTCGCGGGCAACATCGACGGCGATCTCGCCTCGCTGGAATGCCTCGTGAAGGGCTGACAGCACCTGGGAGCGGAGCAATGTCGGCGCCAGAAGCTCATGGGTGTCTGCCACGTCGATGCCCTCGGTCACCAGATGGAGCACGGCGCTGGAGTCGACGACGAACCTGGTCATCGGTTACCTCGTGTTCGGGAGCAACGGATCGAACGATACGTCGCCCTCGTCGAGCCAAAGCCGGGACACCCCCAGCCGCCCCCGCCCTCGGGAGTTTCCACACCACCAAGCTTCCCTTATACTTGGTCATCCCGCGAACCCCCTAGGGGTGTAGCTCGAATTGGTAGAGCGCCGGTCTCCAAAACCGGAGGTTGGGGGTTCGAGTCCCTCCGCCCCTGCCAGTCTTTGTCTGTGGATACGATCAGGAAGAACTGATGAACCGAGAAATGCGCCGAATGCAGGAACGCGAAGAGCGACTGCAGAAGAAGGGTGACACCGGCCGTGACAAGGCCAACCGTCGCGCCGCGGCCATGCAGGCCAAGGCTCCGACCACCGAGCGCAAGTCGCTGTGGGCCCGGATCCGGGAATATCTCCATGAGGTGCGCCAAGAGCTGCGAAAGGTGACCTGGCCGACCCGGGAGCAGATGATCGCCTTCACGACCATCACCGTCATCACTTCCACGGTGCTGACCGGAGTCATCTTCGGTCTCGACATTCTCATGAAAGAGTTCGTGTTCTGGCTGGTGGCGAGATCCTGATGCCGGACGCCGTAGAGACCGCAGAGATCGAGGGCCCGGAAGTGGAGACGCCGGATCTGGAAACCGAATTGGACCCCACCGAGGTCGACACCGTGGAGTTGGACCCGGTAGAGGGGGACGATCCTGAAGCCGCCCCCGAGGCTGCCGTTGACACTGAGCCCGAGGCTGAGACCGCCGAGCCCGAGGCCGTGACCGAGCCCGAGCCTGCCGTTGACACTGAGCCCGAGGCTGAGACCGCCGAGCCCGAGGCCATGACCGAGTCCGAGGCCGTGACCGAGCCCCAGGTCGCCGAGGCTGAG
>JBOGEV010000222.1:0-8186 GCA_050742015.1 Acidimicrobiia bacterium
TGCCTGGCGACAACACCGAAATGTCGGTCGAGTTGATCGCACCGATCGCCATGGACGAAGGCCTCCGATTCGCCATCCGCGAAGGCGGCAGGACCGTCGGCGCCGGCCGAGTAGTCAAGATCAACAAATGAGCGACCAGCAGAAGATCCGCATCCGGCTCAAGGCCTACGACCACAACGTGGTCGACGAGTCCTCGAAGAAGATCACCGAGACCGTGGTTCGCACCCAGGCCAAGGTGAAAGGGCCGGTGCCGCTTCCTACCGAGATCCACCGGTACTGCGTCATACGCGGCCCGCATGTGGACAAGGACTCGCGCGAACACTTCGAGATGCGGATCCACAAGCGTCTGATCGACATCCTCGAGCCCACCCCGAAGACGGTGGACTCCCTGATGCGTCTCGAGCTCCCCGCCGGAGTGGAAGTGGAGTTGAAGCTGTGAAGCCCCGATTCAGATGTCGCGCCGAGACCTCGCCTCGGGCGGGGGGTTGCGGGGGGTCGTCCCCCCGCATGAAGGCAGTGGAAGTGGAGTTGAAGCTGTGAGGTCGTTCACGGCAATTGCCGACGGCCTCTTGCGCGTCGGAATCGGCGCGAAGACCCTGACGACTTCGTATCAGGTCGAGCGCGCCAACCCTGCCCTGGGCGGGGGGTTGCGGGGGGTCGTCCCCCCGCAAAGACCACAGTCTTCGTATCAGGTCGAACGCGTCGACTCTGCCCTGGGCGGGGGGTCCAGGGGGGTCGTCCCCCCCGGGGGGCTAACAGCCCCCCCGCAGGAGAAAAGATGAACGCCATCCTCGGACAGAAGCTGGGAATGACCCAGGTCTTCGACGACCAGGCCCGGGCGATCCCGGTCACGGTGATCAAGGCCGGGCCCTGTCGCGTCGTCCAGATCAAGACCGAAGAGACCGACGGCTACAACTCGATTCAGATCTCGTTCCGTGATGCCAAGCCGGGACGGGTGAACAAGCCCGAGGCGGGGCATTACGCCAAGGCGGGGGTGGCCCCTGCCCGTCACCTGGTCGAGCTGCGTGTGGAGGATCCCAGCCTGTACACCGTCGGCCAGGAGATCAGGATCGCCGACCTCTTTCAGCCCGGCACCAAGGCCGACGTCTCGGGCGTCTCCAAGGGCAAGGGCTTCGCCGGTGTCATGGAGCGTCACAACTTCTCCGGTCAGGGTGGCTCCCACGGCAACCACAAGAAGCACAGGGCGCCCGGCTCGATCGGCGCCTGCGCCACTCCGGCTCGTGTGTTCAAGGGGATGCGCATGGCGGGGCGTCTCGGAGGCGAGCGGGTGACGACTCTCAACATCGACATCGTCGGCGTGGACGGCGAGCGGGACCTGCTCCTGCTCGGCGGCGCCGTACCCGGTCCCAAGGGATCGGTCGTGCTGGTCAGGGAGGCGGTGAAGGCTCGTGGCTGACGTGAAAGCTGCCTTGTTCACCTCGGACGGCACGTCCAAGGGCGATATCGAGCTCGACGCCGAGATCTTCGGGATCGAGCCGAACCTCTCCGTGCTCCACCAGGTCGTGACCGCCCAGCTGGCGGCGAAGCGCTCGGGAACCTCGTCCACCAAGACCCGGGCCGAGGTTCGGGGCGGCGGCCGCAAGCCGTGGCGTCAGAAAGGCCTGGGACGCGCCCGTCAGGGATCGATCCGCGCCCCGCATTGGGTCGGTGGCGGCGTAGCCCATGGGCCCAAGCCCCGGGATTACACCCAGCGCACCCCCAAGAAGATGAAGCGACTCGCCCTGCGCAGCGCCCTCTCCGCCCGCGCCTCCGAAGCGGCGGTCAAAGTGATCGAGGACATCGATTGGTCCGCACCGAAGACCAAGCAGGCCGTAACACTGCTCCATGCCATCGGCGCCGAGGGCAAGGCTCTCGTCGTTCTGGGCAAGCTCGACGGCGTCGCCGGCCGCTCGTTCCGCAATCTTCCCGACGTCGTGCTCTGCGAGCCGGGGCACCTGACCCCGTACGACGTCCTCTGGGCCGACCAGGTGATCTTCACCTCACACACGGTGGGATCAGTCGGCCGCGCCAGCGCCTACGAGGCCAGCGAAGGTGACTTCGTGAAGGACGAGGGAGGTGAGCCCTCATGAAGGACCCACGTGATGTGATCCTCGCTCCCGTCGTCTCGGAGAAGTCCTACGACCTGATCGAGAACGACAACACATACACCTTCCTGGTCGATCCCCGCACCAACAAGGGGGAGATCAAGGACGCCGTGGAGTCGATCTTCGACGTCCGGGTGGTGCGGGTGAACACCATGAATCGCAAGGGCAAGGTCAAGCGCCAGGGTTGGACCAAGGGTCGTCGCAAGGACACCAAGCGCGCCCTGGTCACGCTCGCCCAGGACAACTCGATCGATCTGTTCGGAGTCTGAGATGGCAATAAACAAGCGCAAGCCGACCTCCCCGGGCCGCCGGTTCCAGACCGTCTCGGACTTCGCCGAGATCACGACCGATCGGCCGGAGAAGTCGCTGATCGCCAAGAAGGGCAAGACCGGTGGCCGGAACACGCAGGGCCGGGTGACTTCGCGCCATCGTGGCGGCGGTCACAAGCAGCGCTACCGCGTGATCGATTTCCGTCGGGACAAGGACGGGGTGCCGGCTCGTGTCGCCACCATCGAGTACGACCCGAACCGCAATGCCCGGATCGCCCTTCTCAACTACGCCGATGGCGAGAAGCGGTACATCCTGGCCCCGGTGGGGGTCAGGGTCGACGACCGCCTCATCTCGGGCTCGGGTGCGGAGATCCGGCCCGGGAATGCCCTGCCTCTGCGGAACATTCCGGCCGGGACCAACGTTCATGCCATCGAGATGCGCCCCGGTGGGGGGGCGAAGCTCGCCCGTTCCGCCGGAGCGTCAGTGCAGCTCATGTCGAAAGAGAACGACCTGGCGCTGCTCCGTCTCCCCTCCGGTGAGATGCGCCACGTGCCCCTCGACTGCCGGGCAACCGTCGGTCAGGTGGGCAACACCGAGTCCGAGCTCATCAAGATGGGCAAGGCCGGGCGCAACCGTTGGAAGGGGGTTCGCCCCCAAACCCGGGGCGTGGCCATGAACCCGGTCGACCACCCGCTCGGTGGCGGCGAGGGCAAGTCTTCGGGTGGTCGCCACCCGGTGAGCCCGTGGGGCAAACCCGAGGGCCGCACCCGAAGCAAGAAGAAGGCGTCCAACCAGTACATCGTCCGCCGTCGTGCCAAGAAGGGCCGCAGATAATGAGCAGAAGTCTTAAAAAGGGCCCGTTCGTCGACGACCACCTGGCCAACAAGGTGGACGAGTTGAACCGGTCTGGCAGCAAGCGGGTGATCAGGACCTGGTCACGCCGCTCCACGATCATCCCCGAGATGATCGGCCACACCATCGCCGTTCACGACGGACGCAAGCATGTCCCGGTGTACATCACCGAGTCGATGGTGGGCCACAAGCTGGGCGAGTTCGCCCCGACCCGCACCTTCCGCGGGCACGCCGACAAGGCAGCGAGGAAGCGATGAAAGTCAGAGCACAAGCCAAATACGTGCGGCAGTCGCCATATAAGGTGCGCCGGGTCCTCGACCTGGTGCGCGGCTTGCCCGTGCAGGAAGCCGAGGATGTCCTCCGGCTCACCACGCGCGGGGCGACGGAGCCGATCAGCAAGGTGTTGCGGTCCGCCGTTGCCAACGCCGAGCACAACCACGCTCTCGATGCCGATGATCTGGTCGTGACCGAGGCCTTCGCCGATGAGGGGCCGACCCTCAAGCGTTACCGGCCCCGGGCCCGCGGCCGCGCCACCCGAATCCGCAAGCGAACCAGCCACATCACGATCGTGGTGTCGGACATGAACGAGGAGGTGAACTGATGGGTCAGAAGGTTCACCCCTATTCGTTCAGGCTTGGTGTGGCCACTGACTGGAAGTCGAAGTGGTTCTCCAACAAGGATTACGTCGCCTTCGTCAACGAAGACTGGAAGATCCGCGATTATCTGAAGAACGAGCTGATCCGCGGCGCCGTATCCCGGGTCGACATCGAGCGCACGCGTGACCGCCTCATCGTCGACATCCATACCGCCCGCCCCGGCGTGGTGATCGGTCGCAAGGGGGCGGAGGCCGAGCGTCTCCGCGGCGCCCTGGAGGCGATGGCCGACCGTCCGGTCAAGCTGAACATCAACGAGGTCAAGGACCCCGATCTCGACGCCGCCCTCCTGGCACGAGGCGTCGCCGATCAGATCGAGAACCGAATCGCATTCCGCCGCGCCATGAAGCGCGCCATCGCCTCGGCCCTCAAGGCCGGCGCCGAAGGGGTTCGGGTCGAGTGCAAGGGCCGTCTCGGAGGGGCCGATATGGGCCGCCGTGAGTGGTACCGGGAAGGGCGCGTGCCGTTGCACACGCTTCGAGCCGACATCGATTACGGGACCGCCACCGCCAAGACCACCGTCGGCGCCATCGGGGTAAAGGTTTGGGTCTACCGGGGCGAGGTCGTCAGCAGCGGCCAGGTCTCCGGCGACCGGATTGCGGCCGAGGCAGATCTGGCCACAGGTGGCCCGGCCCGTCGCACTCAGAAGAGCATCAAGTCGCGCGCCGAGGAAGCTGCAGGCACCGAGCGCAAGCCGCGCCTCATAGAGGCCGGTGGCGGCAAGCGTCTCATAGAGGCCGGTGGCGGCAACAAGGAGGGTCGTCGCATCATCGAAGCCGGTGGCGGACGCCGCCCCACGGCCGCCGAGGCCAGGGTGGAATACGAATCCGCGGTCGAAGACGTCGACGTCGAGGCAGCCCCGGCTGCTCCCGCCGAGGGGGCCGCTCCCGAAGCAGTGGCTGTGCCCACCGAGACCACAGAGGTGGTGGAGCCCGCCGAGGCTCCAGCCGAGGCTGTCGAAGTCCCCGCCCCGGAGCCGACCGAGGAGCCCGAGGCTGCCGTCGAACCCGAAGCATCACCCGACGTCGAATCCGCCGAGGCCGAGAAGACCACACCCCCCGAAAGTTCGGAGGAGGAGTGATGGTCGCCAGGGCCTACAACGTAGAACCTAAGACCTGCAACGGCCGAGCGCAGCGAGTCGGAGCGAAACGAGGCCAAAAATGATGATGCCCAAACGCACCAAGCATCGGAAGGTCCACCGTGGCCGTCGCTCCGGTGTGGCCAAGGGCGGGACAAGAGTGGCCTTCGGCGAGTACGGGCTCCAGGCGCTCGAGTCGGGCTGGATCACGGCCCGTCAGATCGAGTCTGCCCGTGTCGCCATCACCCGCGCCGTCAAGCGCGGCGGAAAGGTGTGGATCACCATCTTCCCCGACAAGCCGGTGACTCAGAAGCCGGCCGAGACCCGCATGGGCTCGGGCAAGGGGAACCCCGAATTCTGGGTATCGGTGGTCAAGCCAGGACGGGTCATGTTCGAACTCGCCGGAGTCCCTGAGGACCTGGCCCGCGAAGCCATGAGGAAGGCCGGCCACAAGTTGCCCATCAAGACCCGATTTGTGACCCGGGAGGAGACATGACCCCTTCCGAGCTACGTGAAATGACAAACGAAGAGCTGATCGAGGCGCTGGCTGAGGCCAAGGAGGAGAGGTTCAACCTTCGCTTCCAACTCGCCACCAATCAGCTCGACAACCATGCCCGCGTCAAGGACGTCAAGGCGGACATCGCTCGAATCCTCACTGTGCTTCGTGAGCGCGAGCGGGTCACCGTAGACGCCGGAGCCGGGGCCGAGGAGCGTGCCTGATGGCAGATGAAAGTTCGAGAGGGCGCCGCAAGGTCCGTGTTGGCGTGGTCGTCTCCGACGGTCGTGACAAGACCGTGACTGTCGAGGTGCCCAACCAGACGAGCCACCCTCGTTACGACAAAGTCGTGCGCCGCAGCACCAAGTTCCATGCCCATGACGAGGCCAACGACGCCAAGCTCGGCGACACGGTGCGGATCATGGAGACCCGTCCCCTGTCCAAGCAGAAGCGGTGGCGGGTGGTAGAGGTCGTGGAGCGGGCCCGATGATCCAGCAGGAGTCCCGACTCAAGGTGGCGGACAACACCGGCGCCCGCGAGGTGCTTTGCATCCGCGTCCTCGGCGGTTCGTCCCGCCGCTATGCCGGGGTGGGTGACGTGATCGTGGGAACGGTCAAGGAGGCCAACCCGGGTGGGTCGGTAAAGAAAGGCGAAGTGGTCAAGGCGGTGGTGGTCCGGACCAAGAAGGCTTCACGCCGCACCGACGGGACCTACATCCGTTTCGACGACAACGCGTGCGTGATCATCGACACCAACTCCCAGCCCCGCGGCACCCGAATCTTCGGTCCCGTCGCCCGGGAGCTCCGCGACCGCAAGTTCATGCGGATCGTGTCCCTCGCCCCGGAGGTGTTGTGAGATGAGTGTTGTGCATGCGGCGGACCGGCGTCTGTTCGGCCGAGCACGCCGCGGTGGGCTGCCGTCCCCGACGAGGGATCTTGTGTTGGGCGAAGGCCGAAGTCTGCCGCCAATTAGAGCAGCCGGTCGGCCGGGGCTGCCGCACCCGCGGGAGGTTGTTCTCCCGACAACAGAGGTTTTCGAATGAGACTGAAGCAAGGTGACAAGGTGATGGTCATCGCCGGCAAGGATGCCGGCAAAGAGTCGCGCATCACGCGGGTGCTCCCGGACAAGGGCAAGGTCCTGGTCGAGGGGGTCAACACCGCCAAACGGCACCGCCGCCCCACCGGCCAGACCATGCAGGGCGGGATCATCGACAAGGACATGCCGATCGACGCCTCCAACGTGATGATCGTCTGTGACAAATGCGACAAGCCCACACGTATCGGTCATCGCATCGATGACAAGGGCAAGAAGCATCGGGTCTGCGTGAAGTGTGGAGGTGACCTGTGAGCGAGCCGCGTCTCAAGACCCTCTACGGCGAGCAGATCGCTCCCAAGCTCAAGGACGAGCTGGGGCTGGCCAATGTCATGGAGATCCCGCGTCTGGAGAAGATCGTGGTCAACATGGGCGTCGGTGAGGCGGTCCAGGACAAGAAGGCCGTCGACTCTGCCATGGATGAGCTCACTCTGATCACCGGTCAGAAGCCGAAGCTCAACCGGTCCCGGAAATCGATCGCCAACTTCAAGGTGCGCGAGGGCATGCCGGTTGGGGCATCGGTGACGCTGCGAGGTCCCCGTATGTGGGAGTTCTTCGACCGCCTGCTTGCCATCGCCATCCCGAGAGTCCGTGACTTCCGCGGTCTCAATCCGAGGTCGTTCGATGGCCGGGGCAACTACAGCTTCGGAGTCACCGAGCAGCTCATCTTTCCCGAGATCGACTTCGATCAAGTGTCGTCGACCCGGGGCATGGACATCACCATTTGTACGACAGCGACCGACGACGAGCACGCCAAGGCGCTGCTCGATGCCTTCGGCTTTCCGTTCCGCAAGGCAACCACCGGGGTCTGAAGGAGGATTCTGAATGGCTAAGAAATCGCTGGTCGCCAAGGCCAGCCGCGAACCGAAGTTCAAGGTGCGGGGTTACAACCGCTGCCAGCGCTGCGGACGGGCCCGGGCCTATCTACGCGACTTCGGCATGTGCCGCATCTGTGTCCGCGAGCTGGCCTCGCGTGGCGAGCTGCCCGGAGTGAGAAAGGCTTCCTGGTAATGGTCACCGATCCGATCGCCGACATGCTCACCCGCATCCGCAACGCCATCGCGGTCGGGCACGAGAGAGTCGTCATGCCGTCCTCCAAGATGAAAGTCGGGATCGCCCGTATCCTGGTCGACGAGGGCTTCATCGACCGTTTCGACGTCAAGGCCGAGGGTGCCCTGAGCGAGCTGGAGCTGGTTCTCCGCTACGGAAACCGGCGTCAGCCGGCCATCGAGGGCATCAAGCGAATCTCCAAGCCCGGTCACCGTGTCTATCGCGGTGCGACGGAATTGCCCAGGGTCCAGGGTGGGCTCGGGGTGGCGGTGGTTTCCACCAGCCAGGGTTTGCTCCCCGATCGAGAGGCCCGTCGCCGTCGTCTCGGTGGCGAGGTCGTGTGCGAGGTTTGGTGAGATGAGTCGTATCGGAAAGATGCCGGTGACGTTGCCTTCGGGTGTCGACGTGAAGGTCGACGGGACCCGGGTGACAGTCAAGGGCTCCAAGGGGGAATTGTCCCGGGAGTTCACCGATCGGGTGAGCTTCTCGATGGACGATGGTGTGATCACCGTTGGCCGCGAGGACGACACCCGCGAGGCGCGGGCGCTCCACGGGTTGAGCCGCGCCCTTCTCGCCAACATGGTCGAGGG
>JBOGEV010000223.1:0-52829 GCA_050742015.1 Acidimicrobiia bacterium
CTGCGCGACGACCTCGGGGCGGATGTCGCCCAGTACGCGGTGCCTTTCGCCTACAACGTCCGCTTCGTGATGGAGATGAATCCCCGTCAGGCGTTCCATCTGATCGAGCTGCGCAGCCAGGCCGCCGGGCATCCGGCGTATCGACAGGTGGCCCACGACATGCACCTGGCCATCCGTGACGTGGCGGGGCATCGGCTCATCGCCGATGCCATGAGCTATGTCGACTACAGCGACGTCGAATTGGAGCGTCTCGCCGGCGAGCGGAAAGCAGCCCAACGCCGCAAGGCTGCGTTGGGAACGTAGAACGCACGACGTATAACGTCTCCGCATGGCTCAATTCGATGTCGATGCGATGCTGCAGCGTTACCAGGAGCGCGCCGCCGCGGTTAAGGATCGCCCCCTCCCGCCCGTGGCCGGTGAGGAGCGCCGCCTGTTCGTAGAGCGTGCCGAGACCGACTACACCGATTACGCCCTGATCGGAACCGCCAGATGGAGTGTGGAAGACGGCGAGCTCGTCCTCCGTATCCCCCTCGGCGGTCCCGGCTAGACCAACCTCGCCGTGCTCGAGAAACGTCTCATCCTCGTATCGGGCAAAGGAGGGGTAGGCAAGTCGGCCGTCGCTGCCGGTTTCTCGCTTCTCGGCCAGCGACGGGGTCTCCGGGTGCTGGCGATGGAGATGGGGTCTCCGGGCGGGCTCTCCGCTCACTTCGGAACCGGCCCACTCGAATTCGAGCCACAGGAGATTCGGCCCGGACTGCATGCCATGCAGATGGTTCGCTCAGACGCGCTGCTCGAGTACCTGGCCCTGCAGCTGAACATCAAAGGCCTCACCAGGTTCGGTCCTCTGGCCCGCGCTTTCGACGCCCTGGCAACGACGGCGCCCGGCATCCGCGAGATCATCACCATCGGCAAGGCGATCTGGGAGGTGAGGGAGGATCGGTGGGATGTGGTCATCGCTGACGCTCCGCCGACCGGTCAAATCGGCTCCTACTTGCGGGCACCCATCACCATCTCAGAGCTCGTGCCTTCGGGTCGTATCCGCGCCCAGTCCGAGACGATGCAGGAGATCCTGCGTGATCCCGAAGCGACCGGCGTGGTGATGGTCAGCCTTCCCGAGGAGTTGCCGGTCACTGAGACCGAGGAGACACTTCTCTGGCTCGCCAAGGAAGATGTTGTCGCGCCGCCGGTCCTGGTCGCCAACCGAGTGCTGCCCGAGCTCACCGATCCCGGGACTCCTCCGGGCCCTGTCGGCGAGGCGGCCATGCTGCACCGCTCGTTGTGGGCTGAGCAGCAGGTCTGGCTCGAACGTCTTCCCCCCGATCACACACTCCCCTACCTGCACGGTGTGTTCACGCCCGGCGAGGTCGCCGCCCGGATGGCCGACGAATTCGAGCTGATCGCATGACCCGGACGGTCCTGATCACGGGCGCAGGTGGCGTGGGCAAGACAACGGTTGCCGCCGCTCTCGGCATCAAGGCGGCACGCAGCGGATTGAGATCCCTGGTGGTGACGGTCGACCCGGCCCGCCGGCTTGCCACGGCTCTCGGCGTCGAGGAGTTGGGCAACGAGCCCCAACCTCACGCAGAAGAGCCCGACCTGTGGGCGGCCATGCTCGACGCCACGGCCTCTTGGCGGGCGGTCGCCATGAGGCATGCCGACCCCGAGGTGGCCACCCGACTCGCCGACAACGAGTTCTTCCGGGCGGCATCCGAGCACTTCCCGGCGTCCCAGTCCTACGCAGCCGCCGATCAGGCGGCCACATTCGTCCAAGCCCAGGCCTGGGACATCGTCATCGTCGACACACCCCCGTCCGGCGGTGGCATCGACTTCTTCGCCGCTCCGGCTCAGATGGCCGACCTCGTAGGCGGGCGTCTCCTGAGATGGCTCACCGGCGGGCCTCTTCCCGGGCGGAGGGCCTTCTACAACCTGGCGGCAAAGCCGGTGCTGCGGATCGCCGACTCTGTCCTCGGCTCGGACCTGCTCGAGCGAGTCGCAGAGTTCCTTCTCGACCTGAGGACGACCTACGACGGCGTCGCTCTCAGGGGAAGGGAGATCGAGCGAGTCCTCGGCGAGGCCACGATCTTCGTGGTGACCACCTCGGACCCTGCCCCGGTGCGGGAGGCGATCAAGTTCTACAGGGACCTTCCCGGGCTCGCCGCCAACCCGTCTGCGGTGATCTTCAACCGCATCCTGCCGGAGGAGTGGGCGGAGGCCAACGCACCTCCGGGGACGTCCCCGACATTGGAGCAGAATCTGGCCCGCTGGAGCGCCGAGACGGTGCGCCAGCGTGATACCAGGGAGGAGTTCTCCTCCCGCTACGGGGCTCAGATCGCCACCATTCCCTGGTCGCCGAAGGCCCCCACTGATCTCGACGGCCTGGCCAACCTGCTCGCGGAATCCGACGGGTTGCCTTGGGCCGCGGTGGGCATATCCTGATGACATGGCTAATTCGGCCGCCTTCTTCGACCTCGACCGGACCCTGATCTCCGGCGCCTCCGCCTTCCCGCTCGGAGTCGAAGCCTGGCGCCAAGGGCTGGCCTCGAATCCCGACGTCGGCCGCTGGGCCATCTCGGCTGTGAGTTTCAAGTTGATGGGCGACAAGGGCGACGCCTCCGACCACGTCAAGGGCGATTTCCTCAACCGGATCGCCGGATCCTCAGTCCGGGCCCTCGAAGTGGTCGGTGCTGCCGTGCTCCCCAAGCTGGTGGCTCGGGTCCGCCCCGAATCGCGCAAGTTGATCAACCTCCATCACGAGAAGGGCCGTGACACCTGGATCGTCTCGGCCGCTCCCCACGAGATCGTCGAGCCGCTGGCCCGATCGCTGGGCATGACCGGGGCGATCGGCACCCGGGGCCGGGTCGTCGCGGGCCATTACACCGGCGAGCTCGAAGGGCCGTTCGTGTACGGCGCCGGGAAGGTCGAGGCGATCGAGAAGATCGCAGGCGACCGGGGCTACGACCTGGAGCGAAGCTACGCCTACTCCGACTCGATCTCGGACCTGCCCATGATGGAGTCTGTCGGTCACCCCGTGGCGGTGAATCCGGACTCGGAGCTCGATTCGGTGGCACATGAGCGAGGCTGGCCCGTGGTCATCTTCGCCCGCAAGACGAAGCGGGCGATCGCGGTCAGCGCATTGAGCACGGTGGCCGTCTCCAGTGCCGTAGCCGCCTACGCCCTGGGCCGGCGACATGGCAGGTCGACCGCCCTGGCCCAGGTGGCACAGCGCCAGATCTGGCCGCGCGGGGGCTGAGCAGGCTCAGAGGATGGCGCTCGGCCCGAGCAACTCCTTCAACTCGGCAAACAGTGCAGTCCTCGGCTCGACCCGGTGTGCGTCGCTCAGCTTGAGCACCTTGACTCCCTGGTCGCTGGTCATGTTGAGATAGACCGGGGCGGCCCCGGGGTGGTGGGACAGGATCGTCTTCAGGCGCCCCACCAGTTCGGGGGTGAGGGTCGCGGCCGGGGTCTTGAGGCGGACCGAGGTGTCGTCGCGGACCTCCAGCTCCTTGATCTCACGGGCCATCACCTTGACCTCATCGCCCCGGTGGTCCAGGTAGCCGGACACGACGACGATCGCGTCCTCGACCACGACATGTCCGTGGTCATTGACCGTCCGGGGGAAGGCGACAACCTCGACCGAGCCCTCGAGATCCTCGAGCTGGAAGAAGATCATCGGGTCGCCGTTGCGGGTCCAGCGTCTCGTGATCCCGGCTACGAGCCCGCCCACGATCACGTTGGCGCGATCGGTCAGCTCCTCTAGCTGGGTGATGGTGGTGGTGGCCGCCGACGCCAGGGATTGGCCTACGGAGAGGAGCGGGTGGTCCGACACGTACAACCCGAGCATCTCCTTCTCGAACCCGAGCTCGAGTTTCCGCGGCCAGACCAGGTCCGGTATCTCGATCCGGGATTGGGACACGGCCTCGGAGTCACCGGCAAAGAGGCTGAATTGGCCCATGTCCTCGTTGCGCCGGCGTTCCAGGGTCCCGTCCAGGACCTGCTCGAAGACAACGGTCAGCCCCTTCCGAGGGTCGCCCATGCCGTCGAAGGCGCCCGCCTTGATCAACGACTCCACCGTCCGCTTGTTGAGAGCCGAGACGTCGACCTTGTCGACGAAGTCCTGGAACGACTCGAACGGGCTGTCGGCCCGAGCCTCGACGATCTTCTCCACCACCCCTTCCCCCACGTTTCGCACTGCGGACAGGCCAAAGCGAATCCGGCCCTCGCGCACCGTGAAATCCGAGTCCGACTCGTTGACATCGGGGACCAGCACCTCGATGCCCATCTGACGGCACTCGTTGAGGTAGACGGCCGTCCGATCCTTGTCCTTCTTGGTGGCGGTGAGGAGGGCGGCCAGATACTCCGCCGGATGATGCGCCTTCAGGTACGCGGTCTGATAGGCAACCAAGCCATAGGCCGCGGAGTGCGACTTGGCGAAGCCATATCCGGCGAAATGCTCGATGAGACCGAAGATGTCACGCCCCACCTGCTCGGTGTACCCCTGAGTGACACAGCCGGCGACGAACTTCTCCTCCTCAGCCTGCATCACCGACTTGATCTTCTTCCCCATGGCCCGGCGCAGGGCCTCGGCGTCGGACATCGAATAGCCGGCGACGGCTTGGGCGACCTGCATCACCTGCTCCTGGTACACCATGATCTGATAGGTGTCGGCCAGCTTGTCGGTGACCGCCGGGTGCAGCTCCTCGATCGGCGCCCGGCCGTTCTTCCTATCGGCGTAGAGGTTGTGCATGTTGGCCCCCATCGGACCGGGCCGGTAGAGGGCGACGAGAGCGATGACGTCGTTGAACGAGTCGGGCTTGAGCGATCGGATCAGCGAGCGCATCGCGTTGCCCTCCAGCTGGAAGACACCGATGGTGTTGCCCGATTGGAGGAGCTCAAAGGTCTTTTCGTCGTCGAGGACGACAGAGTCGATGTCGATCCGCACCCCGGTGCTCCCCTCGACCAGCTCCAGGCAGCGCTCGATGATCGAGAGGTTGCGCAGACCCAGGAAGTCCATCTTGAGCAGGCCAAGTGACTCCACCCCGTACATCTCGTACTGGGTCACCACCTCCGCTCCCTCCCCCTTTTGCTGGATGGGCACGATGTTGGTCAGCGGCTCGGGTGCGATCACCACGGCGGCGGCGTGGATCGAGTCCTGTCGACGCAGGCCTTCTAGGCCGCGGGCGGCATCGACCGTCTCCCGAACCGCCGGATCGGCCTCGTACAGGTCGCGAAGACCCTGGGCGTTGGCGTACCAATCCTTGATGGTCGAGTCGGCGTCGGAGGGCGGCGGGGTCATCACCTGCTCCAGAGTCGCCTCCCGGCCCAGGATGGCCGGTGGCATCGCCTTGGCCACCCGGTCGCCCACCCCATAGGGATGACCGAGGACCCGGGCTGCGTCCCGCAACGCCTGCTTGCCCTTGATCGTCGAGAACGTGACGATCTGGGCCACGCGGTCAGCTCCGTACTTCCGCGCCGCGTACTGGATCATCTCCGATCGGTACCGCTCGTCGAAGTCCATGTCGATGTCAGGCATCTGGCGGCGGCCCGGGTTGAGGAATCTCTCGAAGATGAGCCCATAGGCGAGCGGGTCGAGATCGGTGATCCGAAGGCAATAGGAGACTATGGACCCTGCCGCCGAGCCCCGGCCCGGCCCCACCCTGATCCCGTTGTCACGTGCGTATCTGATCAGGTCCCAGACGATGAGGAAGTAGGCGGGGAAACCCATCTCCTCGATGATCTTCAACTCGTGCTCGACCCGGTCCCAAACCTCGGGGCCGGCCTCGTTCCCATACCGATCCCTCGCTCCCTGGTCCACCAGTCTGCGGAGATAACTGACCTCGGTCTCGCCGGACGGAACCGGGAAGCTGGGGAGGAGGATGTTCCCGAACTCGAGCTCGACATTGGCCCGCTCGGCGATCAGCAGTGTGTTGTCGCAGGCGTCAGGGAAGGTGTCGTCCGGGAACAGGGCACGCATCTCGGCCGCTGTCTTCAGATAGTGCTCGTTGCCTTCGAATCGGAGTCGGCCGGTCTCGTCACGTAACGAGCCGGTCTGGATGCAGAGGAGCACGTCATGGGCTTCGTGCTCGGCGCGGCTGGTGTAGTGAGCATCGTTGGTGGCGAGAAGCGGGGCTCCGGTCCGTCGTGATATCTCGATGAGATCGGGCATGATCGACTTCTGGGCGGCGAGACCGTGGTCCTGGACCTCGATGAAGTAGTTGTCTTTCCCGAAGATGTCCTGGAACTTCCCCGCTGCGGCCACCGCCGCATCGAAATCTCGGACCTGGCCCTTGTTGCCTTCCTCGCTCATCGAGTCCGGGGCCAGGAGTTGAGGCACCAAGCCACCGAGACAGCCCGAGGTGGCGATGATCCCCTCGGAATGCTCCGCCAGCAGGTCGAAATCCATCCTCGGCTTGTAGTAGTAGCCCTCGAGGAAGGCCCGTGAAGACAGTTGGAGCAGGTTCCGGTACCCGATCTCGCTCTCGGCGAGGAGGTTCATATGGAACCGCCGGTTGGCGCTCGCAGTCGGCCGGTCGAAGCGGGAGCCATCAGTGAGATAGGCCTCCATCCCGACGATCGGCTTGATCCCCGCGGTCCGCGCTGCTTTCACGAAGTCGACTACCCCGTACAGGACGCCATGGTCGGTGATGGCGATTGCCGGCTGGCCGTCTGCCACCGCCGCCGCCACCACATCTTTGATTCGGGCCGCACCGTCGAGCATCGAGTACTCGGTGTGGAGGTGGAGGTGGGCGAATGACACGGCTGTCATTCAACTTAGCATCAGGGAGCGACCCTGCGGGTCGCTCCCTGGCGCGTTCTAAGCCCTGAGTTCTAAGTTTTGGGTTCTAGGTCGGGGCCAAGCCGGAGGGCAATCACGGCGGCCAGGGCCATGAGCCCCAGACTCACCCCGTGGGCAATGGTGAAGCCCCGGGCCAGGGCGGTCACCGCGGCTCCGGCGAGGTCCGAGACGTCACCGGCCAGCGCTTCCCGCACCAACGAGATGTCGCCCACCGATGCCGCCACCGTGGCCAGGATGACGCCGCCGGCCAGACCAGCTCCCACCGACAGGCCGATCGTGCGCATGAAGGCATGGGCTGAGGTCGCCCTTCCGGCCAGGTTGTCTGGAACCGCCAGTCGAACCATCTGCAGTGCCGTGTTGGTCACCGTGCCCACCGACAAGCCCATCAAGAAATAGGTCAGATAGATGACAGGCAGCGGCGCCGAAAGACCTACCGCCATCCACGCCGCTCCTATGGCCGGGACCCCGGCCAGGGCACCCACCCGGAAGACGGTGTGTTCGCTCACGCGATCGGTGATCCGCCCCGCGACGTTCGCTGCCACCGTCCATCCGATCGTCAGCCACAAGACGGACCAGGCCGCAGCCACCGCGGTGGCGCCACGAGCGCCCCGAACGTACACCGGAAGGTATGCGGAGAGGCCCAACATCGCCGCCAGGGTCAGGGAGGCGGTCAGCGATAGCTGCCGATAGGGGTAGTCGGCGAGGAAACGACGATCGAGCAGCGTCGACCCGCTCCGGCCCATCCGCATCCAGAGCAAACCACCTGACACCACGGCGACGACCGCCAGAATCCACGACGACGACGAGAGATTCGACACGGTCCCCAGCAGCGCGCCCACCGTGACCACGAGCAACCCGACCGAGACCCAGTCGACCCGCAGCGGCGCCGGTTCCACCGGCCCGGGCAGTGTCTTCCATCCGGCGACCAGTGCCGCCGCCGAGAGCGGGGCCATGATCAAGAAGATCCACCGCCAGGACCCGACCTGGAGCAGGGCGGCGGCTATGGCCGGGCCGGCAAACCCAAGGACTCCCCAGACGTTGGAGTTCGCCGCGTACGCCCGGCCCATGAGATGACCCGGATAGACGAGAGCCACGGCGGCGACGCCCACCGAGATGACCGCACCGCCCGAGGCCCCCTGCAGAATCCGGGTGGCGACCAGCATCGGCATCGAAGTCGAAGCCGCTGCGGCCACAGAGGAGAGGGCGAAGCCGATCGTGGCCCAACGGAACACGCGCGAGGTCCCCAGAGAGTCGACCAGGGATCCGGCGATCGCGGTAGTGACCCCTGAAGCAAGCAGGAACGCAGTGATGACCCAAGGGAGGAGGCGGACACCACCGAGGTCGGCGGTGAGCTCGGGTAGGGCAGCGGTGACCGCCAGCCCTTCGAAGGCGACGATCGCCACCGTGGTGTAGATGGCGATCGACGCCGGCAAGAGCTCACGAGACAGGATGGACCGAGGGACCGCCATGGTTCAGGCAGGATGGCAGAGTTCGAGCGGATCCTGCATTCCCCTACAGGAGCACCGCTATCGCGGCCAGTGCCGCAACCGCGAAGCCGACCGAGGCCCGCATTGTGGCTGCGTTGGGGCCGCGGATCCGGCTCCAGATCTCGCCGATGAGGAACCCGGCGATGAGACCTCCGAGGTGAGCCTGCCAGCTGATGTTCCTGAAGATGAAGGGGATGGCGGCGTTGATGACCAGAAGGAAGGCGAGCTGTCCGAGCAGGGCCCGGCCTTGCATCGTGTTCCGCCGGTGCAGCGCCCAGCTGAGCCAGATCCCGAAGAGGCCGAATATGGCGCCGGAGGCGCCGACCCCGATATCCGTCGGGCCGCCTAGGTAGTACGCGAAGACGCCGCCCACGCCGGCGGAGGCGAGGAACAGGCTGATGAACGGCAAGGTGCCCACTCCGCGCTCGATCTGGGGCCCAAGCACCCACAGGGCCCACATGTTGAACAGGATGTGCGTGATCGTCCCGTGGAGGAGAACCACGGTAAAGATCCGCCACCACTCACCCGCCGCGACTGCCTCGTTGATCTGGGCGAACCGCTGGAGAAGCTCCTGCTCGAGACCAACGTACCTGAGGGCGAAGAAGATCACCGCCAAACCGATGAAGGTCATGGTGGCCGGGGCACCGGATGCGGCGGAGGCTGGGCGGCGGGGCCCGGCGGGTATCACCTGTTGAGTCCCCTCTTCGCGCAGGCAATCGGGGCAGCGCTGGCCGACCGAGGCGTCCGTCGAGCAGGCGCCACAGATGGGCCGGCCACAGCGACTGCACTTGAGCATGGTCTCCCGGTCGGGGTGCCGGTAACAAACCGGCGCCGCGGTGGTGTGATCCTGGGTCACGGCGGGAACGCTATCGCCGTCACTCGCCTAGTGCCCTTCTCGCGAGCACGCTCAGCACTCCGGTCAGGTCGGTCGGCAACGGGGCGGAGTAGGAGACTTTCTCCCCGCTCGTGGGGTGGTTCAGCTCGACGGTGCGGGCGTGGAGAAAGATCCGGGGTGGCTTGACTGGATGATTGAGGGTGGAGTAGGTCCGGTCCCCGAGCACAGGATGATCGATGGCGGCCATGTGGACCCGGATCTGATGGGTGCGGCCGGTCTCGAGCCTGACCTCGAGCAGGCTGACATCGGACTCCGGGTAGGCCTCGATCAATTCGTAGTGGGTCACGGCGGGTTTGCCCCCGGAGATGACCGCTCTCCTCGTGGGCCGTGCCAGGTCGCGGCCGATTGGGGCGTCGATGGTCCCGGTCGGCGTAGCGAACGACCCGTGGACCAGGGCGATATAGACCCGGCCGATGTGCCGTCTCTTCAAGTCGGAGCTGAGCTGCTCGTAGGCAGCTTGCGTCCGCGCCACGAGGAGCACACCGGATGTGTCCCG
The DNA here is from genome assembly GCA_050742015.1 of Acidimicrobiia bacterium. Taxonomy (GTDB): domain Bacteria; phylum Actinomycetota; class Acidimicrobiia; order Spongiisociales; family ZC4RG35; genus JARDZU01. The sequence continues at coordinate 9,672 of JBOGEV010000223.1, forward strand.
GTCCAGGCGATGTACCAGACCCCAGCGCCCCGGGGTGCCTACCCCTTCCAACTCCGGGTACCGGTGGAGGAGACCGGCGGCGAGCGTGGTGTCCTTCCGGCCCGCCCCGGGGTGGACCACGAGCCCGGGTGGCTTGTCCACGACGATCAGGTTGGGATCCTCGTGGATCACCCCGAACTCGACCGGTTCGGCCCGGACTTCGACCACCGCGACCGGCACCGGTGACACGATCTCGGCCCCGGCCCGAACCCGATCGCTGGGTCTGGCGGGAGCACCGTCGACGAGCACGCCGGCGTCGAGCAACAAGCGCGCCTGGGCACGACTCAGGTCGAGCAGGTCGGCCAATGCCTTGTCGATCCGGTCGCCCTCGAGCCGTTCGGGGACCTCGAGTTTCAGCGTCTCAGCCACGCATGGATCACCAGCAGAACGACCGCGATCGTGATCGACATGTCAGCGACGTTGAACGTAGGGATCCGCCACAGGTTGATCCAGTCGATGACCTTGCCGTCGAGGAAGCCAGGGCCGCGGAACAGCCGATCGACGAGGTTGCCCAGCGCCCCACCGATGATCAGCCCGTAGGCGACTGTCTCCATGATCGGGCGTTCCAGACGGAGCGACCACAACAACACGACGCTGACCACGATGGCGGCGCCGCCCAGGAACGGGCCGGCATTCTCGAAGAGGGAGAACGCCGCGCCCGGGTTCTCGGTGAAGGTGAGCTCCAAGAAACCGTTGATCAAGACAATGGGCGGCCCGTCTGCGAGTCGTACCGAGGCCCAACGCTTGGTGAGGGCGTCCGCCGCCATTACCAGGGCTGCCAGTCCAGCCCCGACCACGTATCGGCGGATCAAGCCTTGCGTGCGCAGTCGACGCAGAGAGTCGCGTAGGGAAGGACGTCGAGTCTGGCCAGGGGTATCGACTTGCCGCAGCTCTCGCATATGCCGTATGTGCCTTCCTGGATATTGGCCAGGGCTCGCTCCACCTTGCTCAGAAGGTCGGCGGTGTTCTGCTCGATCGAGAGCTCCTTGGCGTACTCCAGCTTCGTCGAGCTGGCTTCGGCGTTGCCCGGATCGGGGCTGCGATCCGACGAGCTCTCGGAGAGCCTGGCATCCTCCAGTTCCTGCTCGTAATCGTCGATCAGGTCCTGCAGGCGCGTCCGCTCCTCTTCCAGTCTCGCCCGGAACTTGTCGACCGTCGATTTTGCCAGTTGTCTTGCCACACATCGTCCCTGGTAAAGGGCGGAAACCCTACCAACGACTGGCCGCTATCTGGCGAGTTTGGCTGTAGCCTCCTCGATACCGATCCCCCTGGCCAGAAACACCTTTTTCCTCCCCGTGGCCCCGCTCACCAGGGTCACAGGGGCTCCGAGCCGCCTGGCGAGTGTCTGTTCGACTTCCTGGTTGGCCCGCCCCGCCTCGGGAGGTGCCATGACTCGGATCTTGAGCCGCTCACCGTGCAGTCCGCTGATCTCTGATCGCGACGCCCGAGGCACCACCCAGACCCGGATCAGGACCCCATCGGGATGGCCGCTGAGCGCCTGCTCGATCATGGTTCCCACGGTATCCAGCCTTTGTAGTGCCCCTACCATTCCGCGCTCCTATGCCATCGAACGGAACAGACACGTCGAACCGAGTCAGCGGTTTCACCCGGGTCGACCCTGCAGTGGACATCCCGGCCATGGAGACCGAGATCCTGAAGCTATGGCGGGACACCAAGGCTTTCGAGGAGTCCGTACTGCGCCGACCTGCGGACAACGAGTACATCTTCTACGACGGTCCTCCCTTCCCCACAGGTAGCCCTCACTACGGAAACCTCCTCGCCGGGGTCATCAAGGACATGGTTCCCCGCTATTGGACGATGCGTGGCTATCGGGTGGAGCGACGATTCGGTTGGGACACCCACGGCCTCCCCATCGAGATGGAGGTTGAGAAGCGTCTTGGCATCTCCGGGCCACGGGCGATCGCCGAGTACGGGGTGGATCGCTTCAACGAAGCCGCCCGCAGCGTGGTCCAGGCCAACACCGAGAACTGGGAGGTGCTCACCGAGCGGATCGGGCGCTGGGTCGACTTCGAGAACGACTACAAGACCCTGGACCCCGAGTACATGGAGACGGTGTGGTGGGTGTTCAAGCAGCTGTGGGACAAGGGGCTGGTTTACAAGGACTTCAAGGTACTCCCGTACTCCTGGGGGGCCTCCACCCCGTTGTCGAATTTCGAGGCCAACAAGGACTATCGAGACGTCGAGGATCCATCTATCACCGTGAGGCTCGAGGTCACCGACGGGGCCGGGCCGGTGGCTGCCGGCGACTACCTCCTCATTTGGACCACCACGCCGTGGACCCTCCCCGGAAACCTGGCCGTGGCCGTCGGGAACCAGATCGACTACGTGCGGGTCGCCGACGATGAGGATCACTACTGGGTGGCCAAAGAGCGTGCCGGGTCGGTCTTCGGTGAGGACCATTCGGTGGTGGCCTCGGCCCGCGGCTCCGAGCTGCTCGGTGTCTCCTACCGGCCGCCCTTCGACCACTTCGGCGACCAGCGCGAGCGGGGCGCTTTCCGCACGATCTCCTCTGATGAAGTCACCGTCGACGAAGGAACCGGTCTGGTGCACATGGCCCCCGCCTACGGCGAGGCTGACTTCTATGCCCTCAAGGCCGCCGGGATCGAGGCGCTCGTGGATCCGGTGGACGCCGAAGGGAACTTCACGGACGAAGTCCCCGAGGTCGCCGGTCAGAACGTCAAGGAGGCAGATGCCACCTTGATCGGCCTGCTCCGGGACTCAGGCAAGCTGTTGCATTCCACCCGGATCACCCACTCCTACCCGTTCTGCGAGCGGACCGGCACCCCACTGATCTACAAGGCGATCCCGACCTGGTTCGTCAGGGTGGAGGACATGAAGGATCGGATGGTGGAGATCAACGACACCATCCACTGGGTCCCCGACTACGTGGGCACCCGTCGCTTCGGGAACTGGCTCGAGAATGCACGGGACTGGGCGGTGAGCCGCAATCGCTACTGGGGATCGTGCATCCCTGTCTGGGAGTGCACCCAATGCGACGAAACGCTGGCCGTCGGGTCCCTCGACGAGCTGGAGAGCCTGTCCGGGCAACGGCCAGCCGACCTGCACAAGCACGTCGTCGACGACATCGGCTGGCCCTGTTCCTCCTGCGACGGGTCGATGATTCGGGTCCCCGAGGTGCTCGACGGGTGGTTCGAATCCGGCTCGATGCCCTACGGGATGCTCCACTACCCGTTCGAGAACGCGGAGCGGTTCGATGCTGCGTTCCCGGCCAAGTTCATCGCCGAGGGCCTTGATCAGACCCGGGGCTGGTTCTACACGCTGATCGTCCTCTCCACTGCCCTGTTCGACAAGCCCGCATTCGAGAACTGCGTCGTCAATGGCCTGATCCTGGCCGAAGACGGCCGCAAGATGTCGAAGAGCCTGAAGAACTACCCCGATCCCACCGGGATCTTCGACGTGATGGGAGCCGACGCCCTGCGCGCCTTCCTCATCAACTCACCGGTGCTCCGGGCCGAACCGGTCCGGTTCAGTAGCGACGGTGTGGCCGAGGTGGTCCGCACGGTTCTGCTCCCGATGTGGAACACGTACAGCTTCTTCACCACCTACGCCGAGGCCGACGGGATCACCATGTCCGACCTGGAAGCAGCGCCGCCGCCCGGCGAACGGCCGGAGATGGACCGGTGGATCCTCTCCATGCTGCAGAGCCTTGTCTCGGAGGTGAACCGGCAAATGGAGGGCTACTACCTCTACAACGTCGTCCCACCCACCCTCGGGTTCATCGATCATCTCACCAATTGGTATGTGCGGCGGTCCCGGCGCAGGTTCTGGCGGGCCCGTGGGGAGTCGGGCGAAGGTGACGCCGACAAGCTGGCCGCATTCGCCACCCTGTACGAGGTGCTCACCACCTTCATCGAGGTGTTGGCGCCCGTCCTCCCCTTCATCACCGAGCACCTCTACCAAGACCTGGTGGCCCGGCATCATCCCGATGCCGTTCCCAGCGTCCACCACCGCGACTTCCCCGACGCCGACGTTGCCCTCATCGACACCGGGCTCGAAGAGTCGATGGAGGTGGTGAGAGAGGTGGTCCGACTCGGCCGCAACCTTCGCAAGCGAGAAGGGCACCGGGTGCGTCAGCCGCTCGCCCGCATCACAGTCCTGACCCACGATCCTGGGGTGGCGTCCGCGGTGAGCACCCACGTCGGGGTGATCGGCGATGAGCTGAACGTCAAGGAGGTGGTCACATCCGAAGACCAGGGGGGGCTGGTGTCGCTGTCGGCGAAGGCAAACTTCCGCACGCTGGGCCCGGTTCTCGGTGCCCGTATGCCAGAGGTGGCCGCGGGTATCGCAACATTGGGACAGGAGGACCTTCAGACCTTGATCGTGGGCGGCACGGTCACCGTGGCCGGTCAGGAGGTGAGCCGTGAGCACCTCTTCATCGAGCGGATACCCATCGACGGCACCATCGTCGAGTCCGGCAGCGAGTTCGCCGTGGCCCTGGACACGACACTTTCCCGGGACCTACTGCTCGAGGGAGTGGCCCGAGACCTGGTGAGCCGGGTGCAGAGGCTGCGCAGGGAGGCCGGCCTAGACGTCACCGATCGGATCTCGCTGGAGTGGTGGAGCGAAGACCCCGAGGTCAAGGCGGCCATCTCGGCTCATGGCGACCTGATCGGGGCCGAGCTCCTGGCGTCATCGATTACCGAGGCAGATGCGCCTTTCGACGATCAGTTCGACGTCGACGGCCGCAGCGTCGGACTGAGGTTCTAACCCGCGGCCCGCTCGTTCCCCCGTTTGTAGTTGCCCGTCGCCCGGGCCATCACCTGTTGTGGGTCGCCCTCGGCGACACGAGACAAGAAACGCCCGGCCGCTTCGCCACGGAGGGTGGTCACCGGTGTCCTCTGACGTGAGATGACGACATCGCCTGACTTGCGCAACCGATAGGAGAAACCCAGGTCGGGTCCGGAGTCGTCGGTCAGAACTGGTCGCCTTCGTCGCCCTGATCGACCCCCTCGATCTCGGCAGAACCGGCGGCTTCGCCCTCATCGCCCTCGTCGAGGTTCTCCAGATCGACCTCGAGGCCTTCGTCGTCACCGTCCTCGCTCGAGTCCACGTCGTCGCCACCGAACACATCGGCATCGTCTTCTTCCACCGGGCCGGGCTCGGGACTGTCCCCCTCCCCCGCGACCTGTGTGGCCGAGACGGCTTCCTGACTGTGAGCGCCGGCCACCACGGCATCCATCTCATCGAGCTTGTCGGCAACGGTTGTGGCGAGGACAGCAAGCTGGGTTCGGACGCCGGAAACGAGACCGGTCATCTCGGCCATCTCAGCGTCGACGGCTGCTTTCCTCTCGTCGCGCTCACGGGCGAAAGTGTCCGCCTCGGAACGCGCATCGCTCACGATCTTGTCCGCCTCGCTCCGGGCGTCGTCGAGCATGCGGTCCGCCGTCTGCTGCGCCGCAACCAGGGCTCTTCCCACCGCCGACTCGTCGGGTGCACTCGTCATCGCCGGCGCCGCAGCCAGCGCGGTCGGATCGCTCTCCAACTCGGCCAGCCGGGCCTTGGCCTGGGTCAACTCGTCGTTGAGCTCGCGCACTGCGACCACCATCTCGTCGAGGAAGTCGTCTACCTCGTCGAGGTCGTAACCGCGCAGGGCCGTGGAGAAGGTCTTCTTCTCGATGTCGGATGGTGTTATTGCCATAGCTGTGTGCCCCTTGGTTCTTCTATGAGATTACGAACGAAAGTGGCCCGTTCCAAGGATCAGAAGATCCTCGTCACAAGAGTCATCAGGAGCCGAAGCCCGATGAGGAGGACGATCGGAGAGAGATCCAGCATGCCCCCTCCGATCCGAAGCGGAGGGATGATGCGACGCAGAGGGAGGATCACCGGGTAGATGATGCGGTCGAGGAACACATTGACCCGGCCCAGCGGGTGATCCGACGAGGTGGGTATCCAGGAGAGGATCACCCAGGCCAGCACCGCATAGAAGTAGACCTGGAGGATCAGGATCAGAACGCCGCCGAGATTCACGGCTCAGTCGTCGATGTCGTCGAGTTCGTAGGCCCCCAACATCGAGAGGCGCCGCTTCTCTTCCCGGCTCAGATTCACCCTCGGAGGCAGGACCACCACCAAGCCGTCACCGACTTTGCGCATCGAGCCGTCCAGGGCGTAGATCAGACCGGATGAGAAATCGACGACTCGCCGGACCAGGTCGTGGTCGGCCCGTCGCATGTCGAGCACGACCGGGATCCGATCCCGGATCCGATCGGCCAGGATCCGGGCGTCACCGAACTCCTCGACGAGGATCACGTCCGACTGAACATCGACCGCCCGCACCAGCCCGATGGTGTCGCCACCCTCCCGTATCTGGGGGCGTGTGGCGGCTCTCGAAGTCGGTGGTGGCTCCACCCTGCGGCTCTGAGGGATCGGCTCGACCCGTCTCGGCTCCACGCGTCGAGTCGGCTCCTCGATGGGCCCGGGCTGGGGCCGGTCCCCAGAGTCGGAATCCATCTGGTCCTCGTCTACCAAACCGAGGTATACGAGAGCTTTGGAGAAAAGTGACGACATATCACTCCGGTCAAGTGCGTTCACCAAAGATAGCCCGTCCCACGCGGATAATTGAGGAGCCTTCCTCGATCGCCACCTCGAAGTCGTCCGTCATTCCTATCGATAGCTCGGCTATGGAAGTGTGGTCTCGGGCAACATCGCGACGAAGACGGCTCAACATGGCGAAGTGCGGGCGCTGATCCTCGGGCTCGTCGGTGACTGGCGGAATCGCCATCAACCCGCGTACCTCGAGCCCGAGCGCCAGGACACTCTCGAGTGTCGCCGGGACGTCCTCCGGCATGACCCCGGACTTCTGAGGCTCCCGCCCGGTGTTCACCTGGAGCAGGACGGGCGGGGGCGGACCACTCCCTTTGGCCCACGCTCCGGCCAGTGATTCCCGGTCCATCGAATGGAGGAGATGGGTGATCGGCCGCACCAGCCGCGCCTTGTTGGTCTGCAGGGCGCCAACGAAATGCCAGCGAATGTCGTCGGGGAGCCGGGCCGCCTTCTCGGCCATCTCCTGGGCCCGGTTCTCTCCGAAATCGCGATGACCCATTGCGTAGACGGCCTCGATCTCTTGGACGGACTTTGCCTTGGAGACGGCGACCAGCGTGACCGAGGAAGGTTCCCGTCCCACCCTGGCCGCTGCGGCCGCAGCCCGACGCACCACATCGTGATAGCTCATTCGACCCAGGTGATGCTGGCGTGACGGAGCAGGGTCCGTGTTTGGCGATGGCTGAACAGACCCGGGTCGTGCATGGTGCAGGAACCTGCGACCCAGACTTCGACTCCTTCGAGTTGACGGCGAATGGATGACACCAGATCCACCGACCGGGTGCCCCAGGTGGTTTCGGCGACGTCGTCGGGGAAACGCTCCGCCACCTCAGCACCGACTTCGAAGCAACACGGCCCGATCCCGGGGCCGACCGCCGCCACCTTTGGCTCGTGCCCCTGTGAGGTCATCTCCGTGCGTAGCGCGGCAACCACCCCGTTGGCGGTGCCCCGCCATCCGGCGTGGGCCACTCCAACTGCGGACCCGGCCAGCAACACGACGCCGAAGCAGTCGGCGGTGAACACCGCCAGAGGCAGGCCGGGGACGTCGGTCCACAAGGCATCGGCTTCGTCGAGCTCACCTGGCGTCGCCGCGCGATGTGACTTGGTCCCGTGGACCTGCCTGACGGTCGCCCATTGCCTCGGGATGCCCAGCCAGGCCGAGACCGCCGACCGTGCGGTCATGTCGTTGCGCTGATCACCGTCGGCGCCGTCGGTGAACGCCACCCCGTCGACCCCGGGGGGCCGGTTCATCCCTGGACGAAGGTGGGGATGTCGAGGGCGTCATCCCCCTCGTCGAAACCGGTGTAAGGGCGGGTGGAGCGGGTCGTTGCCTGCCTGGACTGCCTCCGCCGCTCGAAACCGGCAGCGATGACCGTCACCTTCATCTCCGCACCGAGGTCGTCGTCGACGATGGCACCAAAGATTATGTCCGCCTCGGTGTCTGCGTGATCGGCGACGACCCGGGCTGCCTCCGTCGCCTCGTGCAGCGTCATCGAGGATGGGCCCGATACCGAGAGCAGGACCCCCTTTGCCCCCTCCATCGATGTCTCGAGCATCGGGCTGGAAATAGCCCTCTCCGCCGCCTGATTGGCACGGTTCTCCCCGGTGGCGCGTCCGATACCCATCACCGCCGATCCTGCATCCGACATGATGGTCCGGACATCGGCGAAGTCGACGTTGATCAGGCCAGGGGTGGTGATCAGGTCGGTGATCCCTGCCACCCCGCTCATCAGGACCTCGTCGGCGAGCCGGAAGGTCTCGGCGATGGGAGCGGACGGGTCGCCTACGTCGAGCAGCCGGTCGTTGGGGATGACGATCAAGGTGTCGACCGCGTCTTTCAGGTCGTCGATGCCTTGTTCGGCATGGACAGCGCGTCGTCTCCCCTCGAATCCAAAGGGCCTGGTGACCACACCAACGGTAAGGGCGCCCACCGAACGGGCCACCTCGGCCACGACCGGAGCCCCCCCGGTGCCGGTGCCACCACCTTCACCGGCGGTGATGAAGATCATGTCCGATCCCTTCAGCACGTCTTCCAACTCTGCCTTGTGCTCCTCGGCGGCGGCGCGCCCGATCTCGGGGTTGGCGCCCGCCCCCAGGCCCCTGGTCACTTCGCGGCCGATGTCGAGCTTGACATCGGCGTCGCTCATGAGCAGCGCCTGGGCATCGGTGTTCAACGCGATGAACTCGACACCGCGTATGCCCGCTTCGACCATGCGGTTGACGGCGTTGACGCCGCCCCCGCCGATCCCTACGACTTTGATGACGGCCAGATAGCCGCCGCTCGACGAGTTCACGACAATTCCTCCAGTGGAAATCGAAAGCTGAAGTAGAGGTTTACCGTTAGCCGCTCCCTAAGTAAAGACACAATCTCTAAGCTTCAACTAGACATTTAGACTTGACTCGCAGCCGGTCATGGGGCGGACACCGCGGGGTTGGTCGGTGCGATCAGGGTCAGGATCGAACCCGGGGCCGGCTGCTCCCGGAGCAACGCGGCCAGACTCAGCGCCTTGGCCCTCATCTCCACCGGACGACCCAGCCTGACCTGGAATCCGGCCACCTCCGCCCATAGCTCGCCGTTGCCCTCGGCCCACAGCCTCGTCCCCTCCCCCAGCTCCCCGGACAGGGCAGCAACGAATTCCAGGGTCCCGAGCACGACCGGCGAGGTTCGGGTCTCGCTGGATGGGGTGGCTCCGAGCTGGATCCAGGGCATGGTGGGATCCGGATCCGGGGCGGTGCCGAGCCGGACCCCGTCGACGGCGTAGAAGCCCCACCCGTCCTCGGTCTCCAGCCATGCCGCCGGCACCCGCTCCTCGATGGTGACCACGACCCGATTGGGCCAATCGAGGTCTACCGAGGCGGCGCTGACCCAGGGGTCATCCTCCAGCAGAGACTCGATCTCCCCGGATCGGATGAGGACCAGCGGGGTCCCCGGGACCACCCCGCTGCCGGCGAGCACCTCGTCAGCAGAGCTGGCGCCGATACCCGAGGTGATCACTTCCTCCACGCTGAGCAATGGGGAGAGCACTAGCCACACCCCGCCGCCGACCAACCCGATGGCGATCAGGAACTTGAGAAGGCGACCGACTTTCCGGCGGGCCCGGTCCTCGGCCACCTCCCGCCTTCGCTCGGCCAGTCGTGGGTCAATGGTCATCTTCGAATCCGATGAATTGGATCTCCGGTTCCAGAATGGTCCCGGTCTCCTCGAAAACGCGGTCTTTGACCGCCGACACCAGGCGGCGGATGTCGTCCGAAGTCGCACCGTTTCCTGCAACGAAGAAGTTGGCGTGTTTCTCGGAGACGGCCACGTCGCCGACCCGCATCCCCTTCAGTCCCAACGAGTCGATGATCTCACCCGCCGTGGCCCCCGCCGGGTTCTTGAAGACGCTCCCCGCGTTGAAAGTGCCCCCCGGCTGATTGTCCCGACGCCAGCGGGTAATCCGGCGTAGCTCGGCCCGACCCTGCTCCGAGTCGCCGGGGGCAGCCTGAAAGGCGGCGCCGACCACGACCTGGGTCGACACCAGGTTCGAGCGCCGGTACGACATCTCGAGATCGTCAGGGCCCAACCTCCTCGTCGTGCCCACCCTGAGGTCCATGACGGACGCCTCGATGAGACGGTCTCTGGTCTCGGTGCCGAAACACCCTGCGTTCTGACGGACTGCCCCACCGACCGAGCCCGGGACCCCGATGAAGAACTCGAGACCGGTCAGACCCGATCCGACGCTGGTACGTGCCACCTGGGCCAGGGGCGCCGAGCCACCCGCCGTCACCACCGTCCCCTCCACTTCGACCACCCCGAAATCGGCCCCGAGGCGGACCACCAACCCCTCGAAACCGGTGTCGGAGACCACCAGGTTCGACCCCCGCCCCAAGACCAGGACCGGCAGCTCGCCGATAGCCCCGGAGGCGGCCAGGCTTTCGAGGTCCCCGGCATCGTTGACCTCGATCAGATAGCGCGCCGGGCCGCCGGACTTGTAGGTGGTGAAAGGGCCGAGCAGGACATTCTCCTGCACCCGACCCGACTGCACCATGGCCTGGAGCGTGGTCACCGGCGCTCCGCGAGCAGGCGGGCAAGCTCGGTTGCAACCAGGGTGATGTCGCCTGCGCCCATCGTCAGGACGAGATCCCCGTTCTCCACACGTTCGGCCAGGTAGCCCGCCAGGTCGGCCCGGTGTGGCACGTAGTGGACATTGGCCCCCTCGCCGCGCGCCGCGTCAGCCACCAGCTCCCCGGTCACTCCCGGGACCGGATCCTCCCGGGATGCGTAGACGTCGGTGACCACCACTTCGTCGGCCCGACTCAGCGCGGCGCCGAACTCTTGGTGGAATCGGGCGGTCCGACTGTAGAGATGAGGCTGGAACACGGCCCAGACTCGACCTTCGCCCCAGTCGATCGCCACCTCGACGGTGGCCTCGACCTCGGTCGGATGATGGGCGTAGTCGTCGACGAGGGTGACTCCGGAGACAGTCCCCCTCTGCTCCCAGCGCCGCCCTACCCCGCGGAAGGAGGCAAGTCCCAGTGCGGCGGTCTCGACGTCGCGGCCCATGGAGCCGAGGAGGGCGAGGGCCCCGGCCGCGTTGCGAGCCACATGGGCCCCCGGCCGGCTCAGGCTCACGTGTGCGGTGCCGGTCGGTCCGATCAGATCGAAGCGGGTTCCTCCGTCGTGCCGGGTCAGGTCGACCATGCGCCAGGCCGCCGCCGGATCTGTGCCGTAGGTCACGGCTTCGGCCCTTCGCCCCACCTCGCGCGACCCGGGATCGTCGGCACAGGCCACGACCGGTCCGCTGACCCCGCGGGCCACGTTCACGAACGCGTCGACCAGGTCGGTGTCGGTCCCGAAATGCTCTACATGCTCGGTTTCGACGTTGGTCACGACCAGCCCGTCGAGAGACAGCCTCTCGAAGGTGCGAAAGGCCTCGTCGGCCTCGAGCACCAACAGCGGGGTGGTGCCGTGGTGACCGTTGGTGTTCCAGTCGGTGAGATCGCCACCGACGATGAAGCTCGGGTCCTCCCCCGTCGCCCGGAGCGCGGCAACCAGGAGAGCCGTGGTCGTGGTCTTCCCGTGGGTTCCCGTGGCCCCGATGGTGGTAATGCCCTCGGTGAGCGCCGCCAGCAGGTCGGGACGGCGCCAGACCGGAACCCCTGCCTCGACCGCGGCGGTCAACTCCGGATCGTGATCGGGCACAGCCGATGAGGCGACGACCAGATCCGCATTCCGGGCAACCTCCGGGTGGTGCCCGGCGAAAGTGGCGATCCCGAAGTCCTCCAAACGGTCCAGGGTCGCTCCCCCGCGTTGATCCGATCCGGACACCTCATGGCCCATCCCGGCCAGGACTTTGGCTATCGCGCTCATCCCCGCCCCGCCTGCCCCCACCAGGTGGACACGAGGGAAGTCGAGTCTCATCGCGCCAGATCGAGCATGGCGTCTGCGATCGTGAGCGCAGCCTCGGGCTTTGCGATCGTCCGGGCACCGACCTTCATCGTCTCCAGCCTGGCCTGATCGAAGAGGATCTCCTCGATCAGGCGGGGCAACTCGCCGATCCGATCCTCGGTCAGTACCACTGCCGCTCCTGCCTCCTCCAGGAATCTCGCGTTGGCGGCCTGGTGACCCGAGGACCCGAACGCGCCCGGGATCAGGATCGAGGGGGTTTCAGTGGCGGTCAGTTCGGCCACCGCGCCCCCCGCCCTGGCCACGACGAGATCGGAGACCGCATAGAACATCTCCATCTGGTCCTCGAACTGCCGCTGCACCCAGGTCACGGATCCCTCCGAGTCGGGAGAAGCGATGACGTTGCCACCACCTGTGAGATGAACCACCTGGAACTCCTTCCCGCTCCATTCTCCGACCAGAGCCGCGATGGCCGCATTGATCACGCCGGCCCCCAGGGACCCGCCGAATACGCCGAGCACCTGTAGACCGGGCTGGAGCCCGTAATGAGCCAGAGCCTCCGGACGGCGCAGCTGACGGTCGAGGCCCGAACAGGCGGCACGCACCGGGTTCCCCACCCACTCCCCGTTCTCCAGCCCATTGGTGTGAGGAAAAGACGTGAAGCTGCGCTCCGCCCAGCGGGAGACGATCCGGTTGGCCATCCCGGCGTCCGCGTTCTGCTCGGCCACGAGGAGGGGAATCCCGGCCTTCCGAGCGGCAAGGGCCGTCGGGACGGTCACATATCCGCCCATCCCCAATGCGACCTCCACCGGCCGCTCCCTGATCGCGGCCAGAATGGCATTGCGGGCCGTCCACACCACCCGGGGAAGGCCCAGGTTCTTCAATGTCCACGAACGTTGCAGCCCTCGCAACTCGAGGCCCAGGAAGGGGAACCCGGCCCCGGAGTAGACGCTGGCCTCCATACGATCCCCACCAACGAACAGGATCTCCTCATGAGCCACCCCGCGGGTCGTCAACGCCTCTGCTACCGCCAGCCCCGGAAACACATGGCCACCGGTACCGGCTGCGGCGATGAGAAACGTCATGTCTTCGGTTGGACTCCGGATTGGGCGATGTTGACCAGGATCCCCAGGGACGCCATGGAGACGATGAGGGCTGAGCTTCCGAATGATACGAAGGGGAGGGAGATTCCGGTGATCGGCATCACCCCGAGCACACCCCCGATGTTTACCAGGGCCTGGAACGACAAGAACGCTGTGAGACCGGCGGCAACCATCCTCCCGAACCGGTCGGGGGCGCGGGCGGCAACCAGCCAGCCGGCGAGGGCGAGGACGACGAAGAGGCCGATGACGGTCAAACCCCCGATGAGCCCCGTCTCCTCGCCGATGATGGCGTATATGAAATCAGTGTGGGCATTGGGCAGATAGAACCATCGGGCACGGCTGGCCCCGAGCCCGACTCCGAAGAGCCCGCCATTGGAGAGGGCGTAATAACCCTGGATCAGTTGGTACCCCTCCCCGCTGGCGTTCTCCCAGGGGTTGAGGAAACCGACGATGCGATCGACCCGGTACTGGTCGCTGAAGGCCAGCACCCAGATCGCAGCCATCACCATGATCGTGAGGACCACCACATACCGCACCGGAGTGTCACTAGCCATGATGACCGCCATCGCCGCGGCGCCGATGATGATCGTGGTTCCCAGGTCGGGCTGCAGCATGACCAGGCCGCCGATGACTCCCACCGTGAACACCACCGGGACCAGGAAATGGCCGAACCGGGTCAGCAGCTTGTGCTTCTTCTCGAGCACGTGGGCGAGCATGAAGACGACGGCGACCTTGCCCAGCTCAGAGGGCTGAAAGCTGAATCCCGCCACGGGCAGCCATCTCTGCGAGCCGCCGATCACCGGTCCCACCGCCAGGACGGCAACCAACAGCCCGACCACTCCGAGGAAAGCCGGGACCGCCAGCCTCCGGTAGACGCGGTATGGGATGCGACTGGTGATGATGAGGGCAAGTGTTCCGATCCCAACCCCGACCAACTGCTTCTTGAAGAAGTAGAACTTGTCCTGTGTCTGGTCGATGGCCACTGTCGACGATGCCGATTGCGTGGCTCCCAACCCGATCACGACCAGGACAACGGCCAGCACCAGGAGGGTGGTGGCCGTCCGGTTGTTAACCTTGAGCCGCTCTGCCCGGGTCCGCGCCGCGGCCCGGACCTTGGCGATCGAGGTCACGTTCGCAGTCATTTTGTCGAGCCCTCCCTGGTGATCTCCGAGACGAGCCGGCCGAAGGTCTCGCCCCTCTCCGCGTACGAATTGAACTGGTCGAAGCTGGCGCAGCCCGGCGCAAGGAGCACGGTGTCGCCCGGGATCGCCAGCTCGGCAGCCAGCTCGACCGCCCGCTCCAGTGTTTCCGCCAGACGGCCTCGTTCTCCGGCCACCTCGACGAGATCGGGCCCGGCGGCCCCGATCCCCAACAGGAGGCGAACCTTCGGCTCCCGCGCGAGGGGCGACACGTCCATCCCTTTGGCCAGCCCGCCGGCGATGAGAACGACCGAGTCGTGGGCCCGAATCGAACTGAGCGCCGCGTGCGGGTTGGTCGCCTTCGAGTCGTCGACCCAGGCCACTCCCCCGCTTCGGGCCACCGTGGCCCGTCGGTGCGGGCCCGGCGAGAAGAGGTGGGCCGCCCTGGCGACGCCTTCGGCGGTGGCCCCCATCCGCAGGGCAAGTGCAGATGCCGACGCCATGTTCACCAGATGTGTCGGATCGTCCGAGGTCAATTCGTCGACGGCGATCGAGAGCTCACCGATCACGAGGCGTGAACCGTCCAACCCGCCGCCACCGACCGGGAGGCGCGCCCCGGACACGGGGAACAGCTCGCTGGGCGCGTTGGCCGCCAGACTCGAAGCCCCTTCATCGTCGGCGTCGTAGACCAGGAGGTCTTCCCCGGTCTGGTTCATGAAGATCCGGGCCTTGGCCGACCGATAGGAATGCTCCGAGCCGTGCCAGTCGAGATGGTCCACTGCCACATTGGTGATAGCGGCTGCCGCAGGGTGAAAGGTCTGGCAGAAGCGCAGCTGGAAGCTGGAGACTTCGACCACGACTGCCTCATGGCCCTGGTCGACATGGTCGGAGAGGGCCGACCCGATGTTGCCGGTGGCCGGTGCGTCGATCCCCGATGCCGCGAGCATGGCAGAGGTAGCCTCGGTTACCGTCGTCTTGCCGTTGGTGCCGGTGATGGCAGCCACCGGTATGTCGAGGTGACGCCAGGCGAACTCGATCTCACTCCAGACGGGGATCCCCCATTCCAGGGCTTCCACGATGGGCAGGGCTCGCTCGCTGAAGCCGGGGCTGGTGACCACCAGGTCGACTCCGTTGAGCAGGACCGGGTCCCATCCCCCCGAGGCGACGCCGAAGCCTTCCTGGAGGGCGCCATTGGGTGCATCCTCCGCATAGACAGTGACGGCCATCTCCCGGCTTCGTGCCAGACGGGCCGCGGCCAGGCCGGAGACGCCGGCACCCAGGATGAGCACCCTGCTCACAACAGGTCCTCGAGCGAGAGGAAGTCTCCGTAGAAGAGGCCGAGACCAAGGGCGACACCGAACCCGGTCAGGATCCAGAACCGGATCACCACCGTCGTCTCCGGCCATCCCCCGAGGTCGAAGTGATAGTGAAGCGGGGACATCCGGAAGATGCGCTTCCCGAAGAGCTTGAAACTGGCCACCTGGAGGATCACCGAGATCGTCTCCGCCACGAAGATCGCCCCCAGGACCACCAGCAGGAGATTCGTGTTGGTGAGAAGGGCGAGGGCGGCGAGGAGGCCGCCGATACCCTGAGAGCCGACGTCGCCCATGATGATCTTGGCCGGCGGGGCGTTCCACCAGAGAAACCCGAGGATGGCCCCGAACATGGCCGCCGAGATGATGGCCAGTTCCAGGGGATCTACGGCGTCGTAGACGTCGGGGTTCCTGAACTGCCAGAAGGCGATCACGGTGTAGGAGGCCACGACCAGGGCCGACGAGCCACCGGCCAGCCCGTCCATGCCATCGGCCAGGTTCACGCCGTTCGCCGCGCCGGTGAGCATGATCAGGACCCAGACGACGAAGAACGCTCCGAGGTCGATGCCCAAGGGGCGTACGAAGGAGACCTCGGTGACCACCCCGGCCATCGACGCCCCCCAGGCGAAGAGCGCTGCAATCGCCAGTTGGCCCCCGAACTTCGCCGTCTTGGACAATCCGAGGCTCCGCTTGTTCGAGTATTTGGTCCAATCGTCGAGCAAACCGACCACCGCCATCCCGGCCAGGGCGAAAACGGCCAGGAGGCCACCCGAGCTGAGCGGGGTGAACTGAAGGGCGAGACCACTCGCAGGTGCGACGAGGCGGATGTGGGATACGAGGTACCCGATGATCGCCGCGCTGACGAAAACGAGGCCGCCCATGGTCGGAGTGCCCTGTTTGTGACCATGCATCCCGGCGATCTCCTCCTGGATGAATTGGCCGATTTCACGCCGTCGGAAATACCTGATGGCGTAGGGCGTCCCGAAGATCGAGACCAGGAGGCCGACGGCGGCGGCGGTCAGCAGCGGTATCACCGGGACATGCTCCCTGAAACCGGGCCGGAATCGGCGGAACCCGAGACCCTGGCGAGTGTCTCCCGGGCGACCTCCCGATCGTCGAACGGGAGAACCGACCCTGCGATCTCCTGACCGGGTTCGTGACCCTTGCCCAGGATCAGGACCACATCTCCTTCCACCGCGGATTGAATGGCTCGTTCGATGGCTCGCCGTCTGTCGACCTCGACGATCACGTCCGCTTCGCCAACGCCGGCGGTCACCTCGGCGAGGATCTGCTCCGGGTCCTCGGAGCGGGGGTTGTCACTGGTCAGGACTGCCAGATCCGCACCGGCTGCTGCCCGGCCCATCAGGGGGCGTTTCTCCCGGTCCCTGTCACCACCGGCGCCGACCACCGCGATCACCTTCCCGGGGCCGATGGACCGGGCCGCCGAGATGACCTCTTCGATGCCGCCCGGAGTATGGGCGTAGTCGACGATCACATGGACCGGGCCGTTCCCTGATACCTCCTCGAAACGCCCACGGACACCGGCCAGCTCGTCGAGACCGCGGGTGATGTCCTCCAGATCGAGGCCCAGGGCGAGAGAGGACCCGATCGCCACCAGGGCGTTCTCGACGTTGAATCTGCCCACGAGCGGTGACCTCACGTCCATAGCCCCTCGATCAGTCACCAGACGGAACGAGGTGCCGCCGAAGGAGGTGACGACATCCTCGGCCCGGATCTCCCCCCCTTCGCCGACCCGGATCAGCGGGGTGTCCACCCAGGTGGCAATCTCGGCGCCGACGGGATCACCGACATTGATCACGGCCGTCCCCACCTCGTACTCGCGGAACAACCTCTCCTTGGCCCTCCGGTAGGCCTCCATCGTGCCGTGGAAGTCGAGGTGGTCCTGGGAGAGGTTGGTGAACGCGGCCACCGCGAACTTGGTCGCGGTCACCCGCTTCATCTCCAGGGCGTGTGATGAGATCTCGGCTGCCACGAATTCGGCCCCGAGATCGCGCATTTCGGCCAGGAGACGCTGGAAGTCTGGTGCCTCCGGGGTGGTGCGCTGGGACGGCATCGCCGTCGCGCCGACCCTGGTCTCCACCGTCCCGATCAGCCCGGCGATCCGGCCGGCGGAGGCGAGCAGCGACTCGACATAGTGGGTGACTGTCGTCTTCCCATTGGTTCCGGTGACCCCGACGACAGCGAGATGGGTCGACGGGTCACCGTGGACCTGGGCCGCCATCGGGCCCATGGCGGCGCGGGTATCTTCGACCACCACCTGACCGATCCCGACCTCCTGCAGCTCCTCGACCGCCACGGCAGGGGAGCCGGCCGCGGCGGCCGACGCGACGAAATCGTGTCCGTCGTGCGTGGCGCCGCGCAGAGCGACAAAGAGAACGGCGGGGCCGGCCAGCCTCGAGTCATGGGTGACGTCACCGAGCCGCAGGTCGGGATCGCCCACCAGCCGACCGCCTACCCGTCTCGAGACCTCACCCAGGGTGCTACCCGGTGCCGGCATCGGGAGTCACCCCCAAACGGTGGAGGGCTTGTTCCATGACCTGGGCGAAGACAGGGGCGGCCGAGGCGCCACCGGTGCGAAACTTGAAAGTGGGCTCGTCGATGAGGACGGCGACCACGACCTGGGGATCGTCCATCGGCGCCATGCCCACGAAGGAGGCCCGGGTGGCTTCGGTATAGCGCCCGTCCTCGCCCAGTTTGTTGGCAGTCCCGGTCTTGCCCCCCACCCGATACCCGGCGACAGATGCTGATTGGCCGGTGCCCTCGGCAACCACGTTGGCCAAGAGATCTTGCATCAGTCGGGCGGTCTCCTCGGAGACGACCCGACGTGTCTCCAGCCCTGTCACGTCCTCGTTTCCGTCGACATCGGTCTGGGAGGCGACGATGTGCGGTGCCGTCCACATCCCGTCGTTCCCGACTGCGGCGTAGGCGGCGGCCATCTGGAGCGGGGTCGCGGCGACTGAATACCCGATCGCGGCCGATGCCCAGCAGGTCTCACAGCCGGCCTCGAAGTTCAGAGTGCCCGGAGCCTCGACCGAGTAGTCCACTCCGGTCGGCGTCCCGAGCCCGAAGCCTTCGATGTAGGAGATGAGCCGCTCCTGGCCCAGCTTCTCGGCGATGAGGATCGTGCCGACGTTCGACGACTGGGTAAATATATCCGCCACCGTCATGTTCGCGGTCTCGTGCTCCTCGAAGTCCTCGTAGCAGCCAAAGAGGTTGTCATCTGCCGAACGACATGCCTCTTCGCGCAGTTCCAGGCGGTCGGCGACGTCGGGGATCACGGTCCCCGCCTTCACCTCGCCTTCCTCGATGGCTGCCGACACCGTGATCAGCTTCTGAGTCGACCCCGGCTCGTAGATACCGCGCACGACGAAATTGGAGAAGGCGTGACAGGTCGGGTCGACCGCCACGTCACAGTTTTCGTCGACGGTCTGCCGGGTCTGAGGGTCGAACACCGGCGCCCCGGCCATGGCCAGGATCCCCCCGGTCTCGACGTCGAGGACGACGACCCAGCACGACTTGGCGCCCGTCCTGTCCAGGGCGGACAAGCAGGCCTGCTGCGACTGGTACTGCAGCGGGAGGTCGATGGTGGTGTTCAGATCGGTGCCAGGCACGGCGGGGACGATGTCGCTGATCCCCTGCGGGATGGGCCGGCCCTCGAGGTCCCGCTCGAAGACCGCCTTGCCGGGTACACCCCGCAGCTCGTCGTCGTAGAAGTACTCGAGGCCCTCCTGGCCGTTGCCGTCGATGTCGACGAAACCCGTCACGTGTGAGGCCACCGCACCGGCCGGGTAGATGCGGGTGGCCTCGGGATGGGCATATAGGCCGGTCACCTCGAGCGCGGCGATCTGCTCGGCCACGCCCGGCTCCACCTGTCGCTTCAGGTAGACGAATTCGCGATCCGAGGTGAGTCTCTCCAACAGCACCTCGGAGTCCAGTCCCAGCAAACCCCCGACCTGCTGCGCCACCCACAACGGTTCCTCGATCTGACCCGGGTTGGCCCAGATGCTCTGGGCCTCGACGGTCATCGCCAGCAACTCTCCGTTGCGGTCGAAGACCTTTCCCCTCTGCGGGGCCAAGTCCCGAGTGACCAGGCGCTGGTCCAGCCCCTGATCGGCCAGGTCGGCAGCCTGGACAACCTGCACCTGGAAGAGCCGGACGGCCAGACCGAGCCAGGCCGCGACCAGGAACAACCCGATCACGGCGATCCGTGCCTTGGACGGGCGGGCAGACTTGCCGCCGGCCACGGCTAGGTCTCCAGCCGAGGCTCCGGTGGTCGGGAACGCCCGATTCCCTCCGTGAGTCCGGCTCCAGCGCGCCGTCGGGTCCTCATTGCGTTTCCCCTTCCTCGACGGAAACCACCGCCGGGCCTCCCAGGTCGACCAGGAGCTGTCTCGTGTCGCCGGGGATCACCAACCCCATCTCTTCCGCCAATGGGGCAACACGAGCCGGGTTCTCCAGACGAGCTATCTCGAGTCTCAGCTGTTCGTTGAGGGCCTCCTGCTCGGCGATGGCCCGATTCAGGCCATCGAGCTCGAAGGCGGACCTGTCCAACGAGGTACGAGCGAATCCCAGGCCGAGAAAGGCAATGACGCCGATGAGGACCATGATCATCCAAGGGGCCAGGGTGGGCCGCTTCCTGAGCCGGCTCCCGCTGAGCACGCGCAGCGATTCGCTCCGTTTCGGCCGTCGGAGCGGCTGAGCCGTCATGCCGCCACCTTCTCGACCGCACGGAGGACGGCGGAACGGGCGCGATTGTTGGCCTCGATCTCGGCGGCGGAGGCCCGAATCGGCTTGCGGGTGAGGACCCTCAACTCGGCACTCTGGCCACAGCCGCAAACCGGGAGCTCGGGAGGGCAGATGCACCCGGTGGCGCCACGGGCGAAACGCCGTTTCACGATCCTGTCCTCGAGGGAGTGATACGAGATCGCCAGTACCCGCCCCTGCGGCATCACCAGGTCGATCGCCTGATCGAGCCCTCGCTCGATGGCCTCCAACTCGCCGTTGACCGCGATCCGCAGCGCCTGGAAGGTCCGTCGGGCGGGATGTCCCGCCCGACGGCGTGCCGCAGGAAGTGCCGCGGCGACGACGGTGGATACCTGACTGGTCGACTCGTAGGGGCGCCCGGACACGATGGCGCGGGAGATGCGCCGGGCGAGAGGCTCTTCGCCGTAACGACGGATCACGTCGGTGAGACGATCCTCGGGCCAGTCGTTGACGATTTCAGATGCGGTATGGGCCGCATCGGGGCCCATCCTCATGTCGAGTGGCCCATCGTGGCGATATGAGAAGCCTCGTAGCGGCTCGTCGAGCTGATGCGAGGAGACCCCGAAGTCGAACAGGACCCCGGCGATGGGGTCCGAGATCGCGGTTGCCACCAGGTCGGAGAGATCGGCGAAATTGCCCTGGATGGCGTCCACGCCGAGCTCGCCGGCGTTGGCCAGGGCCTCCGGATCACGATCGATGGCTATCACTCTCACATCTTCTCCAAACTCATCCAGCAGCCGACGGGTGTGGCCCCCGCCGCCGAATGTCGCGTCCACCACGACACCTGGCAGCACCGGAGCCAGCAGCCCGACCACCTCATGCTCCAGGACCGGCCGGTGGAATTCCCGGCCGTCGGTGTTCCGGTCCTGGTTCATTGCCAGCCCCCCGGGCGCTGGTACCAATAGGAAGCGGGCGGAGTCAGGGGCCTTCCATTGGTTCCGGGGGGCTGGCGATGAACCAGCCGCGGGGTTGCTGCGGTTATTCGTCCTCCTCCAGATAGCTCTGGTCACCGGCGGCCCGGTCCTCCAGGAACAAGCTCTTGTTCCAGAGCTCGACGTGGTCGTAGACACCGATCACGACGATCTCGGAAGTGACCTCGAGGTCGGCGAAGTCCCTCAGGTCGGGTTTGATCAGCACCCGGCCCGACTTGTCGAGCGCCTGCATGTCCGCGCCCGAGAAGACGGTCCGAGCAAAGCGCCGGCCGATCCGGTTCTGGGGCTTCTCTCTCACCTCGGCCGCCCGTGACTCGAACTCGCCGGTCGGGAAGAGGATGAGCTGACCGTCCTGGCCCTTGGCGACGACACAACCTTCTTCGAGATCACGGCGAAAACCGGAGGGCATGACCACCCGGCCCTTTCCGTCGAGGCTGTGGAAGTACTCGCCAAGGAACACTTCAGTTCTTCTCCGTCCGTCCTCATCTCACCGACCCTGCTTCTCATGGGCCTTGGCCGCCACTATGACCCACTTTGCCCCACTTGTCAACCTTTTCCCCCACCCTCCCCCATTTCCCCCTCTGTTCCGGGGACGCGGTGCGGGGACGCGGTTCGGGGGACGCGGTTCCAGGGACACGGTGCGAGGGGCCACCGACGACGCCAAAGAAGGAGAGGCAAAGGAGATCGGGAGACCCGCAACCGGGTCAGCGATTGGAGAGGAGGGCCTGCACCTGGTGGGCGGGAGGAGTTGTCGGCGACCGGGGCGGCTCGGTCGGGCTCAGGGGACGATGCCACCAGCCCACGTCGTGCCACCGGCCGAACTTGTGCCCCGCGCGTGGAAAGACCCCGACCGGGGTGAACCCGATCGAGGCGTGCAACGACTCGCTGGCCGGGTTGGGGAGAGCGATGCCGGCATAGGCGTTGGCAAATCCCCACAGGGTGGCCACCTCGATCAGGGCCCCATAGAGGTGACGTCCCACCCCCTGCCCCTGATGATCGCCGTCGACGTACACGGTGGTCTCAGCGGACCACCGGTAGGCAGGTCGTTGCCGGAACGCGGTGGCGTAGGCATAGGCGACGACGTTCCCTTCCTCCTCGCTCACCAGCCACGGATGGCCGGGGGTGACAGTCTCGATGCGCCGGCCCATCTCTTCCGGGCTCGGCGGCTCCAGCTCGAAGGAGACGGCGGTGTCCCGAACCACGGGCTCGTAGATGGCGGCTATGCGGGCCGCGTCGTCAGGCGTGACGGGACGGATCCTCGGCACCTGGGGCTAGTGCCCCACTAGGCGACTTCGAGATAGGGGTGCCAGGCCGGGTCGACCTGATATCCGGTCGAGGCGTAGATCCATGCGTACCGTCGCGGCGGGCCCGGTTGGGTGTTGAGTCGGAGCCCGGCCTCTTTGGGCAGTCGGTCGCCCTTGCTGATGTTGCACGGGCGGCAGCACGCTACGACGTTCTCCCAGGTGTGGTCACCGCCCCTCGACCGGGGCAGGACGTGATCGAGAGACTCGGCAGGGCCCCCGCAGTACTGGCAACGGTGGCCGTCGCGACCGAACACCGCCCTCCGGGTAACCGGAGCGGCTCGGCGGTAAGGCACCTTGACGTAGCGGTTGAGGCGAACCACCGAGGGGACGTCGACCGAAGCATGCTCCGAGCTCCAGACCTCGTCCTTGCCCACGACCACGCTCGCCTTCTGATTCAGGACGAGGACAACCGCCCGGCGCGCGGTGACCACCGAGAGGGGCTCGAAACTGGCGTTCAATACAAGGACCCGTGCCATCAGAAGCGTCTATCTCCTGGCCTGACGTTACCAATCGCTGTGGGTCAAACTTGCTTCTCCCGCCCCGGAATCCGGCTCAACGGCTCCGATCGCCCTGCCCACGGCCAGGGGTAGGGCCATGGTCCAGCCGTCAACGATGTCGGCTCGCCCGACGGTCTCCTGGCTCCCGTCGGTGGCGACGACAGTCAACGCACCCCCCTCGTTCAAGGTGACCCGCGTGATCTCGAGGGGGATTCGCCCCAAGACCTGAGACCAGGCATCGGAGAGCCCTTGCGCGACTGCCATCGGGGTCGATGGCACCAGTCGGAACGAACGGATGGCGGTGCCGATGACTTCGACCCGGGCCCCGCCCTGGACAGGAGAGATGCGAACGTCCACGCCGAGGGCGGCCCGGGCTTGGGCAATCCGGTTCCCGATCTCCAGCATCGGCTGATCCGGGGACCTGACTCCATACGCCACCAGCAGGGCGCGCACCCTCTCCAGGACTTCGGCCTCGTCGGCGTCCTCGTCCAGCCTGACCTTGATCCCGGATTCGACGTCCTCGAGGTTGAGCGACACCGAAGCCACCCCAGGTATGTCCTGGAGTCTCTCCACGAGCTTCTCTCTCATGACAATGACCGCATCTTTCGGCGCCACTCGAGATATGACGCCAAGTCGCCCTGTCGGGCTTCCGACATGCCATCGCCATAGGCGGTATGAATCCTCCAGGAGATGTAATCGGACGAGGGAAGGACCCCGCGATGACGGCGCACGGCAGCACCAAACCGAATGGCCTCCCACAGCAAAACAGGCCTACCGACCAAGGTCAGCAGGCCCCTCCCAATGCCCGGGCCGATGCTCATGATTCGGACGACACTCCCGATCAGGACTCTAGTGGGCCGCTCGGCCCTCGGGATGAGATCACCCGTGCCCAAAACGGAGGGCTCTCGGTAAAGTCGCGGGCCAAGGAGCCAAACCGGGAGCGTCATTTGTCCGAGGTATCAGCGCAGCAGATCGAGGCTTTCGCAGAGCGATTCGACCGCATCGCCTCCAACGTCGAGACGGTCATCCAGGGAAAGCGCGACGTGGTCGAGCTGGTAGTGCTGGCTCTAGTGGCCGAAGGGCATGTCCTCGTCGAAGACGTGCCCGGTGTGGGAAAGACCCAACTGGCCAAATCGGTGGCTCGATCGATCGACAGCGTCTTCCAACGGGTCCAGTTCACACCGGACCTGCTCCCATCCGACGTGACCGGTGTCTCGGTTTGGGATCGGAACCGGAACGAGTTCGACTTCAAGCCGGGGCCGATCTTCGCCAACCTCGTCGTCGGGGATGAGATCAACCGGGCCAGCCCCAAGACACAGTCGGCACTGCTCGAGGCCATGGAGGAGCGCCAGGTCACCTCCGACGGCACAACCCGGCTGCTGCCCCTCCCGTTCATGGTGATGGCAACCCAGAACCCTTTGGAGCACGAAGGCACCTATCCCCTGCCCGAGGCCCAACTCGACCGGTTCATGATGCGAGTCGTCATCGGGTACCCGAGCCGGCAAAAGGAGCTCGAGATCCTCGACACCCATGGTGTTCGCTCCACCTTCCTCGACCTGGAGCCTGTGGTCACGACCCGAGACATCGACGAGATGATCTCGGTCGCCCGGGCGGTGACGGTATCCCAGTCGGTGAAGACCTACATCGTCGACCTGGTGGAGGGCACCCGTCACCATGCCGACGTGCTGCTGGGCGCGTCACCTCGTTCCGCGCTGTTCTTGCAGAGGCTTTCGCGGGCTCGGGCCGCCTCCCAGGGCCGGGAATACGTGACTCCCGACGACATCAAGGCCTTGGCCCATCCTGTCCTCGAGCACCGGATGGCCCTCCGGCCCGAGGCCCAGATGCGGGGTGAGTCGCTGCCCGAGGTCATCGACGAGCTGATGACCAGACTCCGGGTCCCGGGGACCACGTCCCGGATCGCCACCTGATGCCTACGTTGCGAGGCTGGGCTCTCTCTGGTGCCGGCCTCGCCCTCATTCTGCTCTGGTATGCGTTGGGAGAGACCGAGCTGCTCCTGACCGGGGTCATCCTCCTCCTCGCGCAGGTGATCGCCCTGTTCTACGTCCGCTACCGGAAGCCCCAACTAGACGTGAGCAGGCGTCTCGGCTCCTCCACCGTCCACGATGGCGAGACCACCACCGTCACCCTCCTCGTCGAGAACGCGTCACGGCACGCGACCAGCTATCTGACGATCGAGGACGACGTCAACCGCCTGGGAGTCGCCACCTTCGAAGTGGCCCGGCTGAAGAAGAAGGAATCCACTACAGCCACCTATCGGGTCACCTGCCGGCCACGAGGCGTGTACAGGGTCGGCCCGACCACGATTCGCACCAACGACCCTCTAGGCCTTGCCGAGATGACTGGCGGGACCGGGCCAGTGGACAGGATCGTGGTGTATCCCGCGATCGAGGAGTTGAACGGGTTCCCGATCGTGCGTGGCCAGGACCCGGCCATGCAGGCTTCGCGCCCCGAGCACAGCCGGCGAGGCGGCGAAGACTTCTACACACTGCGCGAGTACCAGCAGGGTGACGACTTGCGCCGGGTGCATTGGCCGTCATCGGCCAAGACCGACCAGTTGATGATCCGGCAGTTGGAGACTCCGTGGCAGTCGAGGGCCCTGGTCCTGCTCGATGTGCGCACCTCCAGCTACGAATCACAAGAAGCCTTCGAGAAGTCGGTTTCGGGGGCGGCAACGGTCGTCACCCACCTGGTCGGCGCCGGGTTCGACGCCGACCTCTGGGCCGGCGATGCCGAGCCCATCGACGCCGCCCGCTACACATCCGCCATGGAGCGGCTGGCCCTGGTCCAGCCCGACCCGGCCATCGACATCGAGGCAGTGGCCGGCAGGATCCGGCAGAAGGGCGGCGGCGGTGCCCTGGTCATCGTCACCGGCATCGCCGACCGGCCGCTGCTCAGCGTGCAACAGCTGCTGTCCGGCGACTACCCCACCACGGTTCTCATGACCTGCTCGACATCGACCTCTCAGACTCTGGTCGGCTTCCATCGGATGGGAGTCGGCACCGTGTCCGTCGCACCGGATCAGCCCTGGGCGCCGGCATGGATGACGGCAATGAGGAGCTCATGGACAATCGCCTCGGTCGGATAGCCGGCATCGCGGCCTTCGTTTTGATGCTCCTCCGACTGGGGCGTCTTCTCGACTCCGGGGCGGAGGCTCCGGCATGGCAGCTGATCATGATCGCCTCCGCCTTCCTGGGTGGCGTCATCTGGTGGCTGCTCAGCCAGACGATCAGCAACCGACGCATCGTGACCACCGTGTTCGTCGTTGCCGGGCTCGCCCTCTTTCTCCGGATTTCCGTCTCGCACACCCTGGTGGCCGGATTCGTGCCCACGATCGACAGCTTCGCGGCGCTGGGTCGGGAGATGGCACAAGCCCTGGATCTGATCCGCTTCGGGGTGGCCCCGGTGTTCCCCACCTCGGGAATCGTGGCCATCCTGGCCGTGCTGATGTGGCTGACCGGGGCCCTGTTCGTCTGGGGCGCCTCAGGCGGACCTTCCATCGCCATGATCGCCCCCTCGCTCGGCCTCTACCTGCAATTCGCGGTGATGGACCGGGTCCCCGCAGGGCGGGGTTGGATGGGCGCGGCGGCGGCCGTCATCGCCCTCTCGCTGGCCTCCATCGGGCTCGAACGGAGGCAGGAGGCGGGCCGGGTACGCGATCTGGAGGGGCGGCCGCTCGCCCGAAGGGCCGGGAGCATGGCCCTGGCACTGGCCGTCCTCGTCGCATTCGGCTCGTTGTTCGTAGCCGATCGGGCGTCGTCACTCGTCCCGATGAACGGGAACATCCGTTGGCGATTCGGTGGCGGCTACGGCCCGGGTTTCGGCGGTGTCACCTTCGATCGTCTCGCCGACCTCCAACAGAGCATCATCAAACGATCCAACACCGTCATGTTCTACGCCACCCTCGACGAGAATGCCCCGCCTGCAGAGGAGATCTATTGGCGGATGGAGAGCCTGGACGCCTTCGACGGAATCGCCTGGAGGCCTTCCGCAAGCAGCGCCGACTTCTACGAACCGGGGATCGGCGGTGGCGATCCTGACTACGCCTACCAGGGCACCAGCCAGGAGATCACCCAACGGGTCAAGATCATCAACCTCAGGTCACAGGTGCTCCCCACCGCCGGCATCGGCCAGCTGTTCCGCTCCGACTCGGTCAACGTGGGCGCCTTTCAGATCACACCGGACGGCTCGGCCATCTATCAGGCCGAATTGGACGAGGGAGACGAGTACGAGGTCCAGGCGATCCTCTCGATGGACAAAAAAGACCTGGGCGCCCTGGCCACCCTCTCCGACGGGACACTGAGCCCGCTGTTCGCCAATGCCGCCGAGGCAGGCGTGACCTCGATCGAGCCCGGGAGGCCGGCTGGAGAGGTGGACCCGCCAGAGGACATCGATCGCTTTACCGCCCTGCCCGACGACATGCCCTCGGGCATTGGCCGGCTGGCGAGGCAGCAGACGGCAGGGGCCTCGACACCTTTCGAAGCGGCTTGGCTTCTCCAACGCTGGTTCCGTGACAGCGGAGACTTCAGATACTCGACCAACGTGACGACCGGTCACGACAGCCTCGACTTGAACAATTGGCTCACCGACGAGACCAGCCTCAACCACCGCACCGGGTACTGCGAGCAGTTCGCCGCCGCCATGGCGGTGCTGGGCAGGGCATTGCAGATCCCGAGTCGGGTGGTCTGGGGCTTCACGCCGGGAACCGTGGAACAACAGGACAACGGAGTCCCCGTGGTCGTGGTGCGCGACAACAACGCCCACGCCTGGGTCGAGATGTGGATGGATGGGTTCGGTTGGGTCCGTTTCGATCCAACCCCGAGAGGCGATGGGACCATCCCCGACAGCCCCACAGCCGAGTTCGACCCGGCGCCTTTCCTCCCCCCGCCGGGTGAAGGGCCGATCACCATCGACCAACCAGGCTTCTTCGGCCCGGGAGAGCAGAACGCTCCCTTCGACGACAGCGACCTCGGGGCAGGCGGTAGAGGTTCGGGTCTCCAGCTCACGTGGATATGGCTGGTGATCCCACTCGTCGCCTTGCTCATCGGGCTGATCCCTTTGCTCAAGGCGCTCCGGCGGAGACGGCGTTTGAAGCGCCTCTCCGGAGGGGACATCACGGCGGCGTGGGACGAGATCGTCGACCGGCTCGCCGACCTCCGCTCCCCGGTGCCCGCCCATCAGACGCCCCTCGAGTTCGCCAGGGCCACCGACCGCTCCCTGGTGCCTCTGGCTTCCTCCTATTCGGCCGCCATCTACGGTGGGCGCAACGGTCATGGCGACGTATCCGACCTGGATCAGGTGGAGCGGTGGATCAAGCTCCGCTATGAGTCTGGTGAGCGGACCGTGGCCGCCTTCAATCCGAAGTCACTCCTCGATAGAGACTGAGGAGGTTTCTCCCCCGCAGGAGGAGTACCGGCGAAGCCGGGGAGGAATCTGGGCCATCTCAACTGCCGGCGGCGCGCTGCTCCTCGTCGATGTCGTCTTCGACCCGTCGCAACATGTCGAGGAAGCGGCTCCGGTCCAGCTCGAATCTTGTGACGTCCTCCTCGACCTCGCGGGCGATCTCGTCGATGGCGACGAAGAAAGCGAGCTGGCCTTTGCGGAGGGCGTCCATCAGCTCCCCTTCGTCGGAGCCGACGTGAAAGATCGTCTGCCCGTCGGTGACCAGCTTCACGTCGGCGAGGTGGTCGTCCATCTCCCCTTCCCGGCGCAGATAGTCCCAGGCGCGTCGCACCCGCTGCAGAGACATGCCGTTGTCGAGAAGACTCCGCACCACGCGCAGTGCCACCAGGTCCCGGAACGAGTAGAGGCGACGCACCCCCGGCCTCCCGCCTGTCGTCTGTATCGAGGGATTGACCAGTCCTACACGGTCCCAATAGCGAAGTTGATGATGTGTGCAGTTCGTCAGCCGACAAGCCTGCTCGGCTGTAAATGACTGGTCCACGCTTCCCTTCCTAAGCCAACAAACCGGCCCAGAATCGTGGACCGTGTCCTCCTCCTCGAGCGGTGGAACCTCCTGAGACCGACCGCTAGGGGCGGGAACATTAGCCGGTTGGAATCAGTCGCGACGAAAGGGATCCTGCCAGTCGGAACCCGGCTCTTCGCCCTGCGGCTCGGCGTCCGAGGAGCGCCAGGCGCGGGACTTGAGACCGGTGACAAGAGCCGCCGCCGACCCGACGAGGAGCGCGAACCCGACGAAGGCGATCCAGGTGCTGGAGGCAAAGAAAGCGATGACGATGGCCAACCCTGCCACCACGCCGAGCATGGCCAGCCGGACACCGATCCGGGAAGGCTTCGAGATCTGCCGCACGGCGCGTGCCAGCTCGGGGTCCTCCTCGTAGAACTGGCGCTCTATCTCGGCGAGAATCTTCTGTTCGTTGTCATCGAGGGCCATGTCAACCTCTCAACTTCAATCAGCACCTGTGGACACAATACACCTAGCCCGGACACAGTTCACCGGTCAGATTCCTCATCGGGCCCGGGGCTGCCCAACAAGCGGGCAGGTTCGACGGCGTGGTCCCCGAAGCGGTCACGGACTTCGGCCACGGCTTCGGTGACCCTCGCCCAGTTCTCGTCGGAGTCGATCAGGAGTTGCCGCGGATCGCGCGCCGTCTCCAAACCCGTGCCGCCAAGTCCGAGGAGGCGCACCGGGCGGCCGACGTCTGCCGCCTCGAGCAGTCCGATCGCCCGGGTGTACAGGTCGCGAGGGCTCTCCAGCAGTCCGCCCGGTGTGACGCTGCGGGTGATCGTCGTGAAGTCCGCATACCTGACTTTCAGGGTCACGGTCCGAGCCGCCACACCGGATCGGTGGAGACGATCGGCGAGCCGCTGGGAGTGGGCCAGGAGCGCGGTCTCGATCACATCCCGTCCTTCGAGATCCCGATCGTAGGTCTCCTCGACCGAGATCGACTTGGCCTCCGAGTCCGGCATCACCGGGCGATCGTCGATGCCCCGGGCCAGGTCGAGCAGATGACGGCCCTGGGCCGGGCCCATGGAGCTGAGGACCGTCGCCTCGGGCAGCCCTGCGAGATCCCCGATCGACAACACCCCGAGACGTTGCAACCCTGCCAGGGTCGCCGGGCCCACGCCCCACAGCGCCTCCACCGGGAGGGCGTGGAGGAACTCGAGCTCGGTCGCCTTCGGTATGTGCCGGAGCCCATCCGGTTTGGCCGACTCCGAGGCGAGTTTGGCCATGAATTTGGAAGAGGCGATGCCGACCGACGCAGGCAGCCCGAGTCGATCCCGGATGCGGGCACGCACCGCCGTCGCCACCGCGGTCGAGGTCGGGAAGTGATGTCGGAGCCCGGACACGTCGAGGAACGCCTCGTCGACACTCAGACCCTCGACGGATGGGGTGAACTCACGAAAGATCTCGAACACCTCCGTCGACACCTCCCCGTACCGCCCATGGGCAGGGGGGACGACCACGAGGTCGCGGCAGAGGCGGCGGGCGGTAACGGTCGGTTGAGCGGAATGAACGCCATGGGCCCGTGCCTCGTACGAAGCGCTGGCGATGACGCCTCGGTTGCCTTTCCCGCCGACTGCGACCGGCTTGCCGACCAGGGAGGGGTCGCGCAATCTCTCCACCTCGACGAAGAAGGCATCCATGTCCACGTGAAGGATCGGCTCGGTCCACATGCCGGTCCCGAAGTTACCTCTGGAACGTCACGAGACCGGGCACAATGCGAGCAATGGCTGCATTGGTGCATCTGGTCCGCCACGCCGAGGTGGACAACCCGACACATCTCGTTTACGCCGACCTCCCCGGGTTCGGACTGTCGCCCCACGGCGTCGAGCAGGCGCGGAGGGCCGGCCGCTATCTCGGCCCCCGGCCGGTGGTCGCCATCTGGTCGTCTCCGCTGGAACGCGCCCTGCGGACGGCAGAAGAGATTGCGGCCCGGACCGGAGTACCGGTGAAGGTCGATCCGGATCTCACCGAGTGGAGCGTCGTGGCGAGGTGGAAGGGGCATACCTGGCGGGACATCCCGGCCAACTTCCCGGGGGAGATGGAGGCCTATCTCGAGCGCCCGACCGACCTCCCCTTCGCCGAAGAGACGTTGGACGACCTGGCGAACCGGATGTCGGCGGCGGCGCGGCGTCTCGACTCCGAGCATCCTCATGGAGACGTGGTGATCGTCTCTCACATGGACCCGATCCAGGCAGGGCGTTTGCGTTTGGTCGGCGAACCGCTGATCGCCTTCCATCAGGACCGGCCCGGCCACGGTGCGGTGGTGACCCTCCGCCCGGGGCCCGCATGGCGTGTCGAGACCGTGTGGGAGCCCGGTGAGTCGCCCCGGTTCGGTGAGAAGAATTCTGATCTCCGCGTCCTCCATCCCGCTCAGAGCCCTGAGGATCCGACTTCGGCTTGATCGCCCCCGAGTGCGAGACTTTGGGCGTGAAAGTCCCGCTGCTCTCGTCCGTTCCCCTCCTGGCGGCATTGATCTGGGCCGGCGCTTTCGTCGTCGACCCGGGCCCTCTCGCCCCGGGTTCCGTCCTGCTGATGGCGATCGGTCTCCTGGGCGTGACCACGGTCGGTTTGGTCGGGATGACGGTGACCGGGGGACGGTGGGCTCATCGCGTGTGTCTCGGATCGGTGGGAGCGATGGCTGTGCTCGCCGTCATTCGGCCCATCGACACCATCTGGGTGATCGCCCTGGTCGTGACCGTCCTGGCTGGGGTGGCCATCCTCTCCCCCGCCTTGACCGGCGCCCGGCGCAAATTGCCACCAGCAACAAGCCCTCCGTTGCGGGCGGTCATGATCCCGCTCCTTCTGATCGCCCTCCCCTACCTCCTGGGTCTTGCCGCCTGGGATCAGCCCTCGGCCGGGACCATGGTGGCCGGGCTCAGCGCCCCAATGGCCGCTCTGTGGTACGCGCGGGTTTTGCCCGGCGGGCTCTATGTTGTCCGTGTCATCTGGCCCGCCCTCGCAATTGGGCTGGCCTTCACCCAGTGGTTGTCTCCGGCGCTGGTCTCCGCCCTGAGCGGCCTGGTCATTGCCATCCTGGCGTGGCACTCGACGGTCAAAGTCGCCTTCCACCCCCCGCGTGAGGTCGGGTCCGTCTACCCGATTCCCCCCGAGCTCGCGCCGGGTGAGGTGCTCGACTCGGCAAATCTCGACGAGCGCGGTCGCCCTCGCAGGTGAGAAGGAGGCCGAACCCGTGGATTGCCCTCCCCTCGTTGGCTCTGGGGCTGCTCGCCGGCGCTCTGGGTTGGATCGTGACCGACTTGAGCTGTCGTCAACCCGAGGCAGGCGGCGGGTTCACCACTTGTGTCGGTTGGGCGACCCTGGTGGCCATCGTCTCGTTCCTCGCGGTCACGATCGGCGTCGCCCTGATCCTGGTCCTCGTCTATCGCAGCCTCGCTGAATGGCAAGAGGGTCGTAAGTCATAGGTTCTTGTGGTCGAGTCAGAGATGACTTAGAACCAACTGGAACCTACGACCTACGACCTACGGACTACGTCTTGGAAAAGATCAAAGAAACGTTATGCCCGCCGAAGCCGAAGGAGTTGGACATGGCGTGCCGCAAGGACGCCTCACGCTTCACATTGGGCACGTAGTCGAGGTCACACTCCGGGTCGCGCACTTCGTAGTTGATAGTCGGGGGCAGGACCTGGTCACGGAGAGCCAGGATGCAGGCCACGGCCTCGACTGCGCCGGCGCCTCCCAGGATGTGTCCGGTCATGGACTTGGTTGAAGAGATCGGGATCTTGTCGGCAGTGTCGCCCATGGCGATCCGAATCGCAGCTGTCTCGGTGGTGTCGTTGGCCTCGGTCGAGGTGCCGTGTGCGTTGATGTAGCCGATCTCGGAGTTGGCGAGCCCGGCGTCGGCCACCGCGTTGACCATGGCCCGGGCCGCACCGCTGCCTCCCGGCCGGGGAAGGGTGATGTGATAGGCGTCCGCGGACATGCCATAGCCGGCGAGCTCGGCAAGGATCGGTGCCCCTCGCTCCAGGGCATGATCCATGTCCTCGAGGATGAGGGCGGCGCCCCCCTCCCCCATGACAAAACCGTCACGTTCGGCGTCGAAGGGACGAGAGGCGCGCTGGGGCTCGTCGTTGCGGGTCGAGAGCGCCCGAGCCTGGGCGAAGGTGGCGATCCCGAAGGTGGTGATCGCGGCCTCGGAGCCCCCAGCAACAACAACATCTGCTGCCCCGCGTCGGATCAATTCGGCTCCGTCCCCGATGGCGTTGGCCGAAGCTGAACAGGCGGTGACGACACAGGACACCGGACCCAACAGGTTGTGCTCGATCGAGGCCAAGCCCGCAGCCATGTTGGGGATCACTCGGGGGACGCCGGTCGGGCTGACCCGATCCGGGCCCCGTTCGGTCAGGGTCACGATCTCCTCGATGAACGACCCCATCCCGCCAAAGCCGGCGCCGACCACGACCCCGGCCCGCGTTGCGGCCGGGTCGTCCTCGGTATAGGAAAGACCGGCTTGCTCCAGTGCCTGACGCACGGCGACCAGGAAGAACTGGGCGAACCGATCGAGTCGCCTCACTTCGCGCCGGTCGAAATGCTTCTCGGGCTCCCAG
Organism: Acidimicrobiia bacterium; assembly: GCA_050742015.1. GTDB lineage: Bacteria > Actinomycetota > Acidimicrobiia > Spongiisociales > ZC4RG35 > JARDZU01. The sequence goes on from JBOGEV010000223.1 coordinate 43,299, forward strand.
CCCTGGACCTCACCGGCGATCTTGGTGCGATACCCCTCGGTGTCGAACAGCGTTATCGGCCCGATGCCGGAACGACCCGCAAGCAACGCCTCCCAGGTGGAGCCGACATCCTCACCCAGTGGAGTGATTGCCCCGAGCCCGGTGACGGCTACAGGCCGTCGCTCGGGTGACATCGCTCAGCTCCCGAGCTTGCCGTAGACAACATCGATGGCCTGACCGACAGTCATGATCGACTCGGCCTCCTCGTCGGGGATCTTGACCCCGAACTCGTCCTCGAGGGCCATGAGCAGTTCGACAACACCGAGACTGTCCACGTCGAGATCCTCCTCGAAATGGGCCTCCTCGGAGATCTTCGACTCTTCGAGGCCCAGCTCCGACACGAGGACCTCGCTGAGACGGCCCGCTACTTCATTTCTTTCCATGTATTCCTCCTTCTTGGAATTGATGGCGGAAAGTTACAAGGCAAGTCCGCCATCCACGGCCAATACCTGACCGGATATGTAGGAGGCGGCGTCCGAAGACAGGAACTCGACTGCGGCCGCCACCTCGTCGGCCTCTCCGAATCGCCCCAACGAGATCGAGCCCAGGGCCTCGTCTCTCACCTTCTGGCCCAGGCCCGATGTCAGGTCGGTCGAGATGAATCCGGGTGCCACCACATTGACCGTGATCCCGCGTGAGCCGACCTCTTTGGCCACGGCCTTGGAAAACCCGATGATCCCCGCCTTCGATGCCGCGTAATTCGACTGACCCGCATTGCCTGCGATCCCGGCTACGGATGCGATCGACAACACCCGGCCCCAGTGCGCCCGCAACATCGACCGCAGGGCGAGACGCGTGCACAGGTAGACCGACCTCAGGTTGATGGCGATCACGTGGTCGAAGTCCTCGGCGCTCATCCGGAGCAGCAGGTTGTCCCTTGTGATCCCGGCGTTGTTGACCAGCACCGCCACCGGCCCAAGGTCCCCGGCGATAGAGGCAAACATGGCTTCTACCTGGTCGGTGTCCGACACATCCGCTCCGAACGCCTGGGCAATCCCGCCTTCCCGGCTGATCTCCTCAACTATCTCGCCAGCGGCTTCGGCATTGCTCGAGTAGTTCACCGCTACGAGATGGCCAGTGGCCGCGAGACGTCGGGAAACGGCCCTCCCGATCCCCCTGGACCCGCCCGTGACCAGTGCGACCCTCCCCTCGGGCAGATCACTCACGCCAGCTTTTCGGGAAGGCCGAAGAAATCGAAGTTGGGTTGGAGTAGATCCATGGTCGTGAGGTCGGTCGCCGGCAATTCGGCATCACTTACGTCCAGCGGCTCGACTCGCGAGCCCCAGCGATAAACCGCCGACCCCCAACTCAAACCGCCTCCGAAGGCGGTGAATACGATGTTGTCACCGGGTGAGATCCGACCCTGCTCCAGGGCCTCGGTGAGCGCGACCGGGATGGTGGCCGCGGATGTGTTCCCGTAGGAGTGAATGTTCACGAACACCTTGCTGTCGTCGATCCCGAGACGCCGGGCGGTCGCGTCGATGATCCGCACGTTGGCTTGATGCGGGACCAGCAGGTCGACGTCCTCCAACGACAGACCCGCATCCTTGATGGCTCGGGCTCCGGAGTCGCCCATCGTCGTCACTGCCCGGCGAAAGACCTCCGGGCCCTCCATCCCGATGGCGCACTCCCTCGGGTCTATCGGACCGGGGCTCCCGGCAGTCCCGTCCCGCGGCACCGCCAGGATGTGACCGACCGAGCCGTCCATCCCGAGCTCCGAAGAGAGCAGACCGATCGGCTCGTCGGTGGGCTCGAGAACGACGGCCCCGGCGCCGTCGCCAAAGAGGACACAAGTGGTCCGATCCGTGAAGTTGGTCACGAAGTGGAGCTTCTCGGTGCCCATCAAGAGCACTGTGTTGTTGGTCCCACCGCGGATCATGTTGGTCCCGACCACCAGCCCGTACACGAACCCCGAGCAGGCGGCGTTGAGATCCAGGGCAGCCGCATTCCACGCCCCGAGGTGACGCTGCACCACCGATGCCGTGGACGGGATGATCGAGTCCCCCGAGCAGGTGGCCACGAGGATGAGGTCGACGTCGTTCACCGTCTTGCCCGCCGCAGCCAGGGCGCGCTGGCCGGCGACTGCTGCCAGCTCCGAGGCCTCAACGTGGCTGATCCTCCGCTCTTTGATCCCGGTCCTGGTGGTGATCCACTCATCTGAGGTGTCGACCAGCTGCTCCAGATCGTGATTGGAGAGGACGTTGGGGGGCATGCATTTGCCCCAACCTGTTATCTCGGCGTTGCGCATAGGACTTCTCCTCAGTGTCTGTCCATGGTACCGACGACGTCCAGAACCGGCCGTATGTCGGCCACGGCCGAGATCGTGTGCACCTCTGCCCCCTCGACCGCCTTCCGGGCCAGCCCTGCGGTCACGTCCCCGGGGCCGACATGGATGAAGGTGTCGACCCCTGCGGCCGCCATGTCCTGGAGCGAGTCGGAGAACAGGACAGGCTCGACCAACTGACGGGCGAGGAGTTCCTCGAGCTCGTCACTTCCATGGGGTCGGGCTGTCGTGTTCGACCAGACCGGGAACCCCGGCTCGGAGATCTGCGTTGCCTCGAGTGCGGTCGCCAACTCCGCTCGAGCCGTGGCCATGAACGGGCTGTGGAAGGCGCCGGCCACCTTCAGCGGGATCACACGCCGGAAACCCATCTCGGGGGCGTGCTCGGCGAGCCATGCCAGGTCGTCCCGGCCCCCGGCCACGACTATCTGGCCCGGGGCATTCACGTTGGCCACCCAGAGGCTGCCTCCCTCGTGACGTCGTGCCTGGCACACCTCTTCAGCCGACTGCCGATCGGCGCCGAGCAGGGCCGCCATGCCCGACTCGGCATCGGCGGCAGCGTGGGCCATCGCCCTGCCCCTCGATGCGACCAACCCGAGACCGGCTTCGAACTCGAAGACTCCGGCCGAGGTCAGGGCGGTGTACTCGCCCAGGGAGTGCCCGGCGGCCCCATCCGGCCGGAGGCCATTCTCGGACTCGACCATTTCCCACAACGCATAGGAAAGGGCAAACAAGGCAGGCTGGGCGTGCTCGGTCCTGGTCAATTCCTCCTCCGGGCCGTCGAGGCACAGCCTGCGAAGCGAGAAGCCGAGGATCTCATCGGCGCTGTCCCCGAGGAGGTCCGGCCTCGACTCGAAGAGGTCGGCTCCCATGCCCACCGTCTGGCTTCCCTGACCCGGGAACAGGATTCCGACGCTCGCCACTAGTGCTCTGGCCACTGACGCCGGAGATATTCAGGGCAAGTCAGGGTCGTTGCCTGGCAAGGACGCAGGACGAAGGCGCACCCGGCTGTTCGTCGAGGACGAGGACGCCGCCAGCGACCGCATCTGACCGTCCTGAACGCGGCGAACGTTGGTGATCGGGGCACGTTGTTGAGACTCCCGAGGCCCGGCGCTAGTTACTCGAGGATCCCGAGCAGTCGCTCTGCATCCGAGGCATCGACGTCCCGATGGGTGACGATCCGCCACCCACCTCCGATCGGAGGGTTCACCTTGATCCCGATGTGGTCGAGCCGGGACTTCATCTCGGGCCACTCGATGCCGAGTGCCCCGAACTCGAGCCGGACCATGTTCGTCTCGACCAGGGAAGGGTCGATCGCTTCAGGAAACCGCTCGGCGATGGCATCACCCAAATGGCGAGCCAGGACATGGTCTTCGGCGAGCCGATCCCGCCCGGCGAGGGCGACCCGCGCTGCGGCTGCGATCACCCCGGCCTGTCTCATCCCGCCACCCAGACGCTTGCGCAGATAGCGGATCTCTGCGATCAAGTCCTCCCGGCCGCAGACGATCGACCCGACGGGTGCTCCCAATCCCTTGGAGAAGCAGAACTGGATGGTGTCGGCCAATGCCGCATAGCGATCGGCGGCCACGCCGCTGGCAATCACCGCGTTGAAGATGCGGGCACCGTCAACGTGGATCTTGAGCCCATGGGCACGGGCCACATCGGAGGTCTTCTCCATCACATCGATGGGTAACACCCGGCCTCCGGAGAGATTGTGAGTGTTCTCCCACACCATCAGGCCGATCCTGGGGAAGAAACCGGACATGGCCATCGCCTTCTCAACGTCCTCGGGCTCGATCCTGCCCCCGTCACCGCTCACGGTGCGGAATCCCACCCCGGAGAGGGCTTGGGGCGCCCCCGCCTCGATGCTGCGCACGTGACTCCCCTCGTGGGCCAGCACCTCCTCGCCCGGATTGGTCTGGGCCATGATCGACAGCTGATTGCCCATCGTTCCGGTCGGGACATACACCGCTGCTTCCTTGCCGGTGACTGCCGCCGACTCTTCCTCCAGGGCGTTGACGGAGGGGTCATCCGAGTAGACGTCGTCGCCGACCGGGGCCGATGCCATTGCCTCGAGCATCTGCGGCGTGGGCCGGGTGACCGTGTCGGATCGAAAGTCGGCTATGCCGTCGGGAAATGCCATTTCCCGAAGGCTACAGACGGTCCAGGGCTTCTCCGATCCGGTCCACCGCCTGCTCGATCCGGCTCGCGTCCTCGACCAGGGCGAACCGGACGAAGCCCTCCCCGCTGGGCCCGAAGCCGAGACCGGGGCTGATCGCTACCCCGGCCCGGTCGAGCAGGTGCATCGAGAACTCTAGTGAGTTCAGGTCCTCATATGGACCCGGAACCGGGGCCCAGACGAACATGGTCCCCCGCGGCCGGTCCATCTTCCAACCGAGGTCGGCCAGCCCGTCGACAAGGATGTCCCGGCGCTCCCGATAGGTCTCGTTGACCTCCTTCACGAACTCATCGCCTTGGTCCAGGGCGGTTGCGGCGGCGATCTGGATGGGTTGGAAGGTCCCGTAGTCGAGATAGCTCTTCAGCTTGGCCAGGGCGGCGACCACCTCGGAGTTGCCCGCCATGAAGCCGACCCGCCACCCCGCCATTGAGTGGCCCTTGGTCAGCGAGTAGATCTCCACGGCCACGTCCTTGGCTCCGGGCACCTCGAGCAACGAGGGTGGCGTGTACCCGTCGAACCCGAGGTCTGCATAGGCGAAGTCGTGCACGATGACCACCTCGTTCTCCCGGGCGAGGTCGACCAGTCGCGAGAAGAAGTCGAGCTCGACGGTGTGGGCCGTCGGGTTGTGCGGAAAGCTGACGATGATCACCCGGGGCCGGGGCCAGGAGTCGTGGAACATCCGATGCACGACGTCGAAGTAATCAGCTTCCGATCCGATTGGCGCCGTCCTGACCTCCGCCCCGGCGATGACCGGGGCATAGATGTGTATCGGGTAGGACGGATCAGGGACGATCGCCGCGTCGCCGGGTTGGAGCAGCGCCCACATCAGATGGCTCAGACCTTCCTTGGATCCGATGGTCGAGATGACCTCCGTTTCAGGGTCCAATTCCACACCGAAACGGCGCATGTACCGACCCGCCAGTGCCACCCTGATGTCTTCGATCCCACGGGAGGCCGAATAGCGGTGGTTGACCGGGTCTCGGGCCGAATCGACCAGGGCATCGACGGCGAAGTCGGGAGATGGGATGTCGGGATTGCCGAATCCGAGATCGATCACGTCGACCCCGGCCTGCCGCGCTTCGGTCTTGCGCTGGTTGACCTCGGCGAAGGCGTAGGGAGGCAGCGACCCGATTCGTCTGAAATCGATCACAAGACCGGTCAAAGTAGCCCAGAGCCTGCCAAATCCACATTCAATAATGGTGGTGGGTCCTAGGTGGTGGGCCAGAGCCTTCCAACCTATGACATGGAACCTACGACCTAGAACCTCATCCTGACAGCCGATCCAGGGCCTTGGTGAGGCGGTTGGGGATGATGTTGCGGGCCACGCCCATGACCTCGCGGATCAGGCCGAGGAGATCGCCGGGCCCGTCCCAATGCTCCTCGACGATCTCAGGTCCGGCCCGCTCGATCAGGGAGTCGATTGCGTAGAGGACGAATATCACGTCATCGGCCCAACCGATGACCGGGATGAACTCGGGAACGAGATCGATCGGGCTGACCACGTAGGCGGCGGCAAGACCGAGGGCGACCTTGGAGCGCCGAGGCACGCGGGGATCCCTGAGCAGACGCCCCACCAGCTTGACCAGGTTGGGAAGCATGAACACTGCGTCTTTCATCAGTTGCCTGGCCTGGATCGACTCCCCACCCGGCGGAATCACGTCATCGGGCTTGATGCGGCGTGGCTCTCCAGTCATTCGACCTCGATCCTGGTTCGGGGTGTCTCAGGTTTGTCCGCCTCATCCTTGTCACCGAGCCGGCCTACCTCCTCGATCACAGCTTCCACTGCCTTGAGTCCCTCCACCACGGCCTGCAGCAGGTGGTAGGCCGCCCGTTTCCCGGCACGCCCAAACGCCTGCATGGCCTCTGACTGTTCCTTCATGATCGGGCATCCGGATCGGAGAACGAAATGGTGAGGGTTCCGCCGTCGAGGCGAGCCCGGGTCACCTCCCGCCGGTGCAGGGCATCGGGGAGGATGAACGACCTGCGATAGGGGCCGACCTGGATGTAAAGCTCATGTCCCGTGCGATAGACGTCCAGGTCGGACTTATCGACGAAGGGGATGTCCATCTCCATCGTGAGCCCACCATCGGCATCGACGATCCGGAAGGGATGGGTCGCCTTGAAGTCGAGGATCGGGTCCAGATCGCGGTACAACTCGCCGTACATGAATCGGAGCCGGTCGACACCGACCATCTCATCGTCGAACAGTCTGAGGTGGAGCCGGGGAACCTCGGCGAACGCGTCGTCCACCGTGTCGAGGTGTCCTTTCTGGATGGCCCGCCATCGCTCGAAGTAGGGATCGGCCACCTCCTGGGGCAGTACCCGGTTGACGACCACACCGTCGACCCCGTAGCCGAACAGCCCCAGATAGCTGTAAGTGCGACGGGCCTCGTCGATCACCATCTTCTCCGGGTTCACCACGAGCCGGGCCGAGGTGATTTCGGGATCGGACATCAGCTCCTTCACCCCTTCGATCGAGTCGAAAACCGACTGGGCGGAGGTGAACACCTCGTCCTGAGGGATAGGGAGGTCCGTGAGCCGGCTCAGGATGGGGCGGGCCGCCCTCATCAGGCGTCGTTCGGTGGGTAGGACCTTCTCGAAATACCAGCTCAACACTTCGGGGAGTGAGAGCAGCCTGAGCGTTTCCGCAGTCGGGGCGCAGTCCACCACGATCACGTCGTAGGCCCCGGATCGGGCGTGCCGATTCACCTCGAGCAGGGCGAAGAGCTCGTCCATGCCCGGGAACACCAGGAACTCCTCGGCCTCGATCCCCCCGGCGCCTCCCCAGTCGAGGACATCCATCAGCTGACGCCGGATCGAGCCCCAGTAGCGATCGAGTTGACGCTGGGTATCGATCTGCTGCCCGTCGAGGTTGGGAACCACCAGGCCGGGCTCGGAGCCCAACTCGACGACGAGTGCGTCGGCCAGGGAATGGGCCGGATCGGTAGAGGTGACGAGAGTGCGGTGACCGGCGTCGGCTGCGGCCAGCGCGGTGGCTGCAGCAACGGTTGTCTTGCCCACCCCTCCCTTGCCGGTGACGAGGATGATCCTCATGCTCATACCGAGTCGGTGACCCTCTTGCGCAGCCCGCGCAGCGCCGTGGTGACGATCTGCTTCTCGGCCTGTCGTCGCAAGAAGCCGGGCATGATGAAATTGGGCTCCACGGTCAGGGCGTAGACCACCTCGGTGGCTCCATCGACCGGGTTGAAGGTGTAGGACCCCTCCAGCATCCTCACGTCCTTGGAGTCCTCCTCGGCGACCCAGCTCAGCACATTGGGACGGTCGTGGGTATAGCGCAGGACATACTCGATCTCCTTGACGAAGCCTTCGAGAACGAACCGGGCCCGGCCGACCTCGCCGTCGGGTGTGCTCTCGAGGACCTCTACCTCCTTCACCCCCGTCGCCCACTCCGGGTATGAGGCGATGTCCGCGGCGACGTCGTAGAGGGCCTCGGCCGGGGCGTCGATCTCGAGAGTCTGGAAGGTTCCTTCGGTCATGTCATGTGGGGATTTGGTTGACGAGATTAGCCAGGGCGGCCACTAGTGAAGACCGGTCGGATCGAACGGCAGGGCGCGCTCGGTGGCCCGGAAATAGCCGACATTGCGACATCTGGTCGACCCGATCCTCCAGGTGCTGGCCTGGGGTTGGTGGACGTCTCCGAAGAAATGCAAACGCGGGTGATGGGCGCGTATGTAGTCCAGCAACGGGGCCGACCCTCGCTCGGCCCGGCCGGTGACCACATCGGTCTGCAGGGGGTCGACGGCCGGGGCGACATGGGTGCACAGGATGTCCACCTGCCCCAGGCCAACGAGGAGATGCTCCATGGTCTCATCCGATACCTCGCCTTCGGCCTGCAGCGGGGTAGCCGCGCCTCCGCCGACGAATCCGATGCGGGCCCCATCGATGACCCTGGTCTGGCCATGCACGTACTCGTAGCCTTCGGGGAGGGCACGTTGCAGCGAGCCCGGACGGTCGACATTTCCGTGGATCACGTACCCGTGCCCGCCCCGGAGTGCCTCGGCGACCTCGAGATACTGGGCATCGATCGCCTCACCGATCGCACTCCGGATCTCATCCACCCGATCGCCGACCATCTCCACCCAAAGACCCCTCATGCGCTGGTAGTCACCCGCCCCTCGCGCCGACGCAGATTCTCGGGCGAATTCCATACCCAGCACCTCGGCTACTGCACCCTCCCCGGTCCGATAGTCGGTGAGGTTCACGAGGTCGCCCAGGATGAGGAGGGTTTCGCCAGTAGCCACCACCCGGCGCAGGGCCTCTAGGGCGAAGTGGATGTCAGACAGGATCAGCATCTGACCCCGACCCTTTGGAGGCATACCAGGCCCAGACAGCGCCGGCCCCTGCTCCGACGACGGCGACGAGGAGAGCCATCGGCCAACTCAGGTCGAAGGTGGAGAACTCGGCCGACAGCCCGGCCATGCCAAAACCGACCAGACCGCCGATCGCCGCCCGGCCCGCGCCCCCGATCCTTCGTCCCGGGTCGCGCTCGGCCCGACCCAGGTTCTCGGCGAAGGCCCCGCCGAGGATGACGACGAGAAGACCGACGACCCCGATGGCTAGAGCAACCGAATAGACCTTGACCATGCCGGAGCGAGGGTAATTCGCCCCGAGTCTTCAGCCCGCCCGTCTCTCGGTGGGGACCAGGCGAAGCCGCGGGACCAGTCCCTCCCCGGCCAGACTGGCCAGGGCGTTCACCTCGGACTCGTCGAGATCGACCGGGCCATCGGAGAGGAGAAAGGTCACCACACAGTCGTCACACGCACTGGTGCCCTGCATCGCACATTGTTCGCAATCGATCAGCATCTCGTACCTCCTGCGGGCCAAGGTACGAACCGGGTGGGACAGATATTTGTGAGGGGGGACGACCCCCCTCCGACCCCCGCCCAAAGGACTGGCCCCACACCCCCCCTGAACCGGGTTCCCCCGGCCCTTCCAGCAATCGTCTCGTGAGGGGGGACGACCCCCCTCCGACCCCCCGCCCAAGGACTGGCCCCCGCGACTGCCCCCGAAC
>JBOGEV010000224.1:0-25431 GCA_050742015.1 Acidimicrobiia bacterium
GAGAACCACATGGCCGTCGACCTCCACTCCCATTCCACGGCCTCCGACGGGTCGGAGCGGCCCTCGAGCCTCGTCGAAAAGGCAGCAGAGCTCGGTTTGAGCACACTGGCGCTGACCGACCACGACACATTGGAGGGCATCGAGGAAGCACGCAAGGCGGCCGATCACCTCGACGTGGAGCTCATTGCCGGCGCCGAGCTCTCCCTCGACCACGTCGGAGGCATGCACCTGGTAGTGCTGTGGCTGGAACCCGGGCCGGGGCCTCTCCAGGACCGCCTGTCCTCACTTCAGAACGGGCGCACCCTGCGCAATGCTCAGATCGTCCATCTGTTGGCGGACCTGGGCATGCCGCTGACCATCGACGAGATCGCTGACGAATCCGGCTCGGGGTCGGTGGGAAGACCGCACATCGCCGCAGTCATGATGCGAAAGGGCTACGTACAGTCGATCGCCGAGGCCTTCGAGCTGTGGTTGGCGGCGGGTCGGCCGGCATATGCGAGCAGACCGAGATTGTCCCCTGAGGAGGCGATCAGCCTGGCCCTGGAGTCAGGCGGGGTCCCGGTTCTGGCCCACCCCCACACCCTGGGCATCAATCGAGCCGCCGAGATGGCCGACCTGCTCACCCGTCTGCGCGCGGCGGGGTTGGTCGGCCTGGAGGCGATGTGTGCCGGCTACCGCCGTCACGAGCGAGACGGGTACACCGACCTCGCTCGAAGGTTCGGCCTGGTCCCATCGGGTGGGAGCGACTACCACGGGCGCTACAAGCCAGACCTCGAGCTTGGAGTGGGCTATGGCGACCTCGAGGTCCCCGACTCGGTGGTCGAGGAGCTTCGGGCGCACCGGGGGGCGGGATGAGCCGACCCCTGAAGATGGGAGCAGCGGCGGGGGTGGTCGGGGCCAGCGTCCTGATCTCCCGACTTCTCGCCCTGGGCCGGGAATCCCTCCTCGCCGCCCTTATCGGGATCGACGCCGAGGGCGACCTCTATCGGCAGGCGTTCACCATCCCCGATTTCCTCAATTACCTGCTCGCCGGGGCCTACCTCACCATCACCCTGATCCCCATTCTGAGCCGCCACCTGGAGCGAGGCGACACCGCGGCGGCGAGCCGCGCCTTCACCTCGGTGTTCCGGTTCGTGGCCTGGGCCATCCTCGGGCTCACCGTCCTGATGTGGGCCCTGGCCGGGCCGATCGTGTCGCTCATCTTCCCCGAGGTGCCCGATCCCGAACGGCTGGTGTCGCTGACCAGGCTGGTCCTGCCCGCTCAGGTGTTCCTGGTGATGGGCGCTCTGCTGATGGCGGTCCAATACACCCACCGCCGGTTCGTCCTCCCCGCCCTGGCCCCGATCATCTACAACCTGGGGATCATCGCCGGGGGCCTGGTCGGCGCCGCCATGGGCGATGCCGGGCCGGAGGGTTTCCTGTGGGGGGCGGTGGTCGGGTCGGCGCTGGGCAACTTCGGCGTGCAATGGTTCGGGGCCCGGTCCACAGGCACGTGGTTCGCCTCGATCCCCCGAGGCGAGTCATCGGTCAAGGAATACTTGCTCCTCGCCTTGCCCTTGATGCTGGGCCAGTCGGTGGCGGTGCTCGACGAGCAGTTCGTCCGCTGGTTCGGCCAGGTGGAGGAGGGAGCCACCGCCGCCCTCGCCTTCGCCCGCCAGCTCAACATGGTCCCGGTCGGGGTCATCGCCCAGGCGGCGGGGGTGGCCGCCTTTCCCTTCCTGGCACGTCTCGCCGCCGGTGGGGACGAAGAGGAGTTGACGCGAACCACGGGCCGGGCGGCCCGCAACACGGTCTTCGTCGCCGCCGCCGCCACCGCGGCACTGGTCGTCCTGGCCCGTCCCCTGGTTCGGCTGCTCTATCAGCACGGCGAGTTCACCGAGGCCAACGCCGAATTGGTGTCGGGCCTCTTGGTCATCTACGCCTTCTCCATACCGGCCTGGGGCCTGCATCAGATCCTCTCCCGGCACTTCTATGCCAAGCGGATGATGTGGCGGGTGGTTCTGATCGGGACGGTGGGGACCCTTGTCGCCATCCCGTTGTGGCTCGGTCTATACCGCTCGATGGGAGTGGAGGGTTTCGCCCTCGCCTCCACCCTGGTCATGACCGCATACGCCGTCGCCCTCCTCATCGCGTGGGGAATGGACGCCGGTTGGGCGCCGGTTCGTGCCCTGGTTCCGTCGCTGTTGCGGGGGCTCGTCGCCGCCGGTCTCGCCGCGCTAGCGGCCTACCCCCTCGTCAGCGCGCTCTTCGACGACGAGCTGACCCTGCTCGAAGGGCTGGCGGCCGCCATCCTGGGCGGGATCACCACGATGGCCGTTTTCCTCGGAGTCTCCTGGGTGCTCCGGGCCCCGGAGTTGCGGGACCTGCTGCGCCGGGGGTGATCCGACAACCCCTGTGCAGCCAACCACCCCCACGGTCGCTCCCTGCCATGGGAACTCAGCGGGGGCGGACGATCTCCCGGGGCAAGTTGGGCTCCTCGGGGCGGTCGGCGAGCATCCATGGAGAAAGGGTGCTCGAGTCCCGGGCCGGGCCCTGACGGGCGGCCCTCTCCTCCTCGGCGATCCGGTCGAGAACGACTCCGATCACGGCGGCCTCGAACTCCGAGGCCCCCCCTTTGATCTCGATCCCTTCAATCATCTGGCAACTCCACGAGCTCGATCAAGGTACCACCCAGGTCAGCGGGATGGACAAAGGCGATGCGCGTCCCCCGACCCCCTGGCCGTGCGGTCTCGTCCACCAGACGCGCCCCCTCCTCCCGGAGATGACCCAGGGCGATATCGATGGAGGCCACCACGAACGCGACGTGGTGAAGCCCTTCACCACGGCTCTGGAGGAACCGGCCCACCGGTGTATCCGGGCCGAGCGGCTGCAACAACTGGATGAACGATCCCCCGACCGGGAGCATCGCCTCCTCGACGCCCTGGGCCTCGACGGTCTCCCGATACAACGGCTCGACCCGATAACGCTCCCGATAGCCGTCGAGTGACCTGTCCAGGTCGTGCACGGCGATGGCGACATGATCCAGATTGAGAAGCTTCACGACCGGAAGGCTATTGACCCTGACCATTAGCATCCAGTCCCAGGAGGTTTCTGTTGAGCAACCCAGTCATCACCGGGATCGCCCGCACCCCGATCGGAAAGTACAACGGCTCCCTGGCGCCTCTACGAGCGGTCGAACTCGGCGGTGCGGCCATCGCCGGCGCCTTGGAACGGAGCCAGGTCGACCCCTCCTCGGTCGACGAGGTGCTGTTCGGTCACGTGCTCCAGGCAGGAGAAGGGCAGATAACCGCCCGTCAGGCTGCAGTGCGCGGCGGTGTCCCCATGACCGTGCCTTCGGTGACCATAAACAAGGTCTGCCTCTCCGGCATGGCGGCCATCGGCCTCGCCGAGCGCGGAATCCGGGCCGGGGACGCCAAATTCGTGATGACTGGAGGCATGGAGAGCATGTCCAATGCCCCCCACGTGGTCCGGGAGCTGCGCTGGGGAGTTCGCATCGGCAACGCAGAGATGGTCGACATCATGCAGCACGACGGCCTGTTCTGCGCCTTCGACCGATGCACCATGGGCGAGTCCTCCGACCACAAGAACCAGCGTCTCGGGATCGGACGCGAGGAGCAGGACGAATGGGCCGCCCGAAGCCACCAACGGGCCGACGAGGCCACCAACACCGGCGCGATGTCCGGCGAGATCGTGCCCGTCACGGTCCCGCAGAGACGGGGCGACCCTGTGGTCGTCGACCGGGACGACGGGATCCGGCCGGGGTCGACCGCCGAGTCCCTCGCCGAACTGCAGCCTGCCTTCGTGAACGGGGGCACGATCACCGCCGGGAATGCCTCCCAGATCTCCGATGGCGCCGCTGCCCTCGTTGTCGCCGACCGTGACGCCGCCGAGGCATCGGGCGCTGCGATCGTGGCCGAGATCCTCGCCTACGGGCAGATCGGCGGTGGCGACGCAACCCTCCACGAGCGGCCGGCCGAGGCGCTGTCGGTCGCCCTGAAGAGGGCCGGTCTCGACGTTTCGGATCTCGACCTGGTCGAGATCAACGAGGCTTTCGCCGCCGTTGCCTTGTGGTCGGCACGGATGCTCGACCTGCCCGAGGACAAGGTCAACGTCCATGGCGGCGCCGTCGCCCTGGGTCATCCTCTCGGCGCCACCGGGGCCCGCCTAGTGGTCACGTTGATCAACGCCCTCCAGGCTCGGGGAGGCGGGATTGGCGCCGCCACGCTGTGCGGCGGTGGTGGCCAGGGCGATGCCATCATCGTCAAGGTGGGTTGATGGCCGAGCCTGTCGAGAGAAACCTGGGTCTCGACCTGGTGCGGGTCACCGAGACCGCCGCCATGGGGGCGGCGCGATGGCTGGGCCGGGGCAACAAGGAAGCGGCCGACCAGGCCGCTGTCGACGGGATGCGACTCCACCTGTCCACCCTCGACATCGACGGCCTGGTGATCATCGGCGAAGGGGAGAAGGACAACGCTCCCATGCTCTACAACGGGGAGCGGGTTGGCTCGGGCCAGGGTCTGGTGGTCGACGTCGCGGTGGACCCGGTCGACGGGACCACCCTCACCGCGTCGGGGATGCCGGGCGCCATCGCCGTCATCGCCCTCGCCGAGGGGCGGGGCACGATGTACGCGCCGGGATCTCTCGTCTACATGGACAAGATCGCAGTAGGCCCCGACGCGGCCGGCGTCGTCGAGCTGGAGGCGCCGGTGGAGCACAACCTGCGGCAGGTGGCCAAGGCAAAGCGAAAGGACGTCAACGACCTCCGTGTCCTGATCCTGGATCGGGAGCGCAACCAGCGGTACATCGATGATGTTCGCCAGGCCGGGGCGCGCATCTCACTGATCCGGGACGGCGACGTGGCCGGGGCGATCGCAACCACCCAGGATGAGACCGCAGCCGACATCCTGATCGGCATCGGAGGCTCCCCGGAGGCGGTGATCTCGGCAGCTGCCCTGAAATGCGTCGGGGGCGAGATCCAGTGCAAGCTCTGGCCCCGAAACGACGAGGAACGCCAGCGCGGCATCGACGAGGGCCTCGACCTGGAGAGGGTGATGACCACCAGCGAGTTGGTCTCCTCCGACAACGTCTTCTTCGCCGCAACCGGCGTGACCGGAGGGGAGTACCTGCGCGCCGTCGAGTTCAGACGCGAGGACCACATCGTCACCCACTCGGTGATCATGCGATCCAAGACGGGCTCCATTCGTTACATGGAGGCCACCCACAACATCAGCCGGCTCAGCGAGATCTCCGCCCAGACCTTGGACTGAGACGCGAGTCAACCAGCCAGGATCGAGCCCAGATCGACGACGATGCCGGCGCAGAGCAAGACCACGACCACTCCGATGAAGGTGGTGTAGGCCCAGCGAGCCCGATGGTCGGCGATCCAGAAGCGTCTGACCCCGGAGATGCCCATGACGATGGCCACCACCGACAAGGCGATGGTGAGCGGAGCTCCGATCGTCTCCAGGAGGCCTATGAACGGGGCCAGGATCGGGATCAGGAGATAGGTGATGATGCAGCGGATCCCCGAGACGACGATTGCCCTGGTCGTCGAGCGGCGGGCCCCGAATATGGCGTCTTTGTCCACCTGGTCGCCCACCCGGAGCAACCGGCGCATGAACCGGTCGGCCGCGGTCTGCTCCGGGCGTAGCTCGGTGGCGCTAATGGCCGCGCCCCGATCGGGCTGCCACCGGCTGGCTCAGCGACTCCAGCACCGAAGCGGCCGCTCTCTCCCCGGAGTCGATGCACTCGTTGAGACCGATCCCGTGAAACCCGGCGCCGGCCAGGGTCAGGCCGGGCCAGACACCGAGCGCCTTTTCCGCCCCGGCCACGCGGTCGAGATGGCCCAAGGTGTACTGATGAAGCCCTTGTTGCCAGACGTGAAGCCACGTTCTCATTGGTTTTCCCGTGATCCCCACCGTCTCTTTCAGCTCCTCCCCGACCACTTTCTCCAGTAGATCCCCGCTCGACCTGGCCAGCTCCTGACCATGCCTCCCGCCGACGAACACCCGGATCAGGCTGTGCTCCGAGTTCGGCACCCGCCCATCCCACTTCTGGGAGAGATAGGAGACGCCCATGATCCGACGATCCTGAGCCGAGGGGACGACGAAACCGGACCCGGTCAAAGGGGGCAGGTCGCTCGATCGATAGGCCAGTGTCAGGGCGGCCGTCGCCACCTGACGGATCTCGTCCAGTGCAGAGGCCGTCTCCGGGGCCAATCCTTCCAGCAACCCGGAGACGACGGGCGCGGGCGCGGCCAGGATCACGGCGTCGGCAGCCAACTTGGAACCGTCGTCGAGACCAACCCGGTAACCCGAGGGGTCGGCACCGAGCGCGATCACGGCGGCACCGACTCGAACCTCGGCGTTCCCGAGGGCGCCGGCCAGGGCCGACGTCAGCCCGCCCATCCCCGATCGGAAGCTGGCGAAGTGGCTGGGACCACCGGGCGGACCTGGCCGAGAGGCGGCGGAGCGAGCAGCGAGGATCAGACTGCGGTGCTCTCGCTCCATCTCGAGAAAACGGGGGAAGCTGGCCCGAAGACTCATCGTGTCGGGCGTGGCAGCATGGATCCCGGCGATCAGCGGCTCGGCGATCCGCTCCAGGACTTGCCGCCCGAGACGACGTGTCACGAACGACTCCAGACTCTCGTCTTCATCCCCAGGGGAGCGGGGCAGGACCAGGTCGGCCAGCACCCGCAACTTGCCCTTCCAGGTCAGGAGTGATGAGGCGAAGAGGGGACGGAGACGTGACGGAACCATGAGAAGCAGGCCCCCGGGCAACGGATGCAGCCCTCCGTCCCACCAGACGAAGGAGCCGCGGTGCTCGGGGCGGCTGGAGATCACATCGTCCTGTAGGCCCAGCTCCTGCGCCAGCGCGAGCACCGAGCCCTTGGCGGCCACGAAGCTGTCAGGCCCGCCTTCGACGACGAAACCGTCGTCGTGCTCGGTCATCACCATGCCCCCGAGGCGACGGGTCTTCTCGATCAACATCACCCGGGCGCCGGCCAAGTCGAGACGATGGGCGGCGACCAGCCCGGAGATCCCTCCACCGACCACCACCACGTCAGCCCTCATCGCTCAGACACGCTCGACCACATCGACGACCTGGTCAGCCAGGGCTCGAATCAGCCCCGGGTGCTCGTTCAGGCAGAGACAACGGTGAAACTCGAGACCGAGTGACCTTGCCTGCTCACGGTGCTCGATGTCGTTGTCGTAGAGGGTCTCGACATGGTCGGAGATGAACCCGATCGGGTCCACCATCACCGAAGTCGCGCCCGAGGCGGCGAGGTCCTCCATGACCTCATCCACAGAGGGACCCAACCATGGCTCCCGAGCCGCCGCGCTCACACTCTGATAGGCGAGATGCCAGTCGTCGAGCTCGAGGCGCGACGCCACGGCCGCCGCTGTCTCGGCCAACTGGTCGGCGTAGGGATCACCCTGATCGATCATCCGCTGCGGGAGACTGTGAGCGGCGAAGATCACCGGCGTCCTCTCAGGGCCCACGGCTAGTGCCTCCCCGAGCATGTCGGCGAGAGCATCCACGTAGGCCGGGGCGGTGTTCCAGTCGGGGCCGAAGTGGAGGCGAGGCCCGGCGCCGTCGAAAGCCTTGCTGACGGCGGCCTCGTAGGCGTCGGTCGAGACCTCGCAGCGATAAGGGGCGAGGCTGAGAACCACCAGGTCGTCGATGTTCTCGCCCATGATCCGATCCACGGCCTCGTCGATGGTCGGCCGGGCATGGAGCATCCCGACGTGGACCACGGCGTCGAGGCCACGCCGGGCCAACTCCTCCCCGACCAGCAAAGCCTGATGACGGGTGGTCGCCGGCAGCGGAGAGCCGCCGCCGATCGCCTGGTAACGACCCATGGCGGCGGGAACGACATGCTCGGGGGGGACCCGCCCCAGCACGCTCTCGACGAAGGCGGGCACCATGTCCAGATGCTCCGGGCCACCAAACCCGGCCAGGAGCACCGTCACTCTTTCGTCATTCACCAAGCCACCTCCCCAGGTCTTCGGGCCGGAGACGACGGCCCACATAGAAGGGACCGAAGTCGGCGAATCGGGCGCTCACCTCGTCGAAGCGCATCTCGTAGACCAGCTTCTTGAACTGGAGCGGATCGTCCGAGAACAGGGTCACTCCCCATTCCCAGTCGTCGAGCCCCATCGAGCCGGTGACGATCTGGCTCACCTTGCCCGCGTAGCGACGGCCGGTTCGGCCGTGAGCTCGCATCAAATCGGCCCGCTCCACCGGGTCGAGGCGATACCAGTTGTCCGCCCCGTCCCGCTTCTTGCTCATCGGGTAGAAGCAGACGTAATTGCTGTGGTCGGGGATCTCGGGGTAGAGGCGAGCCCGTATGTAAGGACTGTCCTCGACGTTCTCCGCCGTGCCTTCGGGGGCGGCGTGACGGCTCACCTCGATCACGGACAGATATGAATAGGGGCGGCTGGTGCACGAGGCCAATGCGGTCCGGTCGAAGCTCCGCTCGAGATCGTGGAGTTGAGCGACCTCGGGGCGGAGATGGAGCATGAGCAGGTCGGCCTTGTGTCCGATCATCTCATAGGTGACGCTGCGCCCGGCCTCGACGTCGGTAACCGCCTCCGCCGAGCCGAGCATGTCGGCCGCTTCGCCCAAGGCCTTCTCCTGCTCGGCGGGTGAGAGCTGACGCCAGGCATTGCGGTCCAGGTGACGCAAGTCGTGGAGGGCGAACCACCCCTCCAGGGTCTCGGGAGCAGTCATCCGATCGCCATCCTCTCCTCGCTCCTCATCCGCCCCGACTCGTATCCGACGACGGCATCGACCATCGCCGCGACGTTCTCCACCGGGGTGTCAGGCAGCACCCCATGACCCAGGTTGAAGACGTGACCGGGGCGCCCGGCCGCCGAATCCAGGACCTCGGCCGTCCGGTCGCGGACCATGCCCGGATCGGAGAGCAGGGCGGCAGGATCGAGGTTTCCCTGGATCACCCGGTCGTCACCCAGCCGGTGCCAGGCCTCGCCGAGCGGGAGCCTCCAGTCGACCCCGTACCCGGTGGCCCCGACCCTGGAGACGTCTTCGAGGAGGTGCGTGGCCGCAGGCGCGAAGTAGATGGTTGGTGCCCCCAGATCCCGCAACGCCTCCCGGGCAGCGGGAACGGCCCAGCGTCGGAACTGACCCGGGGAGAGAAGCCCGGCCCAGGTGTCGAACAGCTGCACCACCTCGGCCCCGGCGTCGATCTGGGTCTGCAGGTAGACCCCCATCGCCCGGGCCAGAACCCTCAGCGCTTCAGTGGGATCCCCGCCATGGAACGCTTCCCTGAAACGGGGAAAGTGCTGCGAGCCGCCACCCTCGAGGAGGTAGGCGAGGAGTGTGACCGGGCCGCCGGCGAATCCGACCACCGCCACCTTGGGATCGAGATCTGTCCGCACCAGCTCGATGGTCCCGGCAACATGGGCGACTCGATCCGGAGCGAGCTCTCCGAGACGAGCAATCTCACCCAGGGTCAGCGGAGTGAGCTTGGGGCCCGGATCGAACTCGATCGGCACCCCCATGGCCGGCAGTGGGGTCATGATGTCGGCGAAGACGATGGCCGCATCGAGCGGGAACCGGCGCAGGGGCTGAAGGGTGATCTCGGCTGCGAGCGCCGGCGTGCGCATGGCGGCGTCGAACGAGTGACGATTTCGCAACTCCCGGTACTCGGGGAGATAGCGGCCGGCCTGACGCATGAACCAGATGGGGGGCCGGTCGAGCGGCTCACGATTCAGGGCGGCGAGGAGTCTCATCGTGCTGCTTCCTCGATCGCATCGGCCAGGGACTCGAGGGCGACATCGAGGTCACCGTCGAGATGGGCCTCCATCAAGAACCAGCTCTCGAAGGCCGAGGGAGGGAGCAACACCCCACGGCTCAGGGCAGCATGGAAGAAACGGCGGAACAGGTCCTGGTCGAGACCGGCCACGTCGTCCCAGTTGGAGGCGCGTTCCAGACCGAGGAAGAGCCCGACCATCCCACCGGCGTGGTTGACCACCCCGCCCAGGCCCGAGGTTCGCAATGACTCGCCGAGACGGCTCGCGATCCGCGCGCCCGCCTGGTCGAAGCTCCGGTAGAGCCCGGGATGCTCGGCCAGATGGCGCAGCGTGGCCAGACCGGCGGCGGTGACGATCGGGTTGCCGGCCAGAGTTCCTGCCTGATAGACCGGGCCGTCGGGGGCGATCGTCCGCATCAGGTCGGTACGACCGCCATAGGCCGCGGCCGGTGTCCCCCCGGCCACGACCTTGCCCAGGGCGGTCAGGTCGGGCATCACTTCGTAGCGCTCCTGGGCACCGCCCAGGGCAACACGGAACCCGGTCATCACCTCGTCGAAGATGAGCAGCGCCCCGTTGGAGTCACAGAGATCGCGGAGGCCGGAAAGGAATCCGGGCTGGGGGAGGATGCAACCCATGTTGCCGGCGACCGGCTCCACGATCACCGCCGCGATCGAGTCATCGGCGAGTAGGGCAGCCACCGAGCCCAAGTCGTTGTATCGGGCGACACGGGTCTCGGCGGCGGTCCCGGTCGGGACACCGGGGCTGGACGGCACGCCGAAGGTGGCGAGACCGGAGCCGGCTTTGACCAGGAACGAGTCGCTGTGCCCGTGGTAGCAGCCCTCGAACTTGATCACAGCCTGCCGGCCCGTGGCAGCCCGGGCGAGTCGGAGCGCCGATGCAGTGGCCTCGGTCCCGGAGTTGACCATCCGCACCACTTCGACCGAAGGAACCAACTCGCAGATCAGCTCGGCCAGCTCCACCTCGGAGGTGGTGGACACACCGAAGGAGGTGCCCCGGGCCACCGCCCCTTGCACCGCTTCAACCACGTCGGGGTGGGCATGGCCCAGGATCTGGGCGCCCCATGACGCGATGAAGTCGACGAGGTCCCGCCCGTCGACGGTGCTCAGCCGTGCCCCTCGACCGGATTCGACAAAGGGCGGGGCGCCTCCAACCGCCCGGAAGGCGCGGACCGGAGAGTTGACCCCGCCTGGCATCACCTCGGAGGCGCGCCGCTGCCAGCGTTCGGCATCGATGGTGGGAGGCGAAGAGGCGAGGCTCATCCCTGCTCCTCGAGGAGACGGGCCGCCTCGATGGCGAAGTAGGTGAGGATGATCCCGGCCCCGGCCCGGGCGATTCCGGTGAGCGACTCCAACATCACCCGGTCCCGATCGATCCATCCGCGGGCCGCCGCCGCTTCGATCATGGAGAACTCACCCGAAACCTGATAGGCCACGACCGGCACCTCGACGACATCGGACACAGCCCGCACCACATCGAGATAAGGGCCGGACGGCTTCACCATCACCATGTCTGCCCCTTCCTCCAGGTCGAGGCCCACCTCCCGAATCGCCTCTTTCACGTTGGCCGGGTCCATCTGATGGGAGCGCCGATCACCGAACGACGGGGCCGACCCGGCGGCGTCGCGGAACGGCCCGTAATAGCCCGAGGCATACTTGACGGCGTAGGAGCAGATGACGGTGTCGGTGTGACCTTCCTGGTCGAGGGCAGCGCGCAGGGCGCCGACCCGACCGTCCATCATGTCGGACGGGGCCACGATGTCGGCCCCGGCCCCGGCATAGGCAACAGCCGCCCGGGAGAGAAGGGGGAGGGCTGCGTCGTTGTCGACCCGTTCGCCACGCAGCGGGCCGCAATGGCCGTGGCTGGTGTACTCACAGAGACAGACGTCGGCCCAGCGGACCAATTCCGGGGCGGCCGAAGCCACCGCTTCGATCGCTCTCGGCACCGGGCCCGCCGGATCCCACGCCCCCGTGCCGATGTCGTCCTTCTCGTCGGGGACCCCGAAGAACATCATGCCCCCGATCCCGGCCGACTCAGCCTCCTTGGACAGCAGCGCTACCTGATCCACCGAGAGCTGGGAATGTCCCGGCATCGACTCGATGGGGCGTCTCACTTCCGATCCGGGCACTACGAACACGGGAAGGACGAATTGGCTCGCATGAAGCCGGGTCTCGGCCACAACACGCCTGATGGCGCCTCGCATGCGAAGCCGGCGGGGCCGGACGATGGGGAAGCTCAAACCCTCACCTCCAGATACGAGCTCAGGGCGCGGGCGAGAGCGGGATGCGACGGCCTGGAGGCGATGACGTCCGGGAGACGATGCCGTGCGACCGCTGCTCCGGTCGTGCTTCCGATGACCCCGACCGCCAGCTGTTCGAAGTCGCGGGTGAGAAGCCACCCTGCGACTGCGGACGGCGAGGCGAAGGCCACGGCTTCGACCTGGGTCGATGCCGGTGCGATCGGCATCGTGCGATAGACGACATAGTCTTCCAGGGTCGGAGCCAGTGCGCGCAGCCGCTCAATTGCAATCGGGTCCGAGTTCGCGGCGTGGGGATGCACCATCCGAGCCCGGGGCCGGTCAGAGATGGTCTCGACCAGACCGGCCAGACCGGAGTTGCCCGTGGCCACGACCTTTCCTCCGGCGGCAGCAACTGCGTCGGCCGTGACTTTCCCGACCGCGGCCACGTCCACGGCGGGCATCGACCGATCCGGCCAGAGCAGCTCAACGGTGCGGGAGGAGGTGATGAGGATGACGTCCGCCTCTGCGGCTGCGGCCCGGGCCGAGGTCAGGACCTCGGTGTCGGCGGGTTCGACCTGGATGCAAGGGAGCGGCTTCGGCTCCAGACCGAGGGCGGCATATGGGGGCGCAGCCAATTCGAAACGATCGGTGGTGATCGCGACCCGGGTCACAGACCCAACTCCTTGCGGGCTTCGCTCACCACTTCGTCCGGACTGGCCCCGTGCACCGTCGCCCGACGCGGCCCCCGGTCGTCGGCGACGAAGGCATCGAACCGGATCCGCCCCGAGTCCCAGGTGGCGAGAGCCCCCAGCGCCGAGCGACAGCCGGCGCCGGTGTCGGCGAGGAGGTCCCGTTCTGCGTCCAGCAACGTCCGGAGCCGGGTGTCGTCGAGGCCCGCCGCGAGATCGGCACCGCGGCTCCCGGCTCGAGCCTCCACGGCCAGCGCCCCCTGACCCGGGGCGGGGACCATCTCGGAGACGGTGAGCCGCTGGGCGATCAGATCGGCCTTGTCCAGCCGTTGCAGGCCGGCTTCGGCCAGGACCGCGGCATCCGCCGCACCGGAGGCCACCTTGCGGAGCCGGGTGTCGACGTTGCCCCGGAGCTCGGTGGTGCGCAGGTCGGGTCGAAGCTCGAGGATCTGCGCCGCCCGGCGCGGGCTGCCGGTGCCGATGAGGGCGCCCGGGCGGAGACCATCGATAGTGGACCCGACCAGGACGTCGAACGGAGACGCCCGCTCGGGAAAGACCGGTGGCGCCAGATCCTCAGGCCCGGCGACGGGTAGGTCCTTGAGGGAGTGGACCGCCAGATCGGCCCGGTCGTCGAGCACGGCCCGCTGGACAGCACGGACGAAGGCGCCCAGCTCGGTGAGCGCGGCAATGGAACCGACCTGGTCGCGGTCGCCGGCGGTGTCGACCTCGACCAGGTTCACCTCAATCTCCGAATCGAGGGCTCGAAGCAAGTCGGCAACCCGTCCCGCCTGTGCCAGGGCGAGGGACGAGCGCCGGGTGGCGATCCGGACCTCATTCATCGGAAACCCCGAACGCCTCGGCGAGCACGTCCACCGCCTCGTCACCGCCTGCCGTCGATCCGACATATGAGATGGGGGGATGGAGCACCCGGCGTGCAACCGTGTGGGCCAGCTGGCGCAATATCTGCTCGGGATCCTCGGCACCGGGGAGACGGCCGGCGAACCGTTGCACCTCTTGGTCGACGGCCTGCTCTGCCTGGCCGAGCATGGCTGCGATCACATAGCCCACCCGATCGGAGGCGGCGAGCCGATGCCAGCTCGAGGAGGCTTCGGCCAGGACCAACTCCTCGACGGCAGGCACGGCCTTACCCGGTGCCGAGGATGCGATGTCGTCGATCCCCAGGTAGCTCACGACCGGGTGGTCACGAAGCGACTCGAAGCCGGGGGGCATGCCGAGGTCGATGAGTTGCAGGTGGTCGGTCCGTCCGGAGAGAGCTGCCCCGACCGACTCGTCGGTCAATAGCGGGCCGGGACCGGGGACCGTGGAGATGACAACGGCGTGGGAGGCCAGGGCCTCGAGCGAATCCTCCCAGGGCCGGGTCTCGTGACCCGCCACCCTTCCCGGTCTTCGGGCGAAGATGCTCAACTCGGTTCTCGACAACATCCGGGCGGCCGACTGAGCCATGGCGCCCGCTCCCATGATGGCCACGCGCTCGTGGGCTGCGGCCACTCGAGCAGCAACCGACCCCAGCGATCCGTTTGGGACCTCACCGAGATGACGGCGCGCCTCCCGGCCGATCCCGACGGCCGCCTCCAGCACCCTGCCCAGACCCTGGGCCGAGTCCTGCGTCAGAGAGACGGCCTGGCGGAACTGGCTCAAGACTTCCGTTTCCCCGACGGTCGGCGAGTCGAGACCGGCCGCGATCCGGCACAGGTGCAGGAACACGTCCCAATCGGTGCGGCTCACCCCGACGTTCGACATCGTCGCGTCCCCGTAGATGCATGTCAGGAGGTCGGCTGCCCCGGCCGGGCCGCCCGACCACACGATCTCGACACGAAGGCAGGTGGACAGGAGGAAGACGTCGTGACCGCTCGACCGAAGCCGTATGTGGGCATCGCGCAGCGACTCTTGGTCGAGGCATAGACGAGCTCGGCGGCCGGCAGCCACCTCGGGATGGGCAAAGGAGAGGCCACTCAGGCTTGGCACGCCCTCGTCGACCTGCCGGTGGTCGCCATCTGTGGAACGTAGGGACGGGGCCCGACCGACAGCGAGTCGGGAACTATCCGACACCGAGTCGGATCAATCGGGCACGGGTCCCTCCGAATCTGTCGGAGCCATTCCCTACCTTGCCATCAGGGCCCAAATCGGAGAGGAGAGGTGTCATGGAAGCCAGTACACAGGCCTGGATCGACCAGCAGGAGGCGCATCTCAAGACGATGATCCGCCGTCACGGCTGGTTCATCCAATACATAGGAGGCGGCGGGTGCAGTCGTCCGGGATGTGAGTGCGAGAACAGCCCCGACCAGCCGCCGTTCGCCTACACGACCGGGCTGTTCGGTATGGGGCACCCCGAGCTGCTCATCTTCGGCGTCACGCCGGAAATCGCGGTCGGAGTCCTCAACACGGTCGGAGAGCAAATCCGGCAGGGCGCCGACCTGCTCCCGGGACAGATGCTCACGTTCGAGGAGTGGCCGCATCGGATCATCCCCGAAGTGGTGCCCAATCCCGGCGACATCGTTCTCCTGTCGAACGACTTCTACGGGCGCACCTCCGAGCGCTCGGTCCCGGTCCTTCAGCTGAGCTACGACGACATCGAGGGCAGATTCCCCTGGGAGGACGGCTACGCCGCGCCGGACATGCAGCCAAGGCCGGGCACCTTCACCGCCTGAGCCTGCTCACCCACTCAGGCCGGAGCGACGCCAGACCCGGGTCACCCAGCCGGCGGCGATCACGACCGCGGCCACCCCGGCCACCCGGACGAGCACCCCCGTCGCCTCGGCGCCCTCGACGATGACGGCCAAGGCCTGGACCAGGGCGGCCGCCGCCACTGAGACCATGAGACCCCGCGCCAGGACCAGAACCGGGTCGGCCGGCCGGGTTCGGAATGTGAACGATGCACCGGCCATCTCGATGATGAACACGATCAGCAGAGCCTGCGCCCAGAGTCGGGGGAACAAAACGACGTCGAACGGAGCCGCAAGTGCGGAGCGGACCACGAACGCCACTGCGGTGGCGGCCACCGCCCCCCGATAGCCCAGGGCCAACCCGGCGATCAGTAGGGCAACACCGAGCCAGCCGACCAGGGAGACGATTCCCGATCCCTGTGACGGGGGCAGGGCGGCCGAAAGGAACACAGCTGCCACCACTGCGGCGAGTGCGCTCAGCCGAGCCGGCGCCATGAGGCCCTCAGTTCATCGAGCCGGGCCAGGGCAACGTCGGCCGGGTCGATGGCCCTCCACTGGACGATCGGGATCCCCTCGCCGGCCAACCGATCGCGCAGACGATCTCGTTCCAGCTGCCAGATCCGTCGTCCCAGCATCCGGGCCTGCCCTCCCGGCGGGGGTAGAGCCGGGTCAACGTCGAGGGCGATCACCGAGATGTCCACGCCCGACCGTCTCAGCGTGTGGATCAGCCCGGCCAGGGCAGGCTCCATGAGGGGGGTGAGTGCGATCACCATCGAGGGCCGGCGGGCGGCCCGGATCACGGCGCGCTCGGCCGCCTCCCAAATCACTTCCCCGGGGGTGACGCCCATGAGCTGCTCGAGAAGACGGCGACGATGCAACTCCCCCATGCCGGGATAGACCCACCGGCAGAGCCCGTCCAGAGTGACCAGCCCGAGCCGGTGGTGATGCCTGGCATGAGCCGCGAGCAGGGCGCCGGCGAGACGGACGGACCGGTCGACGATGGCCTCCATCTCCGTCCCGCTCTCGACCTGGGCGTCGACCAGCAGCAGGACATCGCCATTGCGTTCCGGATGCCGATCGTTGACCCAGAGCTCCCGTGACCTCGAGGAAACGCGCCAGTTGACCGAGCGGGGGTCGTCGCCGTCACGGAATGGCCTGAGGTCGGCGAACTCGGATCCGATCCCGCGATGGCTCGAGACCAGGTCACCGACATGGAGGTTGGTCTCGAGTGGGGACAACAGGGTTCGCAGTGCCGTCTCCCCGGGCAGGGCCAGGATGTGATGCTGCTCCGGGCTCTCCATTCGAAGGTCGAACAGGCCCAGGGGCGAATCGGCATAGAGACGCATCGGCCCGACGGTGGCCCGGCCCCAGCCCGTGGACACCATCCGAACCTCGACCTCAGCTGTGTCGCGGATGCTCAGCAAAGAGATCGTCGAAGGCCCGACCATTCGCGCCCCGGCAACCCCGACCAGGTCCAGCCCGGAAAGGCCGAGATCGATGTAGGTGCTACCTATCGGCTGGTCCGTCGCGATTCGAATGGTCAGCCCGATGTCTTCTCCTTCGACGGTGGAGGCGGGGACATCGTGTGCCGTCAGCACGACCTCGGGGGCGCCGCCGCCGGCCAGGCCGATCACCCCCAATACGAGAAGGGCCGCTCCGATCAGCCCCGGGGCGGGATCTCCCACCGCCAGCGCAGCCGCCAAACCGACGATTCCCCCAGTCACATAGGCGCGCAACCTCGGGCTGGGTACGCCGGTCACGGCATGTGGTCAGTGGGGCGGGCCGGAGGTGTGGGAACCTGGTCGAGGACTTCTCCCACCACCCGCTCCTCGTTGAGGTCCTGGGCCCAGAACTCGGGGCGAAGGATTAGCCGGTGGGCCAGGGCGGGCACCGCCACCGCCTGGACGTCGTCGGGGAGGACGAACTCCCGTCCTTCGACGGCTGCCCTGGATCGAGCCAGCTTCATCAGCGCCAATGAGCCACGCGGGCTGGAGCCCACCCGGACCCGGCCCGAGCCCCGGGTGGCGGCCACGAGGTCGACGATGTACTTCCCAACCGACTCCGAGACATGCACCTGCTCCACCATCGCCTGCATCCCGAGGAGGGTGGCCCGATCGATGACCCGGTCGAGGTCCACTTCGTCAGACCCGCGCCGGGCCCGGCTCTCGAGGATCTGCCACTCTGCCTCCCGCTCGGGATAACCCAGCCTGACCCGAACCAGGAAGCGGTCGATCTGGGCCTCGGGGAGGGGATATGTGCCTTCGTATTCGATCGGGTTCTGGGTGGCGATCACCAGGAACGGCGGCCCCAGTCTCCTCGTGACCCCGTCGGCGGTGACCTGTCGCTCCTGCATCGCCTCGAGAAGCGCGGACTGGGTCTTGGCCGGCGCACGATTGATCTCATCGGCCAGCAGCAGGTTGCAGAAGACCGGCCCGGGGCGGAACTCGGGCCGACCGGTTTCCGGGCTCATCACCAGCGACCCGGTGATGTCCATCGGCATCAGGTCGGGAGTGAACTGAACCCGGCTGAACTCGAGGTCGGCAGCGGCGGCGAACGACCTCGCTAGCAGGGTCTTGGCCAGACCCGGAAGGTCTTCGATCAAGACATTGCCGTCGGCGAGCAGCGCCAGCAGCACCAGCTCCAACGCCTCTCGTTTCCCCACGACGGCCTTCTCCACCTCGTCGAGCAGGACCCCCGCCAGTTCGCCGACCCGTCCGGCCCCAATTGCGGGGGCGGTCACAACTCCTCCAGACGTGACACCACAGCCTCCAGTGTCTCGATCGTTGGCGCATCCCGCGGGGTGTCCGCCAGCCACGCCCACTGGCTCTGTCCGAGTGCTTTCACCGCCGCCGGCGTGTCGAAGTCGACTCCGTGTCCGCGGAGACGGTGATCGGCGATCCTCTTCAAGGTCGGATGCAGCCTCCGGTCAGGCCCGAGGTGACCGGTGACGACGTCGATCACGGACAGCTCCATCGACGAAACGGCTCGGGGAAGGCGTCTCTGCTCCCGTGGTGAGAGGTCGAACAACGGGGGATCGTCGACCTCGACCGATCCCGGCAGGGCCCTCATCTCCCATATCACCACACCGAGCAGGACCAACTCCCAGGCCAGCAGTTCCTGCTCGTTGTCGAGTTGGGTGAGCGCCATCGCGGCGATGCCGGCGACCAGCAACGCCCGGATCAGGAGACGGCTCAAGGCATTCCCGACCGGAGCCGTACCGACGAGACCTCGGCCGCCTTGGCTTCCGAGTCGGTTGGCGGCTCGCTGCCGTAGCGAGCCCGGGCGTGATGTCTCACCAGGCCCTTCACCTCGTCGGCGTCGAGACTCAACTCCTGGGCCGCCCGATGGGCATGGCGCGCCGTGGTCTC
Organism: Acidimicrobiia bacterium; assembly: GCA_050742015.1. GTDB lineage: Bacteria > Actinomycetota > Acidimicrobiia > Spongiisociales > ZC4RG35 > JARDZU01. Next base: position 18,775 of record JBOGEV010000224.1, read on the forward strand.
CGCCTCGTGACGCGGCCGCCCCGACATCGTGAGCCGGTCCTCGAATTCCTCGTAGGCGATGAGGATGCGGGAACGGGGATCGTCGCCAAGCCCGCGCCGGGTCGGTGTCGGCCCGATCGGCAGGGATGTAGCCGCAGCCTGTGACCGCTCATCGGGCTCGAAGGGCGAGGAAACGGTCCGTATCGACAGCCCGATTCGGGTCAGGGCCGCGGCCAGGATCGCGGCCAGGAGGATGCTGAACAGCCATCCGCCGGCGGTCCCAACCCGATCATCGGCCATGACCTCAGTCGCCGAGTCAGCCACCGCCGACCCTTCGTCTAGCAGGGCCTCGGCTGCGGGACGCAGCCATCGAGCGATGACCACGAACAGGATGAGGCCGATCAGGGTGCCCAGGATGTTGCGCCGCGTTCCCATGTCGCGTGATCGGCCCTCTCTGAGGCCGAGGGCGAAGAGGACAGCCCCGAGCACAGCCAGGATGAGAAGGATCCAGGCGAAGACGGGCGAGAGGTCGACGTTCATCTGGAAGTCGAAGTCGAGCAGTGGCTCGTCTTCAGTCGTCCCGGGCAACGACCGGGCAGCAACCGCAACGACAAAGCCCAGGCCGAGCACGGCAACTGAGGCGGTCACCATCGATAGGAGTCGACGGCGGCGACTCACACGCCGGCCTCCAGCGATTGTCCCTCTGCCACGCGAATTGCCATGTCGACTGCCGCGGAGAGACTGTGCGCAACCGGAGCGCCCAGGGCTCGCAGGGCGTGCAGATGATGGGAGCCACCGTCGTAGAGGATGATCCCGGCACCGATGGCGCGCGCGGCGACCGCGTCATCAGGGGTGTCACCGATGAGCACGACTTCGTCCGGATGCTTCCCCAGCGAACGGAGATGAGCCTCCAGATGCCGCGCCTTGAGCCCGCCGGTCGGGGCGCGCAGCCCGTCGATCGCAATGAAGCGGTCTGCGATCCCATGGGAGTCGACATTCTCGATCAGACGGTCGTGCACCGACATAGAAAGCAGCGACTGGGTCCAGCCCAGGTCGGTCACCCGCTCGATCGCCTCCATCGCTCCCACCGTCAGGGGCGCCCGATCCACCCGGGCGTAGTACTCGTCATGGAATGATTTGTTCAGCTGTGCCCATTCCATGTCGGTGACCGGGCGATCGAACAGCGACTCGTAGAACCCTCGCACCGGCCGCGTGAAGTGGTCCCGATACCCGTCGTGGTCGATGGGAGCCACCCCGAACGCGGAGGTCCCCACATTCAGAGCCTCGACAACGATGTCGAGGTCGTCGAGGAGAGTCCCGTTCCAATCCCAGACCAGGTGCATGGGACGCATGGTCACAAGGTTACGGGGTTTGGGCCTGCTCCCTCCGGTCGAAAGGCCTCTTCCCGACCGCGACCCGTGGAGAACGGGGTCTCGAAGTCCCTACAGCTCCATCCGCCCGGCCAGCGCCCGGCCCAGGGTTAGCTCGTCGGCGTAGTCGAGGTCGCCACCGACCGGCAGCCCCGAGGCGAGGCGGGTCACCCTCACCCCGAGCGGCTTCAGCTCACGCGCCAGGTACATCGCCGTGGCGTCGCCTTCCACCGTCGGGTTGGTGGCCACGATCAACTCCTTGATCTCCTCCCGTCCGATCCGCTCCCGCAGCTCGTCGATCCTGAGCTGGCCGGGACCGACTCCGTTGATCGGGGACAGTGAGCCCCCGAGAACGTGATAGCGGCCCCGGAACTCCTGGGTGCGCTCGACGACGACGATGTCCTGCGGACGCTCGACCACACAGACAAGCGACGTGTCGCGTCGGCCATCGCGGCAGATAGAGCACTCCTCGCCGGCGGCGACGTTGAAGCAACGCTGGCACAGCGATACCTGATCCCGCATGTCGCCTATGGCCGTGGCCAGACGCCGGGCATCGGCCTCCTCGACACTGAGCAGGTGGAAAGCGAGACGTTGCGCCGTCTTCTGCCCGATTCCGGGGAGACGGGCCATCTCGTCGATGAGACGCTGGACCGGCCCTTCGAACATCAACCGAGCAGGCCACCGAGGTCGAGACCCCCGGTCAGCCCCCCCAGCTCGTCGGAGACGGCGCTGGAGGCGGCCTCGAACGCCTGCCTCACCGCGGCGACGACGAGATCTTGCAGCATCTCCACGTCATCGGGATCCACGACCTCGGGCGAGATGCTGACTTCGACCAGCTCCTGGGCGCCGGTGACGGTGGCCACGACCATCCCGCCTCCCGCACTCCCCTGAAAAGTCTTCCCGGCCATCTCCTTCTGGGCAGCGGCGAGTTGTTCCTGCATCTTCTGGGCCTGGGCCATCAACTGACGCATGTCTGGTTGGCGGTTCATCGGGCTCCACGGTAGCCAGTGGCCAGCGTGTAGCCAGGGCGCCCCAGCACTGGCTACTCGTCGACGACTTCGGCGCCGAGCTCCGAGGCCAGGAGCGTCGTGGGATCGTTGGATGCTGCCGGGCGCTCCTCGAGCTGGCTCATATCGATGGTCTGCTCGCCGGTGCCGTCACCACCGTCCTCCCGGAGGTCGAACCTCACCCGAACGGGGCCTCCGAGCAGGTCCCCGGCCCTGGTCGCCACGATCGCAGCCACGGCGTCGTCCTCTTGGAGCGACTGGAGATGAAAGCCGTGGGGAACCTCGAGCACGATCACGTTGCCCTCGACGGCCGCCGGGACCGCCTCCCGGAAGAAGGCCCATCTCCGGGCGCCGAGCACATCTCGCAAAGACCCGAACAGGCCGGGCCACACCTTCTGCAACTGCTCGAGGGAGACATCGATCGCCGGGCCTTCGGCGGCCGGCTGTGACACCGGCTCCTCGACCACGGCCTCCTTCGCGATCGGGACGACGGCCGGCTTCTCTTCTACCGCGGGCTCGACTGTGGACAGCGTCGTGGCGGCCACTGGGGGAACCGGGTCCGGTTTGCCCAATCGTCGCTCCATCCTCTCGACACGTGCGAGGAGCGCCTCTGCATCGCTGGCCGTCTCAGGGCGGGTGAGTTTGATCAGCGCCAGCTCGGTCATCAGCCTCTCCTCGCGACCCTCGCGCAAACGGACCAGGGCATCACCGAGGAGGTCGACCGCCCGCAGCACGTCGCCGGCGGGGATCACCTGGGCCGCCTTGCGCCACGACTCGTAAACATCCGCAGGCTCGTCGGCGATCTCGGCGAGGTTGGGGGCGTAGTGGGCCAGGAAGGCTCCCCGGAAGAAGGCCACCGACTCGGCGATGAATCTCCTCAGGTCGACTCCGTCGGCGGCCAACTCCGCAACCAATTCGAGCGCTGCCTTGGCGTCCTGAGCCGCGACCGCCTCCACCAGCCGCATGAACGCCTCGGAGTCGGCGAGCCCGAGCGCCCGCCGCACTCCGGCCACGTCTACCGAACCTGCACCGAGCGCGGCCACCTGTTCCAGTAGGGAAAGCGAGTCGCGCACCGAGCCCCCGGCATGGCGGGCGATGGCGATCAACGCCGGAGCATCGGCCCGGTAGCCCTCGCGCTCGGCGATCAGGCTGATGTGACCGGCCAGTTCCTCGATCGGGACGGGGTGGAAGTCGAAGCGCTGGCTCCGTGAGCGGATGGTGTCGAGCAGTTTGTAGGGCTCGGTGGTGGCGAGGACGAAGTGGACATGCTCGGGAGGCTCCTCGAGAGTCTTGAGCAGGGCATTGCCTGCCGCCTTGGACAACATGTGGGCCTCGTCGAGCACGAAGACCCGCTTCGAAGTCGCCGACGATGCCACCGTGGTCACGCTCACCTTGATGTCCCGGATGTCGTCGACCGAGTTGTGGGAGGCGGCGTCGAGCTCGAGAACGTCGAGTGACGTCCCCTCGGTGATGGCGACGCAGCTCGGGCAGACATTGCACGGCGAGCCGTCGGCGCTGCGGTTCACGCAATTGAGAGCCTTGGCCAGGATGCGGGCGGTGGTTGTCTTACCCGTTCCCCGCGGGCCGGTGAAGAGGTAGGCATGGGCGACGCGACCGTCGGCCACCTCCCGGGACAGGGTGGTGGTGACGTGACCCTGACCGATCACATCGTCGAAGGTCTGGGGTCGGTACTTGCGATATAGGGCCTGATACTCCACCACCGCCACGGTACAGGGGAACCGGCGGCTCGGTACATCCCTCTCCAAATTGGCGCGCTGGGCCGCGCCTGGCGCGGCTGTTCACCCCAATTTCAAGATGTCGGACCCAGTTCCTCTTCGGTTATCGATGGCTTCCGTCGATACTGCCCAGGTGACCCAGCCGCTCACCGAAGAACCCTCGACCGACGCCGTCGGTGAACTCCCCGCGATATGGGCTAAAGGGCTGGTCCGACGGTTCGGGAAAACGGTGGCGGTGGATCATGTCGACCTGTCGATCAAGCCAGGCGAGTTCTACGGTCTCCTCGGCCAGAACGGCGCCGGCAAGACCACCACGATCAAGACCATCGTCGGGCTGCTTCGCCCCGACGAGGGCACGGTGGGGATCGGCCAGTACGACACCTGGCAGACCCCGACCGAGGTCAAGGCCAGGATCGGAGTTCTTCCCGAGGAGTTCAACCTCTACGAAAGGCTCACCGGGGCCGAGCTGCTCGACTTCACGGCGGCAATGCAGGGTCTGGATCGCCAGGAGGCGACCCGGAGGCGCAACGAGCTGCTTGACCTCCTCGACCTCATGGAAGCCGGGTCGAAGCTGGTTGGGGACTACTCGAGGGGAATGCGCAAGAAGATCGCGCTGGGAGCGGCCATCATCCATCGCCCTCCGGTCTTGTTTCTCGACGAGCCGTTCGAGGGGGTCGACGCGGTGTCTGCCCGCCTCATCCGCAGCCTGCTTCAGCAGGCGGCGCAAGGAGGGACGACCATCGTGTTCTCCTCCCACGAGATGCACCTGGTCGAGAAGCTCTGCACCAAGATCGGGATCATGGTCGCCGGCCGGTTGACCATCGAGGAGACTCCCGAGGGCCTGTGTCGCCTCATGGGCGTCGACAACGTGGAGGACGCCTTCATCGCCGCGGTTGGCGGACGGACCCCGGACTCGTCGTGGTACGCCGGCTAGTTGGCCTCAAGGCTCGGCTCACCTGGAACGGATTCCGCAGCGACCGGCAGCGGCGGATCGGGCTCCCGGTAGCCACCATCCTCCTCGGGTGGCTCGGTATCTGGCTGGCCCAGGCTCACTATCAGAACATCGTCCTGTTGCGCAGCACCAACCCGGCCGCCCTCCCGGACTATCTCGCCTGGGCCGCCCTGATCGCCTTCCTGGTCTGGGTGACCCTGCCGGTCATCATCTTCCCGCTGGACGAGAACCTCGACCCACAGCAGCTGGCCACACTGCCGATGACCCCCACCCAGATGGTGACCGGGCTGGCCGCCGCCAGCTTGGTTGCGCCGTCAACGGTCGTCCCGCTCTTCCTCCTCGGGGCGAACGTCGCCGGCCTGGGAGACGCCTGGTGGATCGCGGTCCCCGCCTCCTTGGTGTTCCTTGGCCTGCTGACCGTCGGGGGCCAGCTCTTCTCGTCAGCCGTTTCCGCCATCCTTCGGACCCGGCGTGGCCGCGACATCGCCACCTTCCTGGTTCTCGGGCTCGCCGCCGGCTCCTTCTTCGCCTACAGGTCGCTGAGCGGCACCGTGGCCCAAGTCGGTTTGGCCGAGGCTGTGACGTCGACCCCGATCACCGGCTGGTGGGCACTGCTCCCGCCGGTAGCCGTCCAGAAGGCAATGACCGATGCTGCCGGCGGACAGGTCGCCGAGGCGCTGCTCGCCCTGGTTGCGGCGACAGCCGGGCTGGTCGTATTCGGCGTGATCTGGAGGAGGCTGCTCGGATGGCTGCTCACCACTCCGGTCCAACAGAGCAGACCTGCCTCTCGATCCCGCCGGAGCGGCATGACCATCGGCCCCTGGGGTGTGATCCCGACCATGGCCCGCAAGGAGCTCCGCTTCTACGTGCGAGATCCCCGACAGCGGTTGGTCTGGACCGGGACGGTGATCTTCGTCGGGCTCGCCATCGGAGGCGCAGTGATGAACGCGACAGGACTGTTCGACCTGAGGGAGCGCCCATGGGCGCCATTGGTCGCCCCGGTGCTGGTCCTGTTCGTGGGGCTTCCGATCGCGCTCAACCTCTTCGGGTGGGAGCGCAACGCGGCGAGCTATCTGTTCGTCCTTCCTCCCAAGGCGCACCACATCCTGCTTGGCAAGAACCTGGCCGTGGCGACGGCCCTGGTCATCGAGACCGCCCTCCTCACCCTGGGTCTGGCCGCGTTCACAGGTAAATGGACATGGATCTGGCTGGTGGTGCCCCTGACAGTCTGTGCCATTGGGTGTCAATTCGCAGTCGGGAATCTGGTCTCGGTCCTCACCCCTCTCCGTCTCCCCCGCGAGGGGACCGATGTGTTCGCCCAGTCGACCGAGCAGGGGTGTCTGGCCATCGTGAGCCAGACCGTGTCCTTCTTCGCCATCGGGTTCCTGCTGGTTCCCCCGGCTTCGGTGGTGGTTTTGACGGTCGAATTCGGCCAGGTTCTCGACCCTTGGATCGCAGCGGTCGTACCTATCGCCTGGGGCCTGATCCTCTACGGCGCCTCTCTCTTCTTGTCGAGCCGTCTCCTCCGCCGCCGGATGCCCGAGGTCCTGGCCTGGGTCCAGGTGGTCTGAGGACCCGTTTTGGCGCGGAGATCTCGACCTATAGGCCGAGAT
>JBOGEV010000225.1:0-41661 GCA_050742015.1 Acidimicrobiia bacterium
GTCGGACGACCGCCCACCACGCTCCGTCGATCAGCCGATGGCGAAGCAGGCTTCGTTGAACTCGAAGCCCGCAGCCAGGTCGGAGGTGTAGAGCGACTCGACCAGCGTGACACCGGTCGAGGTCCCATCTGCCAAACCGGCCGGATCGGGACGGGATATGAACTGGGCCCGCTGCACTCTGTCATTGGGCTCGCCGACATAGGTCTCGTCCGGAGCCAGCCCGTCAAAGGTCACGGACTCGAGGCTCTTTGCCGCAGCCAGGACACCGGCCTGGGTCATGTCGCCGGCGGCGTACGCAGCCCGCAATGCCGCTTCCATGATCTTGGCCTCGATGAAGCCCTCGGCGTAGTAGTCGAGCGGTGGTGCCCCCGCCGCCTCGACGAGCTCGCGCACGGCCTGGTTGCCAGGTGTGTCCGCAGCCCATGGGGCGTAATAGCCCGAGACGTAGAAGTCGTTGGCCAGCGGCTCTGAGATCGGGGAATCCGGCGCCACGAGTGCCGGGTTCCAGGATGGGCCGGCACCGGACCAGAGGGCGCCCGAGAATCCGGCAGCCAGCGCCTGCCCGTAGATGCCACCGAAGGATGTCGGGTCGGTCGTGACCCAAACCAGTTCGGCGCCCGAGCCTGCGATCCCACCCGCCGCCTCGGCCAGAGTCGCCGGGTCGGTTGCCACGACGACGCCTGTGCCGTCGTAGACGACTTCGAGACCCAACGCCTCGGCGGCCATGACCGCACCTGCGTTGGAGTCCTCGCCGTAGTCGCCGGGGCTGGAGGCAATGGCGATGGTGGTCGCATCGGGAGCCTGAAGGGTCAGGTACTCGATCATGTTCATCGCCTCGATGCAGTACGGCACCCCGTGCGGCACGAGGTTGGCGTTGATCGCCGGGTCCGACCAGCCCGAGTACCAGGTGAGCGGGATCGCCAGGACCCCATCTGCCTGCAACTGCGGGTTGATGGCCACCGTGTGCGGTGAGCCGGTCGAGTGCCCAAAGGCCACGACCTCGGACTTCAGCTCCTCATAGAGCTGGACATGGGTGTCGACGACATAACCGGTGTCCCGCACTGCGAGCTCTACGTTGAGGCCTTCGATCCCGCCGGCGGCGTTGACCGAGTCCCAGTAGATCTCGTGCCCACTGTTGATCACCTGCACCAGCGGGGAGAACGGACCACTCAGATCGGACAGAAGACCGATCGTGATCGTGCCCGCCTCGAGATCGACACCGTTGTCGACCGCAATTTCCCCTCCGGCCTCCTCGCCGGCGGTGGTGGTCGTCTCCTCTTCCTCGGGAGCAGCCGTGGTAGTCGGCGCCTCCTCCTCCTCGCCCGCGGTCGTGGTGGTGTCGCCACCATCGCCGTCACCACAGGCGGCGAGAACCAGACCGAGGACCAGCAGTAGAGCCAGCCACTTGGGCTTTTTTCTCATTCGTCTCTTCCTCCTCTTTCATTTGCGAGGGCTCCTCGGAGCCCTCCTCGTGACCGCTCAATAGGTGAACGGCCAACCCTTCCAGTAGTTGCGGATGCGAAGCCAGATTCCGTACAAGCCGAGCGGCTCGAAAATGAGAAAGCCGATGATCAAGAGACCGTAGAGCACGAGATTGAGCTGAGCCACAGATAAGCCTGGTCCAGTGCCGGCGAAGGTGTTGACCAGGCCGAAGTCGTCGGCGGTGGTCGCGACGAATACGTTGGCGATTGCCGACAACAGGCCCTCTCCCTGCACCGCCAGATCTTGCAGCCAGAGGGTGAAGTCCTGCACCAGACGAGGGAGCAGGACCACGAAAAGGGAGCCGAGGATGGCGCCGGCCACCGTCCCGGCCCCACCGATGAGGATGATGGCAATGAACTGCACCGACAGGAACAGGTCCCAACGCTCCGGGATCACCCTCGACACGAACGAGGCGAGCAGGGCACCGGCAATGCCGGCGTAGAACGAGGAGATCCCGAAGGCAAGCAGCTTGTATGCGAACTCGTTGACGCCCATGATCTCGGCGGCGATGTCACGATCGCGGATAGACATGAACGCCCTGCCCACCCTGGTCCGCTGCAGGTTCTTGGCCAGGACGGTGAAGACGATGGTGAAGAGGAGCAGGAGGAAGAAGGTTTTCGCCGTCCCCGACACGTCCACCCCGAACCACGACCCGGGTGTGGTGAAATCGATGAGCGGCTCCTCCTCTTTCCAGACGCGGACCTGGAGCGGCGGAAAGTCCCGCCCCACCTGCGCTCCGCCGGTCAGCGAGGCCCAGTTGCGGAACACATAGTCGCCGATGAACACGAGACCCAGTGTGACGATGGCCAAGTAGAGCCCGCGCACCCTCACCGCGGTCGGCCCCACGGCCACCCCGATCAGGGCGGCGATGATGCCCGCCGCCGGGAGCCAGATCCAGATGGGGAGGCCGAGCCCGATGAAGGGGCCATCGACCGGTCCCCCGAGCCACACCGCGGTATATGCCCCGACCCCCATGAAGAAGGCATGGCCCAGGGAGACCTGGCCCGCCAGTCCGGTGAGGATGTTCAGACCGAGGGCCCCGATTGCGAAGATGGCGGTGGTGACGAGCAGTCGGAGCCAATCATCCTGGCCGAGGAACCTCAGACCCGGAATGACCTGAAACGGGATCGACACCAGGATCAGGAGGAAGAGGCCAACCATCACCTTCTTGGTCGTGGTGTTGAGGATCGCCTGATCCGCCTCGTAGGTGGTATAGAGAAGCGGCCGCCCTCTCATTGGTGGGTCCCACCTGGAGCGTAAAACGTAGAACCTGAAACGTATGAGCCCGAGCGCAGCGAGCGGCTCATACTCGTCTTATCTCCGGCGTTCCCATCAGCCCATAGGGACGGATGACCAGAACCAACATCATCAGCAGGTAGCCGACGATCCCGGGGAAGCCGTTGCCCAGGAACTCGAAGTCCAGATACGAGTTGGCGGCGGACTCGGCGATCCCCACGGCGAACCCACCAACCACGGCCCCCGGTATCGAGTCGAGTCCACCGATGATCACCGCGGGAAAAGCGCGAAAGGCGATGAAGGCCGTTGCCTGATCGACACCGGTGGCACGGCGCGGGAACACCGAATAGAAGAGACCGGCGACGCCGGCGAGGAAGGCACCGATCGCCCAGGCGTGCGAGAACACCCGCCCGACATTCACTCCCTGTGCCCGAGCCGTCTCTTGGTCGAAGGCGGTAGCCCGCATCGCCACCCCGGTCCGGGTTCGGAAGAAGAGGGCGACTGCGGTCAGCAGAGCGATTGTCACGATTATCTGCACCACCTCGGAGTATGCGATCCTGACCCAGCCCAGATCGAAGACGTTCAAGCCCCAGGGGGCACCGAGAGGTCGCGGCTGGGTCCCGATCCAATCGTTGGTGATGGTTCGGACCACGATGTCGATTCCCAAGGTCACGATGGCGACCGCGAAGAGTGCCTCACCCACCATGGGCCGGAGAAAGATGCGCTCGAGGAGGACGCCGAACAGGGAAGCGACGATGAGCGCGGTGATGGCGTTGACCGTCCACTGAGCCCATTCCGGCAAGAAGGTCAGATACCGGCCCGGGAAGTCGAGCACCGTGCAAAAGGCGGCGACCAGGAACGCCCCGAGCCCGGTGAGCGCACCATGGGCGAAGTTGATCACCGAGGTGGCTTTGAAGATGATGACGAATCCCATCGCCAGTAGGGCGTAGATGGCGCCGAAGCTGATCCCGTCGACGAGCATCTGGGCGAACTCGTTGGGGACCGCCGTCTCCTGTGCCAGCACGACCAGACCGTGGATCACGATCGATACATGTCTTCGATCAACTCGCCGAACATGGTGGTCATGGCGTTGCGCTTCAGCTTCTGGGTGGCGGTGAGCTCACCATCCTCGTGATCCAGCTCTTTGGGGATGAGACGGAACCTTTGGACTCCCTCCAGATGCGAGTGGGTCGTGTTGACCCCCGAGACCACGGTCTGGATCAGCTCGACCACCGCCGGCTTCTCGGTCAGGTCTCGGTAGGTCGTATACGGGATCTGGCGGCGGGTGGCCCAGTCTCCGACGACATCGGCCTCGATCAGGATCAGCGCGGTCAAGTACTTCCGACCGTCGCCTATCACCATCGCCTCCTTGATGTAGGGCGAGGTCTTCAGGGCGTTCTCGATCTCCGACGGTGAGATGTTCTTGCCGCCCGACGTGATGATGATGTCCTTGATCCGGTCGACGATCTTGACGTGGGTCCCGTCGACCCATTCCCCGACGTCGCCCGTCTTCAGCCAGCCGTCGTCGGTGAAAGCATCGGCCGTCTTCTCGGGTTTGTTCCAGTACCCCTTGAAGACGCCGGGGTTCCGGGTCTGGATCTCCCCGGTGTCCTCGTCGATGCGTAACTCGGTCCCCGGATAGGGGACGCCGACCGTCCCCACCTTGTTTGCACCCGGGAAGTTGCAGGTCGCCACGGCCGAGTTCTCAGTCATGCCATACAGCTCGAAGAGAGGGACGCCGAGACCGAGGAAGTCACGAATCACTTCGGGGGCGATCGGAGCGGCGCCGCTCGCCGCATAACGAACTCGGCGCAACCCGATCCGTTCCTTGAGCGCCCGGAACACGATCGGGTACCCAACCGCGTAGAGGAATCGACTCTTCGCCGTGTGCTCTCCGTCGTTGTCCACGCGGTCCTGGCCGATCTGGCTCGCGAGCTTCATCCCGAATCCAAACCAGACCCGCTTGAACCACGTGCCGTCCCTGCCCTTGATAGCGATCGAGGCGTGGATCCGCTCCCAGATCCGGGGGACGGCGAAGAAGATCGTCGGCTGGATCTCCCTGAGATTCTGCTGCACGGTTTCGATCGACTCCGCGAAGTTGAGCGAGGGCCCCCGGGAGACCGACGACCAAGTGGAGAAGATGCGCTCGGCCACATGGCACAAGGGGAGATAGGTGAGAATGAGGTCGTCGGGCCCGATCGCCTGGTTGTCCGGGGTACGGCCCGCTGTCCCGATCAGGACCTCGGCGTTGAAGGCGAAATTGTCATTGGTCAGCATCGCCCCCTTCGGGGGGCCGGTGGTGCCTGAGGTGTACACGAGAGTGATCACGTCGTCACCGGTGGCCTGAGCCATGACCTGGGAGACCATGTCCGGGTTGGCCTCGCGGTGTCGCCGACCGAGCTCGAGGAAGTCATCCCACGAGATGAACCGATCGTCGTCACGCCACTTCCGGAAGCCGCGGGGCTCGATGTGGATGATCTTGCGCAGGTCAGGCAGGGAGTCGATCACCTCCATCACCTTGTCGGCCTGCTCTTGGTCCTCGGCGAGATGAACCACCGAGCCCGAGTCCGAGAGGAGATATTCCACCTCGGCCGAGGGGTTCGTCGGATAGAGACCGACCGTGATCGCCCGGATCGCAACTGTCGCCATATCCAGGATCACCCACTCGGGCCGATCCTCGGAGTGGATGGAGACCCGATCGCCCTCGTAAACCCCCAAGGCGAGAAGCCCGTGTGCGGCCTGGAGAACGGTCTCCCAATACTCCGCCCAGGTGATCTCCTGCCAGATCCCGAAGTCCTTCTCCCGCATCGCCACCCGGTTCGGATCCCGCTCTGCCCAATCCCGGACATAGGCGGGTGGTGTCTTGAACCCGACTTCAGACGAAGGTGCGCCAGCTCGCTCCAGGACTGTCGTCACTCAGTGTCCTCCTCACAGACGGGGGGGACAATATCGACTGGTGACAGACTTTGCTGGTTCGATCAAATTGTGATTCGTGGAACGCAGAACGAGCTACGAGCCTTGGCTCCACTCGGCGCCATCGGGCCAATGCTCCTTCTTCCAGATCGGCGCCCGCATCTTGAGCTGGTCGATCACGTACTGGGCAGCAGCAAATGCGTCGGCACGATGAGCCGTGGAGACGACGACCGCGACTGAGGCTTCCCCCAGATTCACGGTGCCCGACCGATGCTCGACCACGGCACCCAGGAGCGGCCAGCGATCCCCCGCCTCATCGAGGATCTCCCGGATCTTGGGCTCGACTAGCTCGGCATACACCTCGTATTCGAGGTGGGTCACGCCCGCGACCGACTCCGAGTGATCGCGGACTGTCCCCAGGAACAGAACAGTGGCACCCGAGTCGGGGCGGCCCACCTCGACGATGAGTGCGGCCGGGTCGATCGGAGCCTCTCCCACCGAGACCCGAATGACTTGGGGAGAACCGTCCATAGAATCTCAAGCCTATGACAGACTCCGGCCCGTTCGGGCCGCAGATCCAGGAGGAGCCAGAGCAGGCACCCGTCGTATACGACGACCTCCCCGACACCGGTCAGCCGCCGGCCAAGTCCAAGGTGGACTCCTGGACCATCGTCTTGGGGTTGCTCGGCGGGGTGCTCCTCGGAACTGGCGTGACCCTCGCCGTCCTCGGCTTCACCGGGGTGTTCGAGGAGCCGCCGCTGCCGACCTCACCACCCCTCCCTCCTGCACCCACCCTCACCCTCCCTCCGCCGACCAGCGCCCCACAAAGTGTTGTCGAGAGCGGCAACGCGGCCGAGGTTGCAATGCGGGCCATCCCCTCGATCGTTGCCGTCGAGGTCTCGGGTGCCTTCGGTGAAGGCGGGGGCAGTGGGGTGGTCTACAGCCCCGACGGGTACATCATCACCAATCACCACGTGGTTACCGATGCATCAGAGACGGTCGTCGTCTTCTCTGATGGCGGCAGATGGGTTGCCGAGCTCATCGGGTCTGACGAGCTCACCGACCTCGCGGTCCTCCGCGTCGCCCGCCAGGACCTGACCCCGATCGACATCGGCTCCTCGGGCGGGCTGACCATCGGAGAACGGGCGGTGGCGGTGGGCAATCCCCTGGCGCTGGAGGGAGGGCCTTCGGTGACCAACGGCATCGTCTCCGCCTTGAACCGGTCGCTCGTAGTCGAGTCCGGGGCAGTTCTCTACGGGCTGATCCAGACCGACGCGCCCATCACCCGAGGGTCGTCGGGAGGTGCCCTGCTCGACATCAATGCCCGATTGGTGGGGATCACCACCGCCATCGCCGTATCCGATGTGGGAGCAGAGGGGCTCGGGTTCGCCATCCCCATCGACATGGCTATTGGCGTGGCCAACGATCTGATCGAGACGGGGGTGGTCAGCCACGCCCTGCTCGGCATCCAGGGGGCGACCGCATTCGCCGAACAAGACGGGGCTTCGTACCCGGTTGGAGTGCAGGTCAGCACCGTGCAAGCCCAATCGGCATACGGGGGCGGTGGGGGCCAGGTCAACGACGTCATCACCGCGCTCGACGGGATCCCGGTCACAACCATGGACACACTGCTCACCGTGATGCGGACCAAACGGGCCGGCCAGCTGGTGACGGTGGCAGTCACCAGGGCCGATTCGGACGTGGAGCTCGAGATAACACTGGGCGAGCAATGAGCGACGACCTGTTCTCCAAGCTGTTCGAGCTCTTCGATCAACCGGGCCCGATCAACTGGAAGCTCGCCGCCGAGGTGGCCCGACATCTCTCAGGTGAGAGCGAGCCCGTGGAGCCCCTTGCGGCCGAGGAGTTCCGTGAGCTGGCCCGACTTGCCGAGTACCGCATCGAGCAGATTGCACCGTTTCGCGTGGTCCCGGCGCCCGACGTGCTCCCGCTCGATGCCCGGGCCTGGGCCGAGCGCAACCTGGAGACCTTCGGGACACTGGTCGAGCCGTTCGCCTCGTCGGTCGCGGCCGATGGTCCGGCGGCGCCGCTCATGGCTCAACTCTCGCCGGCCATCATCGGGCTTCAGGTGGGCTCCCTGGTCGGATCGCTCTCGACCTGGGTGGTGGCCTCTTTCGACGCCGGCCTCCCCCAGGAGCATCCCGGCCCACTCAGCATCATCGTCCCCAACATCCGCGCCCTGACCGTCTCCAGCAGCCTGGACGAGCGCGAGGTCAGGCTCTGGATCGTGGCCAATGAGGTGGCGTTCCGGGCGGTTTCCCAGCTCCCCTGGATTCACGATCACCTCCATCAGTTGGCCTCTGCCTACGCCGACGCGGTCAGGATCGACCCGACCATGCTCAGCGGGCTCATGGCGGGGGGATCCGACCCTGCTGCGATCGAGCAAGCAATCCAAGAGGCGGGAGGCATCGAAAGCCTCATCGGTGGGGAGGAAGCCGATGCACCCCGACTCGAGCTGGAGGCCTTTCTGGGGGCGATCACCGGGTGCGCCCGGCTCCTGTCCCGACGCGCCATGAGTGAGCTCTCACCCAATTTCGACGCCGTCTCGGAGCGGCGGGATCTGGCAAGAGACGAGACTGAGGACGCACCGACCATCGGTGTGGGCCCGGTGCCGGTGGAGGCCACTCAGCTCGGCGATGTGTTCAACCAGGAGGTCGAGCGTCGCTATGGAGAGGACGCCCTGGAGACTCTCTGGGCCGACCCGACCCGGATGCCGACCGCCGCCGAACTGCGTGATCCCACCGCCTGGGCGGCCCGGGTCCTGCTCGACGGCTGGACCTGACCGCCACGCCGGCAACGCCAACCTGAGGTTCCACGTTCCATATATGGAACGAACGGTCTCGAGAATGGATTGGGTGTCGTGATGATCACGATGCACACCGCTCCACTGGAAAATCGGCCGGCTGTTAACCGAACAGACTCCGCCACAGCCGGCGCAGGAGACCGGGGTCTTGCGGTGCGGGAAGACCGGCCAAGACCTCTTCGTGCATGTCCGGTGGCAGGTCGCCCACGAGGGCCATCCCCCCGCTCCGGGACTCCCATGCGAAAGTGACCTGGCCCGGGCCGAAGGAACGTCTGTACACCCGTTCGGCCAGGGTCACAGTGGAGGCGTCCTCGAGGGTCAGCGCCGCCGGGATCTGGAACACGGCGAACGAGAAGAAACCGTCGGAGTAATAGGCGAAGAGGAAGCCCTCCTCATCCTGGTACACGTCAAGTCTCTCGAACTCGCCCAAGGTCTCCGGTAGATCCGACTCGACGCCGGCCTCGGCCGGCTCGCCCGCAGAGGATTCCGATTCCGCCGGCTCGGGTGCGCTCGGGTCGAAGGTGACGAAGCGCCGTTCGCAGTAGACACTCCCGTCGGCATTGAATGTGACCACCCGAAGCAATGCCCCGATCTCGACGTCGAAGACCAGCTCTGCCCGGACCACCCCGTCGCCCGTCATCCGGTAGATCGTCGCCTCGCGCCCCAGGTAGTTGGTGTCGGCGCCGTCGTCCACCGTGTAACGAGCCTCCGCTTCGTCGACGGCACCTTGCACATTGGCGCTGCTGACCACCGATCCCTCACGCACCAGGGTCCAGCCTCCAGAGCCCGAGGCGACTTCGACATCGGGGTGGACTGCGGCGCCCAGGTGAAGCTCGCCGCTGGTCTGGCTCAACTCGATCACCGCGTCGCGGACTCCGTCGGGCGTCGAGCAGGTAATCACCTGCTCGGCCGAATACGAGGCCTCTCTGCTCTCTTCGAGCAGCTCGTCCAGCTCGGCGCCGACAGCGGCGGAGGCAGGGAGCAGCACCAGCGCCGCGGCGATGGCGAGGACCCGTCTCATTCCACGAAGTCCGCCAGATAGGGGACGACCACCTTGGCCGGCCCGAACGCCGGATCGAGCGAAGCCCGCGCCGCGTAACGGCTGTTCAGCTCTTCGAGGGAGACCGGCGTCGCCGCCGGGGTGAGGATGGCCGCAACCGCGATGACGAGTGCGACGACAGCCGCGGCGGCACCGACCAGGAACCCCTTGTTGCGGTGGAGGGGTATCACCTCGGCGTCTGCTTCGGGGATCAAACCCGGTGGTAGCTCGAGCAACGGCAGTGACCGAACCGCAGACCGCACCCGCTGCATCTCCTGTAGCTCGGCGGCACATCTGCCACAGCCATCGAGATGATCCAGGAGTTGGTCGATCTCGGCCCGGGCCAGCTCGCCGTCGAGATATGCGCTGATCAGCTCTCCGGCGTGGGTCATATCAGCGACTCCCGCAACAATTTGCGGCCACGATGGATCCGACTCCGCACCGTGCCCACCGGGACCGCCACTGCACGGGCGATCTCCTCATAGGAAAGCCCGACGATGTCGCAAAGTACAACTGCTTCACGGAATTCGAACGGAAGCTCGAGCAGAGCCTTCTGCACATCGTCGCCGATCGAGATCCGGGAGTATTCGACGTCTGCAGCCGGGCTACTGGCGAGATCCCAGCGGTCGACCTCATCGGGAAGGGGCGCGGTCGGGCGGCGGTTGCGACGTCGTACCTCGTCGAGGAACGCGTTTCTAGTGATTCGCCACAGCCAGCCCTCGAAACTGCCCGGCTGGTAAGAGGCGAGACCCTTTCGGACCCGGAGGAGGACTTCCTGAACGAGATCGGCCGCGTCGTCGCTATTGCCGGTGAGCCGGTAGGCGAAGTTGTAGATCTTCCGTCCATAGACACGTGCAACCTCTTCCCAGGTGAGCGGGACAGACTCCGTCACCGGAGGCCTACTTCAACAACGCCACGACGGCGTGTTCGGTTCCAGGGCCAGTGCTCTGTCGTTCGACTGGCGTCGAGGCATCGGAGTCGTCGGCAAGTAGGCACGCCGCACACCTGCTCGTTCGTCGAGGAGGACGCTGCCAGAGGCGCCGAGCGCCGACGAGACCGCGCAGCTACTCGGGCGCGGGGTCACTTAGCTCGGTTGTTTCGGGTCCTGGGCCGGAGTGTCCGGAGCCGGGGTCTCAGTCGCCTGGGCCTCCGAAGTCTGGGCACCGGCTTCATCCTCGGAGCCGTCCGAGACACCCTTGCGGAACTCCTTGGCGGAAGCACCGAGGGAACGGGCGAGGTCGGGCAGCTTCCTCGCTCCAAAGATGAGGAGAACGATGAGCAGGACGATCAGTAGTTCTTGAGCTCTCAATCCACCGAACAAATATGCCCTCCTTCTCGTTGCATCATAACCCGGTGCCGATTTGAGCAGGGGCGGCGGCTAGCCGAGGGCCATTGAGTCGATGAAAGCCTGGGTGCGCTCTCTGGTGACGAACCGGATCCGTCGGTCCTTGGCCTCGAGGTCGTGGGTCATGAATGGGCCGTATTTGTCACTGATCAGCATCCCTCGTTCCGCACCCGAGGTGGAGAACTCGGCGACGAACTTGCGAATGACCGCCTCGCTGAGCTCGGGGTGCTCGCCGGCACGGTGGATCTCGGTTCGGATGAAGGTTCCCAGGTTTCCCTTGGTGGCCATGTAAAGGCCCGGCTCACCTTGGGTTGCGACCTTGTAACCGAATAGCTCGAGGAGAGCCAGGATGTACTCGGGCCCGCTCATGGTTTCGGGGTCGAGTCCGCGTGCGCGCAGGCCACGGTCGATCCCAAGCGGCACCCGGAGCTCGTCGCGCAGCGGTCCCAGTTCGTCAGCCGGGACTTGAATCGCGGTGTCGTAGCTGACGGTGTGATCCACATCGAACTGGGAGGCGAAGGGGTCCCGGGCGACGTGGGTCAGATTGAAGACATCACTCTCAATCGGTGGCGGGAGCTCACCGGGCGCGGGGAGCTTGGACCGGCCCACCTCACGGACTTCGTCCCGTCCGGCGAACACGACGATCTCGGTCACGTCGGTGATGGGCAGGGTATGGCGCTTCTCCCGGACCACCTCCACGGCCTCGTCGACCAACAGGTCGTTGAGGACCGGGTCGTCGACATCGGGCAACGGGACGTCGAAGGAGACCCGGGCTTCGTTGCCGTGGACGTGGAAGTCGCGCACTGGGGCGGTGCGAACCGCGGGCTCCGCCTCGGGTGTCGAAGCGCGTAGCCACGACCTGTCCTCGAGATCGAGGCCGGCCGCGCGTTGTCTCTGCCGGCGCAGACTGATGGCAAGGACTGCCAGCACGATCAGCGCCACGATCGCAAGAACTACGCCCTCCATCGGTGTTCCCTCTCTCTTGTCGGCTGTCTGATTCTACGGGCTGGGATCTGGCCCGGAAGCAGGAGGTGGGATTGAATCCCCATCCAGAGACGAGTCCGGCGATTCAGCGAGGGCAGCATCTTCGATCTCGTCCAGCGAGATCTCGGCTGTGGGCTCATCGGCGCCGGCGTTGAGTCTTTCGATCATCCGATCCCTGGAGGCGATGGTGCCGAAGGCGGTCACCACATCCCCACTCTCGAGCACGGTGTCACCACTGGGTACCTGCACCTCCCGCTCCCTCCGGATCGAGACCAGTGTCGAGCCCTCCGGCCACCCCACCTCGCGGATGGCGCGGCCATCGGCCATCGATCCGGGAGGAACCCGGAACTCGTAGTAGCCCGCTCCCGGGTCGGTCCGCTGGGCGAGACGGGCGCGGTGCATCTCGGCGTCGGTGCTGGCGGTAAGCGCCTCGTGATAGGCCCGCACTGCCTCTTCCCGGCGGAACAACCCGACAAGCCTGTCCGGCTCTCCTTCGGACACGACGGGGAGACGCCCGACACCGAGCACCGCCATGCGCTCCAGTGCCGTAGATACGGGTGTGCTGGGGACCACGGTCGAGGGCCGGGTGGTCATCACATCAGCCACGGTCACCTGACCGGGCCCGGCCCGGGCCACGTCGGACATCGTGATCACTCCGACCAAACGAGCACCGTCCACCACCGGCAGCCCATGGGTACGGGCCCGGTGCATGCGCTCTTCCATGTCGACCAAGCTGTCGCCCGGGGCGCACATCTTCGGAGTGGTGACCATCACCGAACCGACGTCGATGGTGTCGAGGAGATCGACCTGCCCGGTCTGGCGCACCTTGATTCCCTGGTGTTTGAGGGCCATCGAGTACACCGAGTCGGGATGGAACCGTTCGGCGAGGAAGGTCCCGATCGTCGCGGTGAGCATGAGGGGGAGGATCAGCTGGTAGTCCCTGGCCCCGGTCACTTCGAAGACGATCAGTATCGAGGTCAGCGGGGCGCGGGCCACCACGGCGAACATGCCCGCCATGCCCACCACGGCAAATGCCCCGGGCTCGATCTCGTTGGGCCAGAACTCGGCGGCGAGACGGGCGAAGCCGGTCCCCAAGGCCGCCCCGATGAAGAGCGAGGGCATGAAAGCCCCGCCGGAGGCTCCAGAAGTGATCGTGATGCTCGTGGCAACCACCTTGCCCAAAGCGAGCAGGATGAGGACCCACCACAACTCGCTGACATCGCCGGTGATCGACGACACCCGTTCCCCGAGAAGCAGGGCATTGGTGGTGTCCTGCCCGGTCCCGAACAGCCTGGGCTCGAAGAAGATGAGGGCGGCCACCAGCAGACCGGAGATCAGGGGACGAAGGAATTGAAGGTGCCGGCTCTTGATCGGGGGCAGGGTGACCAGACGCTCCAGCACGTTGAGGAACAACACTCCGACCGCCACTCCCGCCAGAGCGAGCAGGAAGTAGAGCACCAGCTCGGACCAGTCGCCGAGACCGTAGGTGCTGGCCTGGATCGCCAGCTGTGACCCGATGATCGACCGGGTGGTGACCGCCGCCGTGATCGAGGCGATGACGATCGCGGACATGTGGCGGGCGGCGAACGACGCGAGAATCACCTCGAGGGCGAACAACATCCCGGCGATCGGAGCGTTGAAGGTGGCGCCGATCCCAGCGCCCGCTCCGGCCGCGACCAGCGACCGCACTTGATCTTCGCCGAGCTTGAACCGACGTGAGATCACTGAGCCGACCGCGGCGCCGACCTGGACGATTGGGCCTTCCCGTCCCGCAGAGCCGCCAAAGCCGACTGTGGCTGCGGTGGCCATGATCTTGAGCGGGATGGTCCGCCAACGCATCCTCCCCCCGTGGACCTCGAGTGCCGCGACTGCCTCCGGGACACCGTCTCCGGCCACCTCAGGGGCGAAGCGCTTGGCGATGAACCACGCGACGAGGAGCCCGGTGGGCACGGTGAGAAAGATCCAGGGCCTGCCCTCATCGATGGCCAGGGGGAGGAAGAAGTCCTCCAGCCAGGCGACGATAGAGATCAGGGCCGCCGCCCCGAGACCGACACCGACGCCGACCAGTGCGGATATGGCAAGGAACCCCCCCATCTGTCTTTCGGCGAGAACACCGACAGCTGGGAGACGGCGGATGCTTTCCAAAGGCTTGGTCACGCCACGGCAGGGTATTCACCTCCCCTCGTTTCCCGGACTCTCGTTACAGAATGGGCGGGTGCAGATCCGCTCTCACCTTCTGCGACCGTTCGACCCCACCGACCCGTGGAACCGCGCAGTCCTCGCTCTGTCGGCAATCGCAGGAATGGTCGGGGCATATCTCACGATCAGCCAGGGTCGGGAACCGCTCTTGGCTGTCCAGGCGGCGGGCACCGCATTGCTCTCGTGGGCCGTGTGCCGGGAGCTCGACCCCGATCGACAGCTGCCGGCGATTGTCCTCACTGTCTTTGGAGGTGTATGGGCCATGCTTGGAAACGAGACGGCGATCCTCCCTTTCGCCGGACTGCTCCTCGTTACGCGGCTTCTGGTCGAGAGCACCGGGCGACGCCCCCTCCCCACCGATCTGGCCGTCGTGGCGGTCATTGCCAGCGTCATCTCCTTCACCCCTTTGGGCTGGGTGATGGGATTCGGTGTGGCCGTCGCCGTCTACGTGGACGACCGCATGGCCGAGACATCGAACCGGGCAGCCCTGATCGCCGCCATGGCAGCGGCGGTCGGCTCCTCGGTTGTGGCCAGCCTCACCGACGCCTTCCCTCGGGCGATTCCGTCGTTTCGCCCGATCCTCATCGCCTCGCTCGGCCTGGTCGCCGTCATCTCGGTGCTCAGGGAGCCGGTCGACCCGGTCAGCTTCGTCGATAGCCGGAACAAGCGGTTCATACGGCGAGACCGGGTTCAGGCAGGACGGGTGACGGCCGCAATCCTCGTGTTCATCGGCTCCGCCGTGGCTGGGGAGGAGGCATTGGCCGTGGTCCCGATGGCTCTGGTCATCGTCACCGCCCTCGCCTCGACCGAGGTGGAGCGGCTACAGCGGGCGACCCCGGGTAGCGTCTGAGCCATGTGCAGATCGATCAAAGTCCTGAGAGAGGGTGCCACCCCGGCCCCTACCGAGGAGATCGAGGCGGCGGCCCTTCAGTTCGTCCGCAAGATCTCCGGTTTCAGCCGCCCGGCAACCCACAACGAGGAAGTCTTCCACCAGGCCGTCCACGAGATCAGTGCGGCCTCGATGCGTCTGCTGGACGGGCTCGAGATCAGGGGCGCGAAGGCTTCTTAAAGAGCCGCTACCCCAGCCCCGCGGGTACCCGGCTTGGGGCCATCACGCTGTCGACGAGGCCGTATTCGACGGCTTGCTCGGCGGTGAGCCAGCGGTCGCGGTCGGTGTCACGGGCGATGGTCTCCTCGGTCTGGCCGGTGTGTCGGGCCAGGATCGCCGTCAACTCTTCCTTCTGCCTGACGATCTCCCGAGCGTGGATCTCTATGTCGGAGGCCTGGCCCTCCAACCCGCCGGTGAGATGGGGCTGGTGGATCAAGACCCTGGCGTGAGGCAGCACATACCGCTTGCCCTGTGCTCCGGCAGCGAGGATCAACGCGGCCGCCGATGCCGCCATGCCGATGCAGGCGGTCATCACCTCGGGCTTGATGTGCTGCATGGTGTCGTAGATGGCCATCATCGAGGACATCTCGCCCCCGGGTGAGTTGATGTAGAGCGAGATGTCCTTCTCCGGATCCTCGCTCTCGAGATGGATGAGCTGGGCGACGATCAGGTTGGCGGTGTCGGCGTCGACCGGCCGCCCCAGGAACATCACCCGATGGCCGAGGAGCCTCGAATAGATGTCGTACGCCCGCTCTCCACGGCTCGTCTGCTCGATCACGGTCGGTATCAGCATGTCTCCTCCTTCGCGCAACTAACTGGTTGCGTATCACCCTACACACGCGCAACTGCTAAGTTGCACATATGCATGATGACGCATACGAGGATCTCGCCGGCGACGTGGCCGTCGAACGCTCGATCACCCTCCCGGCGAATCCGGACGCGGTCTGGGAGCACCTGACCGACGGGGACCTGCTCGGCGACTGGATGGGCGACCCGATCGAGATCGAGCCCCGGCCAGGCGGATCGATCACCATGACGCCAGACGACGGGCCGCTGGTCTGGGGCACAGTCGAGGAAGTGGAGCCGGGCCGTCGGCTCCAATGGAGCTGGCGCACCGACGACGGTCTCCCCACCCAGGTCGAAATCGACCTCGAGCCGGCTGACGACGGCATGACCTCGCTCACTGTCAGGGAGACACTCCTCCCGTGGAGGATCACCGGCCTCCCCCCTCAGTGGGCCGACGAGGCCTACCCGAGGGTCTTCCTCTCCGCCGCAGCCTGATGGACCCACACAACGTGTTCGCGGCCCTGGCCGACCCAACCAGGTTGGAGGTGCTGAATCGCCTCGCCGCCAATGGCCCGGCGACCGCCACCGAACTGTCCGCCTCGATGCCCATCTCGCGTCAGGCGGTGACCAAACACCTTGCCGCCCTCGACGCCGCCGGCCTGGTCGAGCGTCACCCGTCGGGGCGCGAGGTGCGATACACCTTCGATCCCGGGCCCCTGGGAGACGTGGTGAAGTGGGCAGACAACGTGGGGGACACCTGGGACCGCCGTCTCGACCGCCTCAGCCGCAGCGTCGAGTGACGCTCACGACGGAAGTTGGGTGCCCACACCGAGCCGGTCGGCGTTGACCAACGCGGCATGAGCGGCGGCCACATCCTGTGCGGCCACGCCCACACTCTTGAACACCGTCACGTCCTCCCCGATCTGGACGTTGGTGTCGGCCAGCAGGTGGCGGAGGGTCGAGTTCGGTGTTCGACCTGCCTGGATCAGATCACCGGCCTCGGCGGCAGCGGCCTCGATGTCGTCGACCACTACGTAGGCCCTCTCCAGGAGCTCGGGGGGAAGCTCGACCATATCCGGGGTGAAGGCCCCCACGGCGTTCACATGGGCACCTGCGGCCACGCTCGACTCTGCGAACAGAGGTGACGTGGCCGGGGTGGCGCACGAGATGACATCGGCAAGGGCGACTGCCTCGTCGGCGTCGGCGACATGCTCACCTCCGACCATCTCGGCGACCATTCGGGAATTGACGGTGTTTCGCGACCAGACCAGGACACGCTCGATCGGCCTCACCGCCCGGACGGCAGCGATCTGGTCATAAGCCATCGCCCCCGCTCCGAGCATCGCCAGGGTCCTGGCTTCTGGGGCAGCCAGCATTGCGGTGGCGAGACCGCATACGGCCCCGGTCCTGATCGCGGTGAGGGTCGGCCCGTGCACCAGTCCGAGCGGGGTCCCATCGGGCCCGAACACCACCACCACGCCTGCCGGGTTTCCGGGCTCGGTCGAGACCACCTTGACCGCCATGATGTCGTCGACCCGTCCCGGCATGACCAGGGAGCTGCCAATTGTCGTGCGGAGAGGTGCCTCGGATTCCCCTGAGAACGCGTGTTCCATCGCCCGGATTGCATCGGGCATCGACAAGGCTTCCCGGGTCTGCGCCGAGTTGAGGTATCGCATCAAGCCAGGACGTTTTTCACAGCGATGTCGATCGGCTCCCTATCCACCGAGAAGAAGCCCATCGGCACGTCGGTGTCGAACTCGATCGAGTTCCCGGTTACGGCCTGAGCAACCATCGAGCCAATGGACGGGGCCAGCTTGAAGCCGTGACCCGAGAACCCGTTGGCGACCCAGAGCCCCTCCACGTCAGAGGGCCCAACCACCGGATGGACGTCTTCGCGGTTGATGGTATAGAGCCCGGCGATGCCGGAAACGTTGCCTCGGGCCTCGAGGCCGGGAATGCGATGATGGAAGGCAGCCAGCTTCATCTCGGTGAATCCGGCGTCGGGGACCCCCTTGAAATCGTCCGGGTCCTCGATCACTTCCTCCTCGTCCTCGGCCAGGACCGACCCGACGAGGACCTGCTGGCCACCGCTCTCGGGCCGAAAATAGATGCCGGTCGAGGCGTCGGCTGCCGCCGGGATCGGGCCCAGGTCGGGGGGCCACGACCGGTAGACGGTCTGGATCCGGGTCGGGGTCAGGGTCCAGCGCAGTTCGGCCCCGGCCATCGCGTTGAGCTGGTTGCACCAGGGCCCGGCAGCATTGACCACCAGGCCCGCGGAGATATCGGTCCCGTCGGACAGACGGACCCCGGTCACCGCATGCCCGCTGCGAAGGACATCTGTCACTCGGGAGTTGAACTCGACACTCGCACCGTGGTTCCTCGTGGCCTCGATCAGGTCCTGGTTGGCCCCGACGGGGTCCGCGTACCCGCCGGCGCTCTCGTACAAGAAAGCCTCCCCAGGCGCACAGAGATGTTCGATCTCGCCCGTCATGTCGAAGGGCTGGCCGCAGGTGGAGAGGGAGGGGAAGAGGTCGTTCACCTCGTCGGGACCGATCGCGTCGGCCTTCACGCCCTGGCCGGTCAGCTTGTCCGCGTCCGCGGCCACCTTCTCGCGTGTCTCCCCCATCATCCACAGGACACCGACAGCTTGCAGTCCCGACCGGGGCCGGTCCAACGCGGTGAAGGCCCCCCAATCCCGATATGCCTCCTGTCCGTGATGGGCGAGCCGGACCACCTCGGGATGGGTGTAGCGACAGCGGCAGATCGAGGATGATGCCCCGGTCGAGCCTTCGGCGGGCCCGGCCCCCTTGTCCACGGCGACGACCGCGCCTGCCCCGTGGCGTGCGAGTTGGTAGGCAATGGACGAACCGATTATCCCGGCACCGACCACGACCACGTCGGCCGTCCTGGTCATGCAGGTGCGACCCGGTAGTCGCCTGCCTCCTGATCCCAGGTCAGCTCGATCACGCCCCTGGTGGCCGCCGCCTTGCAGAACTGAAGGAAACCGGAATAGCCGAACTTCTTCTCCGAGAACGTCGAGTCGTTCTTGCGCAGTTGGTTCTTGAGCCCGGAGAGGAAGACCGGGGTTCCCTTCTTCGAAAGGTCTCCCACCACCTTGCCCAGCAGGGTGAAGGCCTCGCCCTCCCCAGAACCGGCCGACGGGAACTGGACGACCGGATCCCCTCGACCCGGGCCCTCGGTCAACTCGATCACGCCTTCGGACTCGAGGTGGTTGAGCAGCTCGCCGAAAGCACGGAAGCCGTGGTCGGTCTCGGAGAATGTCGAGTCCTTGCGGAGCAGGGCCCGTTTCAGCGATGAGGCGAGGACCTCGCCCCCGCTGCTGCGGAGGAGCCCGGAGAGTGTGGTGGTTATCAATGACGCCAGCTCCGGAGTCGAGTCGTCCACCACCGGCTCGACCTCATCGGGCGGTTCGGTCGCCCGGCTCGGCTCGACTCCGTCGAGGTTCTCGTAGAACAGGAACTCGTCACAAGCGGGAGGGAGGAGAGCGGAGGTCGACGCCTTGACGCCGACTCCGATCACCTTCTTGTTCAGCTCGCGCAGCTTGTGAACCAGCGGCGTGAAGTCGGAATCGCCAGTACAGATGACGAAGGTGGTGATGTAGTCCCGCTCGAACGCGACCTCGATGGCGTCAACCACCATCTTGATGTCGGCGGCGTTCTTGCGGCTGGCTCCCATTCGCTGTGGGATCTCGATCAGCTCCACGTGACTCCGGGTCATCTTCTGTCGGGCATCGGCGAACATCGACCAATCGGCATACGCCTTGCGGGTGACGACACGGCCCCGTTCGGCGAGAGCGTTGCCGATGGGCTCGAAGTCGAATTCCATCCCTCCCAACGCCTCTCGCACTCCGATGGCCAGGTTCTCGAAGTCGACGAACAGGGCGATGCGCTCTTCTTCCATACGGCCAAGGGTAGGCGTCCGGCGGCCGTGATTCTCCCGACACGGCGACCTCGCACTTCGGTAGGTTCGGTGGTTGCAGAGGGGGACCATTTGGCGTCACCGAGCGAGCTCAGAGTTCATGGCGTGTCCGGGACCGCACCACGGGACATGCTCTACACCGACCCGATCGGGCCAGTGGCCGCTCCCGGCGAGCCACTGCGGTACACGACGGTGTACCGAAAGCCGATGCGAGACGTCGATGTCGACGTCGAGGCCTTCCACTGGGGCGGACTCACGGCGGGTAGGTGGAACACCGCCTTCTGGATCCTGCTCGCCCCCTTCGCCCTGGCCAACATCGCCGGTTGGATGGCCGACAGCCAGAACAAGCCCGGTCGCATCGGAGTCCGGCTCGCCGGGCTCGGCCTGACCGGCGTCTTCGTGTCACAGCTCGCCGTGGTCCTGATCGACCTGCCCTATCACTGGCTGAGCGTTCGCATCGAAGGCATCTGGCTTCGCCTGGCCATGGTCGCCCTGTTCCTGCTGTTCGGGTATCTCTACTACCTGCTGATCGTGAAGGTCTCGGCCAAGTCCCATTTCGAGGAGCTGAAGCGGCGAGATCCGGTCGACCTGGTCTTGAACACCGACCCGGACTCGATGCTCGACCTCCTCGAAGGGGAGAGCGCCGATGACGAGAGCCTTTGGGCCGACCCGGCCGGGGCGACCCTGAGCGACCCGGTGATGTGGCGTCCCCATTCGATCATGCATCGCCTTCGCCGCCTCCATCTGGCGGCAGGGATCCTGGTCGTGGCCCTAACCGCCGCACGCGGGTTGGGTTCGGCCTGGCTGGCGGCGGTGGTAATCGGGATGTTCCTCGCAGTGGTCTTGCTTCTAGTGGCGACATCGTTGGTCCCGACGGCGCGGTGGTTGAGGCGAGCCACGGCTGCGGCGCCGGTTGCCTCGATAGTCGCCGCCGGCTGGTCGCTCGTGGTCGTGGGCTTCGCCGACCTGCCGCCCCCTGACCACTGGGTGGGGGTGCACGAGACAACCTTTCACATCGCCATCCTGATGTTCATCGGCGGGATCCTGACCCTGTTCTCCGGACTGGCCCCACTGGGCGCCTTCGCCATCGGGGCCCAGCTCGGTGGTGCGATGGGGCTGGCGGTCGCCGTCGTCTTCGAAGTCGCCATCGACGTCAGTGAGGTGAGCTCCCAGGGCTCGGCCTGGACCGCGGTGGCCATGCTCTTTCTGATCGTGGTGCTCGTCTTGGTGGCGGTGATCCTCACCAGGCCATGGGACGGCGGGGGCTTGGGACCATTCCCCGACGATCGGGACAAGGGACGCAGCCGGCGCCTGATGACGA
Organism: Acidimicrobiia bacterium; assembly: GCA_050742015.1. GTDB lineage: Bacteria > Actinomycetota > Acidimicrobiia > Spongiisociales > ZC4RG35 > JARDZU01. The sequence continues at coordinate 20,955 of JBOGEV010000225.1, forward strand.
TGCTTCGTCGCGTGACGGTCAACGCCCGGATCGTGTTCCAGGGAGCCGCCATCTTTGCGATCATCGCCGGCATCGTCGCCGTCCTCGGCGGCTGCTTCCGCACCGGGACCTGTTCTCCGGGGGAGTTGCAGGCGCCGTCCAACGGGCTCTGGATCGGCCTCCTCGCCCTGGCTGCGGTTGCCCTGGTCTGGTGGGCGGCCCATAGGGTCTATGGGGGTGCCGCCATCCTGGTCCCGGTCGGAGCCGCGGCGCTGGTCGGCGCCGTCGTCCTCGGATACTTCAGCTTTTCGTTCCTCGGGGTCGAGATCGCGCTCGAAGAGCTGGTCGGCATCTCGATCGCGATCACAATCCTGGTCCCCACCTCGTTCATCGTCACCAGCCTGCTCCGGGGCTTCCGCGACGCCGAGCGACGACGCAAGGTGGGAATCCTCTGGGACGTGGCTTCCTTCTTCCCTCGCTGGTACCACCCGCTGGCGCCGCCGGCGTATGGCCCGTTCGTGGTGAAGAACCTCGGTGAGGAGTTAGAACGCAACCCGCGCCGGGTGCTGTCGGCTCACTCTCAGGGCGCAATGATCGCGCTCGTCACCCTGGGCCAGATGGAGAAGGGCCTCCCCGGGGCATTCCTCACCTACGGCTGCCAGCTCGGACTCCATTATCCGACCAACTTTCCGACGCTCGGGATCCCCGAGCTGGTCGAAGAGGTGCGGACGAAGCTCGGCGATGACCGGTGGGTCAGCCTGTGGCGGCCCAACGACCCCTTGGGAGGGGAAGTGGACGGGTCCGTGATCGACCGTAACGTCGACGAGGCGGTGGGTCACTCACGCTATGAGGTGACCGGCACCTACCAGAAGACGAGAAACGAACTGTTGTGACCGGAGGCCCGAATGCGTGGGAGGCCGATCGAGGATGACCGGTATCGGGATGTACCCTCATCTGTCGAGGAGCCCTCGTAGCTCAGGGGATAGAGCACCGGTTTCCTAAATCGGGTGTCGCAGGTTCGAATCCTGCCGAGGGCGCAACGAGTACACCCTGGTCAGGACGATTTCCAGGGCCGGTCCCCGACCTCAGGCTGCACGCCGCGTTGAGGAAGGTGTAGGTTTGGGGCCCGGCGTGCTGGGAGATCACGGCCCTTTGGGCGTGAGCGGTACGACGAGGAGTGTGCACATGAGAGCTCAGCGGTTCCTGGGCAGATCTGCTTCGCGCCGGGTGATCGGGATCATCGTCATCATCTCACTTGTATCGATGACGCCCGCCGGCGCCCAAACGGAGCCATCCGAAGAAACGACGATCTCCGAGGTCGAAACTCTCGAACCGACCGGGACGGTCACGGGCGCCAAGGCCCCGAGCAGTGCGCTCGCCGAGACCGATCCCGACCTGCTCGGGCGCGACGACACGGAGCCGATCCAGGTGGCGATCAAACTCGACTACGACGCAGTGGCCGTCTACACCGGTGGGGTTCCGGGGCTCGAGGCCACCAGCCCGGCCGTGACCGGTGTCCCTCTGAGCGAGCGCCCGGCCGCAGCCGCGGAGTACGAGAATCACATCGCCGCGGAAGAGCAGGCGTTCGTCGATGCCTTGGCCGACGCAGTCCCGTCTGCCGAAGTGGGGACCAGCCTGCGCACGGTGTACGGCGGGATCTCGGCGATCATTCCCGCCAACGAGGTCGAGACGGTCCTGGCGATTCCTGGTTCGGTCGCGGTTCAACTCAACGACCTCCGGCAGCCGCTGACCGACTCGAGCCCTGAATTCGTGAACGCGACGGCGGTGTACGAAACACTGGGCACGACAGCCAATGCAGGCGAGGGCCTCATCCTGGGCAACCTCGACACCGGTATTTGGCCCGAGCATCCGTCCTTCGCCGACCTGGGGAACCTGCCGCCACCCGGCGGCCCTGCCCGCTCTTGCAACTTCGGCGACAATCCGTTGACCCCCGAGGCCGACGTCTTCCAGTGTCAGAACAAGCTGATCGGCGGCGACGTGTTCCTCGACAACTACTTCGCGGTCTCGCGTCCGCCGGAGACCTTCGCCGACACGGCGCGCGACTCCAACGGTCATGGCACCCACACCACGAGCACCTCGGCGGGGAACATCCTCGACAGCGCCGAAGTGTTCGCTGTGGAGCGCGGCCCGTTGCATGGAATTGCGCCGGGTGCCCACATCATCGAATACAAGGTCTGTGGGGTTCAAGGCTGCAACGCGTTCGACTCGGCCGCAGCCGTGGAGCAGGCGATCCTCGACGGCGTCGATGCGATCAACTTCTCGATCTCCGGAGGCACCAACCCGTTCACCGACCCGGTGGAACTCGCATTCCTCGACGCCTACGCGGCCGGCGTGTTCGTCTCCGCCTCGGCCGGCAACGAAGGCCCCGGGGCGGGCACGGCGAACCACCTGTCGCCCTGGACCACCACTGTCGCCGCTTCGACGCAGACCCGTGAGTTCGGGACCACCCTCAGCCTCACCGCGGACAACGCCGAAACGTTCACCGTCGACGGAGCCTCCATCACCAACGGCGCCGGGCCGTTCCCGGTGGTGTTGGCCCAGAATGTGGCCGGATACGGGGACGCGCTCTGTGCCACCCTGCCACCCAACCCCAGCATCTTCGACGGGCTGATCATCGCCTGCCAGCGTGGCGTCCAGGCCCGCGTGTGGAAGGGCTTCGTGGTGAACCAGGGTGGCGGCGAGGGCATGGTCCTCTACAACCCGGCCCTGGCCGATGTCGAAACCGACAGCCACTGGGTGCCGACGATCCACCTACCAGACGGCACCGAGTTCTTGGCGTTCATGAACAGCCACACCGGTGTGACCGGCTCGTTCCCGGCCGGCGAGCCGAGGGATGGCCAGGGTGACGTGATGGCGGCCTTCTCGTCGCGGGGTCCGGCCGGTCTGTTCATCAAGCCCGACGTGACCGCCCCTGGCATCCAGATCCTGGCTGGTGCCTCACCCGCCCCCGATGCGCCGACTCCGACCGACGGGGGCAACCCGCCCGGCGAGTTCTTCCAGGCCATCGCCGGCACCTCGATGTCCTCACCCCACGTTGCCGGAGCGGGTCTGCTCTTGAAGGCCGCCCACCCGGACTGGATGCCGGGTCAGATCAAGTCGGCGCTCATGACGACCGCCACGACTGCAGTGGTGAAGGAGGACCTGGCCACCCCGGCTGATCCGTTCGACTTCGGTGCGGGGCGGATCGACATCGGCGCCGCCAGCGCGGCTCCGCTCACCTTCAGTGAGACGGCCGACAACTTCTTTGCCATGGGGAACGACCCGGTCAACGCCGTCCACCTGAACATCCCGTCCATCAATGCCCCCGTTATGCCGGGCCGGCTCGTCACCACCCGAGTGGCGACCAACACGACATCAAGCCCACAGCGGTTCGATGCCGAGGCTCAAGCTCCACCGGGGTCGACGATCACCGTCAGCCCCGAGCGCTTGACCGTGCCACCTGGTGAATCGCGGGAGCTCACGATCACCATCGAATCCGACGCTCCGATCGGCGAGCAGCAGTTCGGTTCGATCTCTTTGGTCGAGAGGGGGGGAGGTGAAAGCCTCCACATGCCGGTGGCGTTCATTCACACCCAGGGCGACGTGGCTCTCACCCAGGGGTGCGATCCGGAGGAGATCGCCCGGAGCGAGGTCGCCACATGCACCGTCGAGGCGGTCAACAACTCCTTCGACGAGCAGACCGTCGACCTCGATACGTCGCTCGAAGCTGGGCTGCGCATCGTCGGCGTCGACGGAGCCGTCCTCGTGGACGATCGTCGTGCGCAACTCCATGACGTGACTCTGGCCGGGGCGTCGCCCGGAGTGCCTTCGGTCGACGACGGAACGACACCGGCGGGCGGCTACCTGGGGCTCGAGGCCTTCGGTTTCGCTCCGATCCCGATCGGTGACGAGGAGATAATCCAGTTCAACACCCCGCCGTTCCTGTACAACGGCGAGACCTTCAACACGTTCGGAGTCGATTCCAACGGGTACCTGGTCGCCGGGCCCACCAGCTCGGAGGACAACGAGTGCTGCGTGATCCCGGACGGCCCTGATCCGGCTCGGCCCAACAACATGTTGGCGCCGCTCTGGACCGACCTAGAGGGCACCGATGCCCCCGGCATCCGGGCCGGGGTTCTCACCGACGGGGTCGACAGCTGGATCGTGGTCCAGTGGAACGTGGAGGTCTTCGGGACGGAGCAGGCCCAGGTCTTCCAGATCTGGATCGGGACGAGCAACGACACCAACCCGGGTCAGGACATCTCGTGGGCCTACGGCCCGGGCAGCCCAACCGATCCCGGGCTCGACTTCCTGGTCGGGGCGGAGAACGTCGTCGGCGACGGTGACATGGTCGCTGTGCTCCCGGCCGGCCCACAGGTGGTCACCTCCACCGACCCCGTCCCGGGTGACGTGGCGACCTACACCCTCGACGTGACCGGCACCAGACACGGTGAGGCCGACGTGGTGACCGAGATGACGGCCAGCCTCGTCCCCGGTGTCACCGTGGTCAGGAGCACGATCAACGTGCTGCGCAACTGAGAAGCCGCTATTTGGCCTGCTCGCAGAGGACCAGCGGGTCGCCGCCGTGATATTCATAGCGGCGCCCGCCGGCCTCGAGCACCACTAGCGCTCCGTCGACCTGCACCTGGGGATACGCCATGCCCGGTTCGGGGCATCCGAGGCTGCCGTCGGGCCAGGTGACGGCGAGGGCCTCGACCACGGTGACGTTCTCGGTCGAGGTGCCGAGGCGGCGAGCAAGATCCTGGACGGCAGCCTGGACCAGCGGCAGCGTCGGATCGATCGGATTGCCGGGCATCGAAGACGTCGCATCTGATAAGGGTGGCAATGACGTCGCGGTGAACGATGTAGTCGTCGACGGGTCGGGAGCATCCGGCCCGTCACTGCCATTTGTGGGCGTCACCTCGGGAACGGTAACCCCACTGCCAATGCCCTCCCCGGCGCAGGCGGCGAGGGCGCCCAGGATGACGAGGGCCGCCAGCACTCGATGGTGTCGCGTCATTGGTTCTTGGACGCACCTGACCCTTTGGGCGGTTCCAGGAGCTCGACACGCTTAGGGTGGGGTCAGGCGCCCGGTGGTGTAGGTGTGGCCGAGGGGGCTGGTCCAGGTGTAGGTGCCGGGGCGGACCTTCCTGAGTTTCCAGCCGTGTCCTATTTACCTGGTTGTGGTGTGTGCAGAGCGGGTTGAGTTCGGTGACCGTGGTGCCGGGCCGAGATCGACGAGGAACTCCTTCAATCTCTCCGTCTCGGCAGCCGTCCAACCTTCGGGGCGAGTCACCGCGATCCATGCCTCCGCATTGGCCTCCTTGGTGTAGAGATGGCCAAACCCCTCCGGGATCGAGCCGGCCGCGGGGAGATCCATCATCACCTGCCATCCCGTGATCAGGCGGGTGTAGCTGAACTCGTCACTGATCTCCGCGCCGCGCTGGCCCTCGAGCAGCCAATCAGGCTGTTCGAGAAACAGCGAGGGCGAGAAGAAGACCACGGGATCGGAGGCGTGTTGGAGGTAGACGACCCTCGTGTCTCCCCATTCCTCTTCAGGCTCGTTGAGTGCGTTCTCTTCGTTGGTAAACCGAACTGTACGTCCTCCCTGGTAGAGGGGTGTCGACGGAGAGCTGCCCGGATCTCGGTTTGCCACGAGCTCGTTCCACAACTCATTCACGAACGGAGGACCGACCATGAGGGCTCCGTCGATTGGCTCGTTGACGATGTTGATCGACGTCAGAATCGCTTCAACGCCATATGCACCGAGCGAAAGGCCGTAGAGGTAGATCTCGGGCCGTTCGTCCTCCGGGAGCGCCGACATGTAGTCGTGGATGGTGGCGAAGACCGTCTGCGAGGTCTCCGTCACCTCGTCCTGGTCGGCTAGGAGCGAGATCCAACTGGGCAGATAGGAGTACTGGGCCCCCGCCACGGCGACGTCGCCGTTGTAGACGTACTCCAACGCCGTCATCGCATTCGGTTCGAGAAACCCGGTCCCGGTGGTGCTGGCAACGACGAGGACCTCCCTGTCGAAGGCGCCGGTCCGAATCAGCTCGTCGAGGACGAGTTGGGCCCGCGCTTCCGGGGTATCAGCCGACTTGAGGCCGACGTACACCCGAATCGGGTCCATCGCCTCGCCGTGGTGGAACGCATTCAGTTCGTCGACGGACGGGCCGGTAGCCACGAAAGTGCGCCCCTTCTCACCGAGTGTCTCCCACTCGACGAGCGATGACGGGCTCCCCGACCTGAGCTCGGAGCCCGGCTGTGTGATCCCCTCGGCAGTGGTGGCGTCGCGTGGCGCGAATACCTGATTGGCCACAGCGAAGAACGAGTTGACCAGGACGCCGCTCCACCCGCCCCAAATCGTCAACAAGAGGCCGACTCCACTGACCAACACCGCGAGACGCCGGGGAAACAGCTTGTCGAGCCATCCGATCAGGAACAGGAAGAGCTTCCAGAGGGACCTGGTGATGATCAGGATCAAGGCCCCAATCACGAAGGCCACGGGAATGATCGTCAGCCAGATGGCGGGGGAGATGGGCTCCATCTCGAAGGTTTGGCGCACATCGTTCTGCCAGCCGACGAAACCCCACATCCCCGTCAATAGGAGAATGAGAAGAAGTACGAGCGAGAGCCAGCGGAGTCCGGCCCACCACAGGCCTCGGGGCTTTGGCATGCCCAAGAAGTTCCAGACCCATTGCCAACCGGCGCCCAACCCGTACCCCACCATGAACGAGATCCCGGCGACGATTCCCTGGGTGACCGCCAGCTTGGGCAAGAGCGATGGCTGCAGCGAGGACGCGAACACCAGGAGGCCCGTGAGCACGCCGGGCCTGGACACCGGCCTCGAAAACACCTTCGTGACCCGGGCCTCGTCGATGATCGTCGATGACGACACCACGGGACGCTACGCCGCCGACTTCGAGGACGGGTAGCGTCGTCTCGGAGCATGAACTGGGAAACCGCACATCGCCGGGTCATGCTCACTGTTGGGGTTGCCATCCTCAGCTGTGGAATCGCTGCCCCTGCGAGCGCCCAGGAAGGCTCGATCGGAGTCGTCGATACCTCCGATGGCGTGTGGTACCTGCGCGACGCTTCGAACGGGGCGACCACGAGGTTCCTGTACGGGTCTCCGGGCGATCTCCCTTTCGTTGGTGATTGGGACTGCGACGGCGACGACACGCCAGGCCTGTACCGCCAGTCGGACGGGTATGTCTACCTGCGCAACGCGAACAGCCAGGGCACGGCCGACATCCGGTTCTCCTTCGGTGACCCGGGCGACATTCCGATCGCCGGCGACTTCGACGGTGATGGTTGTGAGAGCGTGGGCATCTACCGCCCCTCGGAGGGAAAGTTCTACCTCAGCAATCACTTGGGAGCCGGAGGGGGTGGGCTCGGGTCTGCCGACCACTCGTACTTCTTCGGCAATCCCGGCGACAAGCCCTTTACCGGGGATTTCGACGGCGATGGTGTCGACGAGGTCGGCCTCCACCGCGAATCGACCGGGCTCGTCTACTTCCGTCTCACTCATTCCCAGGGCGTTGCCGATGCCAGCTTCGTCTACGGGGACCCGGGCGACCGGATGGTCGCCGCGGAGTGGGCAGCCGGTCGATCAGATGGCATCGAGTCGGTCGGGTTGTTCCGCCCATCCACCTGCACCGTCTACCTCCGCCACGACAACAAGCAGGGCACAGCCGATCAGACCCTTCACTACGGACTCCGTGGAGGCGTTCCGGTCGCGGGCGAATTCGGAGCCCTGCCCGGTGGTTCGCCGGCACCGGAGTGTCCGCCATGCCCGCCCGATCCGTTCACCGCCGGCAGGGTGTCGTCACTCCGGGACCGATTCCCGGGTCGGTCATTCACGGCATACGTGTTCGACACCAGGACCGGGTGCGAGTTCTCAATGAACCCCGAGGCCCGACAGTCCACCGCCTCGGTGTTCAAAGTCATGGTCATGGCGGGCACGCTGTACGAGGCACAGTCGGAGGGCCGGGGCGTCAGCGGATGGGAGATGAGCCAGCTCGTCCCGATGATCACGGAGTCGGCCAACAATCCGGTGCGGGCCTTGTGGCGTCACTTCGGAGGGTCGCCCTGGTTTCGCGACCAGGCACACCTGTTCGGGCTCGATCAGACGACGACTGTGGGGGACAACGAGACGGGCTGGGGGCGGACCACGACCTCGGCCCGGGACCAGGGCGACCTGATCAGACAGGTGCTACTCGGCCATTGGGGCCCGATCTCGCCGTCCTATCGGGACGTCGCCTGGTCCCTGATGACCTCGGTCGTGCCCGACCAGACCTGGGGTGTGACCGCCGGAGTGCCGGCCGGGTGGGTCGTGGCCCAGAAGAACGGGTTCGCCGGTGGTGTGGCCAACTCGGTTGGTTTCGTCAGGAGCCCGGATTCGGCCGATGGCTACGTGATCGCGGTCCTGACGAGCGGCTGGTCCGGCTGGACCGTCGGCGTGCCCGCGGTCAACGAGATCTCCGGCTGGGTCTCGCAAGCCCTCACCGATTAGTCGGACATAGGATCGCCCGGGTGATGAGGAGCCCTTCATGGAGATAGTCGACCTCACGGTTCCGATCGGGACGGACACCTACAGCCCGCCTTCGGTGAACCAGCCGATCGGGATCAAGGAGCACTACAAGGAGCCGGGATTCTGGATGGTCTCCGAGATCACGATGATGCTCCACGCCGGCTCCCACGTGGACTTCACCAAGCACTACACGGAGGACGGGGAAACGGCGGAGAACGTCCCACTCGACCGCACCTGCGGCGAAGCGGTGATCATCGATCTCAGCGGGGTCGCTGAGGACCACGACATCTCCCCTGACGATCTGGAGGCCGCCTCGCCCGAGGTCCGATCAGGTGACATCGTGCTGGTCAGGACCGGCTGGTCGGATCACGCTTGGGGAGAATTCCCCCGCTACTACGTCGGCTCGCCGTCCTGCACTCCGGACGCAGCACGATGGCTGGTGGGGACCGGCGCCAAGGCGATCGGGTTCGATTGTTTCCCGGAACGCGCCGCCAAGAAGCAGAGCTACCTCCCCGAGGAGTTCGTCGTCCATCACATCATCGGTGACTCGGGGGCCATCCTCATGCAATCGCTCACCAACCTCGGGGTCCTGCCCACGGATCGTCGCTTTCTCTTCTTCGCCGCATTCCTCAAGGTGAAGGGTGGGGAGGGCGCCCCGGCCCGATACTTCGCCCTGCTCGACTGACCCACCGTTGGGCGAGGCTCTCAGCCGCCCCAAATCACCTCGGGGTTGAGGATGCGCTTCGGATCCAGTGCCTCCTTGACCCGGAGCCCCATCGACAGCGTGGCCGGGTCGGCAGAGCGACGCCACCGGGCCGCTTTGGCGACACCGATCCCGTGTTCGCTGGCGATGACGCCGCCCATCCCGACCACGACCTCGAGCACCCGGTCGATGACCGCCTCGGGATCGGGGTTCCCAACCACGTTGACATGGAAGTTGCCTTCGGCCAGATGACCGAACAGGAAGACCTGCCCCTCCAGCCCAAGACCGGCAACCCGCTCGGCGAAGTCGTCGATTCGGGACAGGGGGACAGCCACATCCAGCTTCACCGGCACACCGAGCTGGCTGATGGTCTCGGTGATCGCCTCGCGATAGGCCCAGAGCCGCGGCTCCACGACACACGGGAGGGAGTCCGGGATCTCAGGTATGCCTGTCGTCTCGATGAGCACGTAGAAAGGGAACTCGGCCTCGAAGGGAAGGGAGAGTCCCCGCAGCTCGACCACGGCGTTTAGACATCGAGTGTCGAAGAACTCCAGAGCACGTACCCCGGGCTCGAGAAAGGAGAGCCCCGCCGCGAGGTCGTCCAGGCCCAACATCATCACCATGCGCTCGGTTCCGACAGGAGGCAGCAGACGAAGGCGGGCGGCGGTGACGATGCCCAGTGTTCCTTCATTTCCCACCATCAAGGGAAGGGGATCGGGACCCGTGCTCTCTTTGACCATGCCCCCGAGAGTCGAGACGAGACTCCCATCGGCGAGTACTGCTTCGAGCCCGAGGACCTGACCCCGGGTGTCACCGTTGGCCACGACGTTCACGCCACCGGCATTGGTGGCGATGGTGCCGCCGACGGTGGCCGTGTCCCGCGAGGCGAGGTCGACCCCGTACTCCAGTCCCGCCTCCCGGGCGTGGGACTGGAGGGCTCCGATCGTCACCCCGGCCCCGACGGTGACCTCTTTGGCCCTCGCGTCGACAGGGTCCAACCGATTCAGCCGACGGAGGGACAGCACCACCTCTCCGCGATGCGGTATCGATCCTCCAACCAGGCCGGTGTTGCCTCCTTGGGGAACCAGGGGGACCCGCGACTCGCCGCAGATCCCGACCACCGCCTGCACCTCCTCTACGGTCCCGGGGCGCACTACGGCGAAGGTGTCGCCGGTCCACCGACCGGTCCAGTCGCGTACGTAGCCGGCCACCATGTCCGAATCGGTGAGGACGTTGTCGGCGCCGACCACGTCCTCGAATGCGCCGAGGACCGAATCCGCCCGGCTCAACCTTTCAGGTCGCCGGCGTTGTCGTTTTCGATCCTGAGCAATCTGTCGCCATCTCCAAGCGTGTCCACCTCGCTCACCATCCGTCCGTGTCTGATCACTGCGACGGTTCCCGATGGCTGGGGTTGACCCACCTCCGCCTCGGTGACCTCCCGCTCGACCAGGTCGACGCCCTGTCCGACCATGAGGAGGTCTTCGATCATCTCGGCGTGATATGGACTGTCGATGGCCAGACCGAGAAGCCGGCCCGTGGCCTCATCCGAGGTGATCACCACCGAGGCGCCACCACGACGCAGTATCTCCGAGTTCTCGTCCTCGCGGGCGGCAGCGGCGATCCGGGTCCGTGTGTTGAGCAGCCGGACGGTGAGCGTGGTCAGCACAGCAGTGGCGTCCCGATCAACCGCGATGATCACGCCTTTCGCTCGCTCCACGCCCGCCTGACGCAGCACGGACTCTCGGGTGCAGTCACCCACGACCACGACGTAGCCCTCGGCGCTCGCCTCGTCGATCGCCTCCTTTCGCAGGTCGACGACAACGACCTGCTCGTAGGGGATCCCGGTCGTGGTCAGAGAGGCCGCGGCGCTGCGCCCCTTGGTCCCGAAGCCGCAAATCACAAAGTGGTCTTGCACCGTTGCCCTCCATCTTCCCACGCGTATGACGCGACGGCTTCGGGCGGTGCGGACCTCGACAGTGGTCGACACGACCAGCACCAGGAAGGCAACCCTCAGCGGTGTCACTACCAAGGTCGTCACCCATCTCGCCGTCGGGGATACGGGCACGATGTCCCCATATCCGGTGGTTGTGACCGACACCGTGGAGTAGTACACCGCGTCGCCGAAGCTGATCTCGCCACCAGCCAAGTCGCGATATCCATCACGACCGACATAGACGACGAATGCGATCAACACGACGACTCCCACCGCGACGAGGAACCGCACCGCAACCACCTTCAGCGGGTTCGACGGCCGGTCGGCGAAACGGATCTCTGCCGGCACGTCCGGCAGCGAGGCGATGGTCATGATCGGCGGCGATCCTAGAACCGGCACACGACGAGCCGTTGAGCACAGGCCCGCAGTAGGTTTCAGCACACGCGATGACCGAATTCCACTACGAGCCCCTGACCTATCTCGATGCGTCGTTCCTGGCACTGGAGACACGGTCCAGCCACATGCACGTGGCCGGAGTGGCGCTGTTCGATGCAGCCCCGCTCAAGGGTGAGGACGGGGGTATCGACATCGGGCGCATCCGCACCCACGTCGAGTCGAAACTGCAATACATCCCGCGCTACCGGCAGCGTCTCGACTGGGTCCCCTTCGACCGGCGCCCGGTCTGGGTCGACGACGATCACTTCGCCCTCGACTATCACCTTCGTCACAGCTCGCTCCCCCGGCCCGGCACCGAGGAGCAGCTCAAGCAGCTCGCCGGACGCATCGTCTCCGCGCCGCTGGATCGGAGCAAGCCGCTTTGGGAGCTCTGGGTGATCGAGGGCATCGACGACGACCGCTTCGCCGTAGTCGCCAAGATCCACCATTGCATGATCGACGGCATCTCCGGGGTCGATCTGACCACCATCCTGCTCAACGTGGCCCCCACGTCGGAGGTCGAGACCGCTGCCGAATGGGCGCCACGACCCGCCCCGAGCCCGACCCAGCTCGCGGTGGCCGAGTCGGCCCGGCTCACCGGTCGCCTGATCGACCGACTCTCCCACTTCTCGGAGACGATCCGGGACGGGGTGGCCCTCACCGATCGCACCCTGGACAAGTCGGCGGCCGCGCTCTCCTCGCTCCGCTCGGGCTGGCTCACGGCGGCCGATCGCACCCCGCTCAACCCCGATATCGGCCCCAACCGAAGGTTCGACTGGACCGATACCCCGCTCGATGCCATCAAGGAGACCAAGAACAGACTCGGCGGGTCTGTGAATGACGTCGTGCTGGCGATCACCGCCGGCGCCGTGCGTCGCTTCCTCATCGAGGAGCGGGACTACGACGTTTCGGACGCCGAGTTCCGGGTGATGAACCCGGTCTCGACTCGGAGCGCCGATCAACGCGGCGCCCTCGGCAATCACGTGGCGATGTGGCTGCTCGACCTTCCCATCCAGGAACCCGACCCGATGCGTCGGTTCGAGCTGGTCAAAGAGGCGACGATGAACCTGAAGAAGACCAACCAGGCCCTCGGGGCGGCCACCCTGGTCGAGATCAGCTCCGGGACGCCCATCACCCTTCTCTCCCTGGCCAACCGGGTGGTCGGGTCCCGGATCCGGCCGTTCAACATGACAGTGACCAACATCCCCGGGCCTCAATTTCCGATGTACCTGCTCGAGTCGGAGATGATCGCCAATTACCCGATGGTCCCGCTCTGGGCACAACACGGTCTGGGCATCGCCCTCTTCTCCTACAACGGGCGTCTGCTCTGGGGGGTCCATGCCGACTACGACACCCTGCCCGACTCCGACCGGTTCCTGGTCGCGATCCAGGAGTCGTTCCGGGAGCTCGAAGACCTGGCGCGGTGAGCGATCTCGACCTCGCCGACGGGTTGCGGATGATGCACCAAGCCGGCGAGGGCGGGTACTTCGGTCACGAGGCGCATCTGCGGTTTGCCTGGGCAGTGCTCGACGAGGCCGACGACGCGGAGGACGCGGCGCGCGTGGTCTGCCTGACCATCCGCCACGCGACGGAGATCGGTGGCAACCCGGCCAAGTACCACGCCACCGTCACCATCTTCTGGATCCGGCTTCTCGAGCATTTGCGCCAGGAGCATCCGGACGTAACGTCCGTCGGAGAAATGCTCAACTACTACCCGCCACTCGGCGACCCTTCACTTCCCGAAAGGCATTGGTCGAACCTCGATAGCGAAGAGGCGAGGACATCCTGGGTTGAACCGGATCTGATCCCGCTTCCGTGACCCTTCTCGCTGCGCTGGCCGGCGCCCTGGCCATCTCCTTCTCGGCAATCCTTTACGCCCTCTCCGAGGTCTCCCCGGTCACCGGCGCCTTCTACCGCTGCCTGTACGCCCTACCCGTCCTCTTCGTTCTGTGGTGGGCGAGACGGGACGAGGACCGGCGCACGACCGGCAAGCGACTCATCGCCTTCGGCGCCGGCATCCTGCTCGGGCTCGACATCGTCGTGTGGCACATCTCCATCGAGTACGTCGGGGCTGGGCTGTCCACTCTCATCGCCAATGCACAGGTGATCGTGGTCGCCATCGCTGCCTGGATCTTCTGGGGGGAGCGACCGAGCCGGCAGGTTGCCATCGCCATCCCGGTGGTGCTGATCGGGGTGAGCCTGGTGAGCGGCCTCGGCCGTGGCGACGCATTCGGAACCAATCCCCTCCTCGGCACGATCCTGGCCCTTGCCTCGGCTGTCTTCTACGCCGCTTTCATCCTCGGGTTCCGTGTCTCCAACGACATCCAGGCGCCTTCGGCCGGCCCGTTGCTCGAGTCGACCGCGGGCGCCGCCCTGGCTGCGCTCGTCGCCGGGCTCATCGGCGGTGGGCTCGACTTCGCCCCAACCTGGCCCGCCCATGGGTGGCTGCTCGCATTGGCGCTCAGCTCCCAGGTGGCCGGCTGGCTCCTCATCGGGTATGCCCTGCCCCGTCTTCCCGCCGTGGAGACCGCCACCATCATCCTGCTCCAGCCGGTGCTGACCATGGTCTGGGCGGTGCTCATCTTCTCCGAGAGCCCCTCCACTATCCAACTCGTCGGCGCCGCCCTGGTCCTCGCCGGCGTCAGCTTCGTCGCCGTGGCCCGGGCCCGCCGCGCCCCCGCCATCGCCCCCGCCCAGCCGTAGGTGTTACGGCCAACCTGAGGTTGCACGTTCCATATGTGGAACGAACCGCCTCAGGTTCGACGTCGCCCCAACCCACCCCCTGTCACCTCTCGCCGACGACGTCCTCGTCCTGGTGCGGGTCCTGCCTTCCAACTTGAGGCCGTTTGTTCCGTATGTGGAACGTAGAACCTCAGGTTCGCTGTTTCACCCCCCGAGGACGATCACCACCAAGCGGCCGGTGGGGCCGTCGACGATGGAGAGGCCGGTGCGGTCGTAGGCGGCGATGGAGAACTGGGAGAGGGCAGTCGGGGACTCGAGCATGGCGTCGAAGGCGGCTCGGGCGCTGCTGGCCAGGGCCAGGTTCTCGCCCACAACGGCGAGACGGATCCCGGCGGCGTTCACGTCGTTGGCAACGCTCCCTCCCGGAGGATGCTCGCGGGAAATCCGCCCTGCGGTGTACATCGCAACTGCCCTCGACTCCGCGACCCCGTCGAGACCCGAACTGCGACCCAGCGGCGACAGACCGAGACCCGCCCGATGCTCGTTGACCCGGGCCAGGAGCGCAGCCGTCTCCTCCCTCACCTGACGCACCTCGTCCGGCCCGGCCGGTGGGATGGTCAAAGCCTCGTTCCCCTCGGGGACGGCCCGGTTGACCCCAAAGACTTCCTGAATCGCGGCCAGCGAACCGAGAACCCCGTCGGGGGCCAGCCTCTCGAAGACCTGTTGCGGGACAGCATCGGGCCCGGCGATGACCTCGGCCACGGTGGAATCCTCGAACCGGCTGCCCCAGCCACCGGGGAGCACCCGGGCCACATTGACCACGACGAGGACGATGGCGATCCCCCAGAGCGCCGCCACGGCGACGCCCCCGACCCGGTTGATGAGATTCAGCCCGGGCAGGCTCATGATCCTCGACAGGAAGTGGGCAGCGATGCTCATCGCCAGTCCGAAGAGGATGAACAAGGCGACGCCGGCCCCGATCGTGGCCACCTCGGGGGCAAAGCCGAACCGATCGGTCAGGAACTCACCGAGCGGGCCGCTGAGACGGAAGGCAACCCAGAGCCCGACGACGAGAGCGACCAGGTCCAACGATTCCCTGACGAATCCACGCAGCCAGCCCCGCACCATGAGACCGGCGAGGAACAATCCGAGGACGAAGTCGATCATTCGAGTCCTAGGTTCCAGGTGATGAGTAGGTCAGACCTAGAACGTAGAAGGCTTGCCGGCGGATTCGCGGTTACTACACCTTGACGGTCAAGACCGGGCAGGGGGCATCCATGAGGATGTCGTGGGCGTTCGACCCGAGGAGGAACTTCCCGGCAGAAGTCCGCTGGCGAAGACCGATCACGATCAGCTCGCCCGATAGCTCCTCGGCCGCCTGGATGATGTCCTGGGCCGGGTCGTTGCCCCGCACGTAGTTGTGGATGGAAAAGGGGATGCCCTGGGTCGACAGCATCTCGTCGAGGGCGTTGAGGTCGCGATCGCTCTGGATCACTTCTTCGTCGTCGCTCTTGCCGGCGCCCACCAGGGAATGGACGACGACGAGGTCGGTGTCGCGCAGTTTGGCCTCCTGGATTCCCACCTCGAGCGCCTTCCGCCCGCGCTCAGAGGACAAATACCCAACGATGACGCTCATGACTTGCCTTTCAGACGGGTCGGTCGACGGGGAAACCTAGCCCCCGACCAACTCGATCCGCATCCGCTTGTTGGCCTTGCCCTTGGACTCGGTCTTCACCACCCGCACCTCACCCACCTCGAGCGTCGAGGCGACGTGGGTGCCCCCATCCGCCTGGCGGTCGAGGCCGACGATGTCGATCACCCTGATCTCCTCGACCCATTCCGGGATGAGGTTGACCTTGGTCCGGATCAGATCGGGGTCCTTCAGCGCCTCCTGGCGGGCCATGTAGAGGATCTCGGTCGGATACCCGCGCGTGAGCTCGTCATTGAGCCTTCGCTCCACCACCTGGCCGAACTCGACGGATATGCCATCCAACTCGAAGTCCATTCGGGCCACCCCGGGCTCCATGTTGCCCCCGGTCACCTTGGCCCCGAAATCCCGGAAGATGACCCCGGACAGGGCATGCAGGGCGGTGTGGGTCTTCATGGTCCGGTATCGGCGCTCCCAGTCGATCACCCCGTGGACCGGCGTGCCCGGGCCGGGAAGGCCGGAGGCCTCTGCCACGACATGGAACGGCATGCCGTCCCTGCGGACGGTGTCGAGCACCTCGACCTCCCCACCATCCCATCGAATGATCCCGATGTCGCCCGGCTGCCCGCCGCCCCTGGCATAGAAGACGGTGCGATCGAGGAAAAGCCCGTCGTCGAGGGTCTGAAGGACGGAACCTTCGGCTTCGGCGAGATACGCGTCCTGTGCCGCCAGTTCCTCGATTGGTCCCGATCCAGCCATCGACCGAGGTTAGGCCAGATTCAGCTGGCGTCGCTCGGGGCGAGACCCGAGAGCCGCCACACCCTCGACTCCCAGAGAAAACGCGATCCCTTGGGCACCAGTTGCACGATGCCGTCGGAAATCAGGCCCTTGAGGGTCTCGCTGTCGGCGAGCAAGGAAGGAAGGGGAATCATCCGCTCGGCGAGCCGGGCCACCCGGCCATAGACGCTGCGCGCCGCATCGAGGATCGCCGACTCGTCCTGCAGGCTGCCGGTGGGAAGGAAGACCCGCCCACCCGGACGGAGCCTCTGCACCGCCTCGCGGAGCATCCGGATCGGCAGCTCGCTCCCACGGGGCCCGCCACCGATGCCGTCAGGGAACCAGCCACTTACCTTGGCCAGGGAGTCCGGCACACCGGACACGTCGCCGATGATCACGTCGGCCTCGACACCCTCTTCGAGAGGATCGAACAGGTCTCCATAGTGGAACTCGATGCGGTCGGCCACACCGTGAGCCTCGGCGTTGGCCCGGCCCACTTCCTCCACCCCGAGGCTGTTGTCGACGGCCAAGACCCGTGACGCACCCAGCTTGGCCGCGATGATTGCCAGGATCCCGGTGCCGGTCCCCACATCGATGACGACATCACCCTCGTCCACATCCATGGCCTCCGCCATCAGCGTGGAGATAGTGGTCGGGGCAAACGTGTGCTCGCCCAGAATCAGGTCGAGCGGACCCAGTCGGCCCTTCCATTGAAAATGTCCTAGTGCCACCGGGTTTCCCATCTTGTAGTTGGACGAATTATAGGGAACCGGGGTTACCGAGTAGTCGAGTCGTCGGGAACGAAGGGATCACCATGGCCGGGAACGATCAGAGTGGCCACCTCAAGCACCCTCTCCCGGCTCTCGTGGAGCCCGGCGGGGTCGGTGCACAGGGGGTCGTCGTAGGGTGCCGTCTGGTACCACCAGCAATGGGTGAAAGCGATTCTCTGCTCGCCATCCTCGACGATGGTCGTGATGTCCTGGGCGGTGTGACCCGGCGTCTCCCACAGTGTCACGCCCGGTGCGACTTCGAATCCTTCCGCCGGTCGTGAGGTCCAGTTGTCGTTCTGGTAGATCGCCCAATGGTCGTGAACCCTGGCATTTGGGAACAGGGCGATGTTGATCGTGTGGTCGGGATGATGATGGGAGAGGACGACATCGGTCACCTCATCCGGTGACCGGCCCAAGTCCCGAATCGGATCCAGGATCACGGAGGTGGCGGAGACCATCCCGGGGTCGATCACGACCAGCGAGGGGCCGGCATCGACGAGGGAAACGGTCGAGGCAACCCGACCGCCCCCATATCCAGCGCTGAGCAGGTGGAACGTGGGCATGGGCAGAGCCTAGGAGCCGGTGAGCTGGGCGATTCCGATTCCGGTGAAGGTCCGGTCGTCCATGACTTCGGCCACATCACCGTTTTGGGTGTCGATGACCCAAATCCCTCGAACCACAGCCGGGTAGAGGACGAAGCGCCCGTCCGAGCTCCAGGAGAGTTGGGGCACCCCGGGCCGTCCCCCCGACTCGATCAACTCCGAGTCGTCCTCGAGCGACAGCACCTGCACATGCTCCAGGGTGAGCAGAGCGAGTTGCATCCGGTCGTCTGAGAACCGACCGGCCAGCACCTCGTCTTCCAGACCCTCCCGATCGAGGCCGCTGACCCCTCCCCCGGCGCTGAGCAGGCTCACGCCGTCGTTTTCGATGGCCAGCCATCCACTGCCGTGCGAGTCGAGGACACGGCCCGGGTGGGTGTCCTTGATCTCCCCGTTCTCGGTGAAGAGGACGACGCGGTCACGACCCTCGTCCTGGACGGCGAAACCCCAGTCACCCCAGGCCGCGAGGCGACCCTCGATCCCGACGGCTCGTGTCACCAACTCCGGTTCGACCTGATCGTGGTGAAGCACCCATAGCAACAACTCACCCTCGACCATGGTGGTGTACCCCAATTGGGATGACTCTGTGTCGTGCCACGCATAACCGCTGACGTCGGTGGCGACGATGGCTGCGTTCTGGGGAATGCCCGAGTAGAGCACGCCCAGCCCCCCATCGGGCACCGGGATGACAGTGGCGAGGTACCTCCCCGAGACATCGAACGCAACAGGCCCGGCCGGCTGGGATGCCCCGACCGGGATGGCACGCACGTATGGCTCCCCCCTCAGGGGCCAGATCAGCAGCTCGAGACTCTGCCCATCAGTCCGTGTCGCCGCCACCAGACCGTCGGGAAATCCGTCCACAACGTCGCCAATGCCGTCCTCTTGCTCGTTCGACCTGACCTCGACTTCGGCGACGGTCGACGTGGTTGGGGCGGGTGGTGAGGCGTCAACTCTCAGAAAGAGCACCGAAAGTCCTGCGCCGACCAACAGCCCGGCGGTCAGCCAGCCCCATGGCTGAGCTCGATCGATCTCACGGGGCTCATCCCCTTTGTCCTCGACCACCTTCGGAGCGGCGACCATCCGTCAAACGTACGCACTCCAGACCCGAGATGAGGGTCGTTCTGATCCCCAGAATGCGAATTTAGGTCTAAAGTCGCCCCGCGGGGTGGCTGATGTCGCGCCGCGACCTATCTCAAATGGAGGAAGGAAAAAGATGAAAACGAAGAGAGCCACGAGGCTTCTCGCCGTTCTCGCTGTGTTTGCCCTCATCCTCGCTGCTTGTGGCGATGGAGGGACGGGCGACACGACGACAACCGCCGGGACCGAGGAACCTACGACTACGGCCGCTGAGGAAGAGCCCACCACCACGGCGGGTGAAGAAGAGCCAACAACCACGGCCGGTGAAGGCGCGGAAGACCTCGGCGCGGTGACCGTTGGCGCTGGTGAGCCGATCATCATCGCCTCGATCCAGACCATCTCTGGTGGAACGGCCAGCCTCGGTCAGGACCAGGTCGACGCCATCGAGATCGCCATCGCCGACCGCGGCGGCGAGCTACTCGGTCACCCGATCGAGCTGCAGAGCGAGGACGGCCTCTGCTCCGCAGACGGTGGGTCCACGGCCGCTCAGGCGATCGTGGCCAACCCGCAGGTCGTCGGGATCCTGGGCACCAGCTGCTCCGGAGCCGGCGTGCCGGCGTCGCAGATCATGTCGGAGGCGGGTCTGGTCATGGTTTCGGGGTCCAACACCTCGCCATCACTGACCGCACTGCCCTACCTGGCAGATGAGCCGTTGGAGGCACAGGAGAACTGGCAGCCGGGCTATTTCCGGACCTCGCACAACGACGAGTTCCAGGGAGCCGGCGCCGCCACCTATGCGGCCGAGGATCTGGGTGCGACCACGGCCGTGACCGTCCACGACGGCGACCCCTACACCGAGGGTCTCACCGGGCAGTTCGGTGAGTTCTTCACGTCAGGCGGCGGTGAGGTCGTTCTGGCCACCGCGGTCAACAAGGGCGACACCGACATGCGGCCGATCCTGCAGGAGATCGAGGCCCTGGCCCCGGACCTCCTGTTCATGCCCATCTTCCAGCCGGAAGCCGACTTCATCGTTCAGCAGATCGGTGAGTTCCCCGGCCTGGCCGACACCCAGTTGATGGGTGCGGACGGTCTCCTGTCCGACACCTTCGTGGTGCTGCCGGAGACCCAGGGGATGGTGTTCTCGGGCCCGGGTCAGGCATCCGGTCCCGCATACGAGGAGTTCGTGGCCAAGTACGAGGAGGCGGTGGGGACACCCCCGATCCAGGCATTCCATGCCCACTCCTATGACGCGGCCAACATGCTGCTCGATGCCATCGAGTCGGTAGCGGTCGAGGACGGCGACAGTCTCGTCATCGATCGGGCAGCCCTTCGGCAGGCTCTCTACGACGTAGAGGGGTTCGAGGGTCTGACCGGCACACTCGCCTGCAACGACTTCGGCGACTGCGCCAATCCGGCCATCGGCATCTTCCAGAACGACGACCCCGCCGCGGGGATCCTCGGCGTTCTGACCAATGTCGTTGGTACTGCCAACCTGGCCGATCAGGTCGATCCTGAGAAGCTGAACTAGGACCGGTTGATCAACCGAATTGCCGAGTTCGAGGGGGTGCCGC
>JBOGEV010000226.1:0-25122 GCA_050742015.1 Acidimicrobiia bacterium
CCACCCCGAGCGGGACGTGAACCGCGGTGCTCACCGCGAACGGCATGTGACCGAGGGCTTCTTGCACCCAGAGCGCCACTGGCAGGAGGATCGCACCGGTCACGACCCGCTGATCGAGAATTCGACGCTCGCGGAAAGCCGAGACCGCCGGGATGATGGCAAACCAGGGAAGCAACGAGGCCCACGATGAGGTGTGCCAGCCGCGCCTCCGCCGTGGCCGATATGAAAAGCCCGGCCAAGATGGCCTGGGTGAGCACGGCCGCGACGACGACATACAGCGAGCCGGTCAGGACCCGGCTCGGAGCGGATCGATGTGGTGCGGTCTGATCGGGGCGAGCATCTGCGTTCAATTGGGACATTGGGGCTCCTCGGACGACTTCCTCAACGTAAGGGCCCGGGCGTCGAAGAGCGTCGGTCCACGGGCGCGACCTGACTACCCCACGAGGCGCATGGTTCGAGGTGGGCGACTACCGCATGTGGCGTAGCACCGCTTTTCGAACGGCCATGCACCCCACATCGCCGGCCGATCGGTACCGTCCGTCTGGTGATCGGCTCCCCGACCCGGGTCGCCCAGGACCTCTTCGCCCCCCTCGCCCCGGGTTACGAGCGCTGGGCCCGGATACTGAGCATGGGCCAGGACCCCCGATGGCGCCGTCACATGGTCCGCGCCATCGCCGTCGAGCCCGGATCGGAGGTGCTCGACATCGCCGCAGGCACCGGGTCGATCACCAGACTCCTCCAGGCGGAGGGCGCCCGGGTGATCTCCCTCGACCAGAGCCTGCACATGCTGGGCGCCGCCGTGGAGCGGCGGGCCACCGGGGTGCTGGCCACCGGCGAGTCCCTCCCCTTTCGCGACGGCCAGTTCGATGCTGCCACGTTTGGATACCTCCTCCGTTACGTCACCGACTTGACCGGTTGCATGAGGGAGATCACGCGGGTGGTCCGGCCGGGAGGCCGGGTTGGGATGGTCGAGTTCGGCCGCCCCCGAGGTCTGTGGCGGCCACTGTGGTGGCTGTATACCCGAATCGGGCTGCCGGTGGCCGGGCTCGTCGCCGGCCGCGGTTGGTACCGGGTGGGAAGGTTCCTCGGTCCCAGCATCGATGACTTCACCGACCGCCACCCGGAGGCCGGGCTCATCGCCTCCTGGGAGGAAGCCGGCCTGGTCGATGTCCAACTCGCGCGTCTCTCGTTGGGCGGCGGTCTGGTCATGTGGGGACGACGCCCCGACGAGGCGGGGATGTGAATCGGTCACGCCGTTGTGACCGGGTCCGCCCCGGGGTCACATGAGCGATCGACGACCCGCCTTCTATGCCCCCACCGGCTCGGTCGTCGGCGACGTCGTCTCCCTGCTCCATGTCCCCTATACCTTGTGGCATCTCTCCTACGTGCCGATCGGTGCCGCTCTCGCCCCCACGCTCGACTGGCTGGTCCTGGGAGGGACGCTGGCCGCCTTCGCCGTCGGCCTCGGCGTCGGCGCCCACGCTCTGGACGAGGTCAAGAGCCGCCCCTTGGGCACGACACTCTCGGATCGCACCCTGTGGACGATCGGAATCGGGGCCATGGCAGTGTCGATGGCGATCGCCGTGATCGGGGCATTTGTCGTGTCGCCATGGGTCCTGCTCTGGGCGACCACCGGCACTGTCCTCGCCGTGGGTTACGCCCTGGAGTGGCCGCTCCTCCACACCGACATCGGCTTCGGCCTGGCCTGGGGAGGATTTCCACTACTGGTCGGCTACTGGGCACAGACCCTGACACTCACCCCGGCCGTCGTGGTCATGGCCGGGATGGCGACGATGCTCAGCCTGGCACAACGGGCGCTGAGCACCCCGGCCCGCTTCGTCCGCAGACGTACCAGGGAGGCGGTCACCACCTTCGACGGGGACCGGGAGTGGGCACGGACCGAGTTGCTCCACACATGGGAGAAGCCACTCCAGCTCCTCACCTGGACCACGGTGGCCCTGGCCGTGGGCCTCCTCCTCACCCACCTCTAGGCCTTCGTTTTGGCGCGTATCAGACCAGGGTCACCCGAACCGGGAGATGCTTGATCCCGTTGATGAAGTTGGAGCGGAGACGATCCGGTGGGCCGGTGATCTCGATCGAAGCCACTCGTCTCAGCAGCTCTTCGAACACCACCCGAACCTCGAGCCGGGCCAGAGAAGCACCCAGACAGACGTGCCGACCCGTGCCGAACGCCAGATGGTCATTGGGCTGTCGCCCGATATCGAATCGGAAAGGCTGGTCGAACACCTCTTCGTCGTGATTGGCCGACGGGTACCACATGACCACCCTGTCCCCCGGCTTGATGCTCCTCCCCCGCATCTCCACCTCCTCAGTGGCGGTACGTCGGAAGTGCATGGTCACCGACGACGCGCGGAGGATCTCCTCAGTTGCCGAAGTCGAGAGCCCGGAGTCATCTCTGAGCTGCTCCATCTGATCGGGATGATCGAGGAGGAACATCAGCCCATGGCTGATGGTGTGCCGGGTGGTCTCGTTGCCGGCCACCATCATCAAAGTGAAGAAGTTCTTGAACTCCAGATCGGTCAAGGGCTGGCCGTCGGGCTCGGCAGAGAGGAGGACGGTGATGATGTCGTCGGCCGGATGGTTCCGTCGTTCGAACGCCACCTCCTCGGCGTAGCGGAACACCTCGAGGGCTGCCGGGGAACGGAACGGCAGCAACCGATATTCCTCGGTGTCCATCCGGTCGATGACCACCGGGGTGTACTCGGGGTCGGCATTGGAGATCATCTGGTCGCCCCAGGCCACCAGGCGCCCGGCATCGGACTCGGGGACGCCGAGGAGACGGCAGAGGAGCCTGATGGGGAGCTCGCGGGCGATCTCGGTCACGAAGTCGAACTCGCCGAGCGGGAGCACTCGTTCCAGCACCTCCCCGGCCAGGATGCGGAAGGCGCTCTCGTAGGTGGCCACCACTTTCGGAGTGAACCCGGGTTGGACCAGGCGGCGCAGACGAGCGTGCTCCGGAGGGTCGAACTCCATCATCGTGCGTCTGGCCTCCAACTCGTCCGGAGCCATCTGCTCGATGCGAATGCCGCGTGAGGCGGTGAACCGCCCGAAGTCCCGGCTCACCGCCGAGACGTCGGAGTGTTTGGTCAGGGCCCAGAACCCCGATCCGTCATCATCCTCGACCCACGCCACGGGCTCCTCCTTCCGCATCCGGGCGAAGGTGGCGTGGGGAACGGATCGGATGAATGTGTCGTGCGAGGTGAGATCGGCGTCGGCCTCACCCAGGTCCTGATGAAGGGTGTTCTGGGTCATGGGTCGTTCGGAACCGAACATAATCGTTGCCCCGCCATGGGTAGCGTGGAGCGGATGACCGAGTACCGACGGATCCTGCTTGGAGGGGTCCCCACCAGAGTCCTCAGGGAGGGCGACGAGCTGGTTGCGGGCGACGGGCGCCGGGTGCAGGTCGACGAGGCGACCCATCTTCCTCCGGTGGAGCCATCCAAGATCATCGCGGTGCACCTCAATTACCGGAGTCGGGTCGAGGAGTTCGGGGCAAGGCTCCCCCCCGCCCCCACCTATTTCCACAAGCCGATCACGTCTCTCAACGCCCATCTGGGCAGCGTCGTCCGGCCGTCAGGGTGCAAGTACCTGAACTTCGAGGGTGAGGTCGCCATCGTGATTGGGGCCGCCTGCCGCAACATCGCGCCATCTGAGGCAGAGGAACACATCGCCGGCTACACCATCGCCAACGACTACGGCCTCCATGACTTTCGGGACACGGACGCCGGCTCCATGCTGCGAGTCAAGGGCTCGGACACGCTGTGCCCGATCGGGCCGGGCTTGGTCGCCGACTGGGAACCCAGGGGCAAGGGCATACGGACCATCGTCGACGGGGAGATTCGTCAGGAAGGGAACACCGACGAGCTGGAGTGGGACATGTCCTATCTCGTCGCCGACCTGGCCCGAACCATCACCCTTCTTCCCGGTGACCTCATCCTCTCCGGGACTCCCGCCGGGTCCCGCCCGGTCGAGCCCGGCGATGTCGTGACCGTGGCGGTCGAGGGACTGGGCGAGTTGACCAACACCATCGTCGAGGGGCCCACCCCGATTCGCGCCGACGTTGGGGCTCAACCCAGTGAATCGGAGGAGGTGGTTTCGACGGCCTTGGGCGGGGACTGGAAGCACCGAGGAGTCCGCCCACCGCAGGCCTCCGCATCCGATGCCTGACAAGGAGCCAGTCGTGGCCCTTCTCCGGGGGATCAACCTGGGCAGTCACAACAAAGTCCCGATGTCCGAGCTCAGGTCGCTCCTGGCGGCTGCCGGGTTCGAGGACGTGCGAACCATCCTCCAGAGTGGCAACGTCGTTGTCACCCCACCCGGGAAAGGTCAATCTCGAGTCGGCGCGACCATCGAGAAGGCGATCGAGGGTGAAATCGGGCTCGCCATCCGGGTCATGACCCGGACCAGGGAGGAGATGGCGGCGATCGTCGCCGGCAACCCGTTCCTCGAACCGAGCGCCGACCCCAAGTTCCTACACGCCGTGTTCCTCGAGATGGCCCCGGCCCAAGACCGGGTCAGCGATCTCGATCCCGATCGGTCACCTCCCGATCGATTCAAGGTCTCCGGGCGGGAGATCTACGTCCAATATCCCGGCGGGTCGGGCCGATCGAAGCTCAACCTCGACTACTTCGAGAAGAAACTCGGGGTCACCGGCACTGCCCGCAATTGGAACACTGTGACCAAGGTCCTGGCCATGCTCGAGGAGTGACGTCAGGCGGGCTGGGGCACACGCGGGCTCAGCGCGTCGGTGATCTCCTCGAGACGCCCTGGGACCAGGCTGTAGTGGACCCAGCGGCCACGGCGTTCGCCCTCGATCAGACCAGCCTCGCGCAGGATGCGGAGATGATGTGACACCGTGGGCTGGGCCAGACCCAGCGGGTCCTCCAACTCGCACCCGCAGGCGGCCCCTTCCGGGGCGGCGGCCAGCATCGAGACGATACGGAGCCGGATCGGGTCGGCCAGCGCGGTCAACAGTTCGGCGGTCCGACTCGCGTCATCAGAATCCAGAACACCGGCAAACACCGGGGCGCAACAGTCCATTGTCATATTGACAATAGTCGATGTATCGATAATTATCAATACATCGACGATCATCGATCTGAAAGGAGACCTGATGATCTCTCTCGATGACAGTGGTTGCTGCGGCGGCGGGACTTCCTGCTGCTGATAGGTGGCCTTGCCGGGGCGCGGCTCAATCGAGCAGCGCCCCGGCCGACCTCCCTTCTGCGCAATCCTCGAGGAGTGGGCAATATCGACACCAGGGCCCACCACTGCGGAGAAGATCCTCCCCGGACGCCCAGGCCGAGCGAATGGCGTCGACCAACTTGCCGATCTCGTCGGCGACCCGTCCCACATCCGCGGATGAAGGCACCGTCCGATATCGCTCCCCGGTCCGCACCGAGACCGCCTCGACATAGGCCGGCAGCTCTCCTCGCTCCAACGACCAGATGAGGGCGTAGAACATCAGCTGGTCCTCGGGGTCTCCCAGCTCACCCGTTTTCCAGTCGACAAGGCGATGCCCGCCCAGATCCTCCCGATAGACGGCGTCGACGGTCCCAACCAGGTCGACTCCGTCGGCCGGTGTGACTTCGATCGCGAACTCCGATCCTTCGAAACCCTCGTTGGGCAGCTTGGTGAAGCGCTCGTACAGCCCCCGCACCTCCTCAATGGCTGCGGCCAGGGCCGAAGGCCGCAACTCGAGACCTCCCAGCTTGTTGTTCAGCGCGGAACCACCGATCTCCTCGCGGCAAGCCTGGATGAACTGGTCCGAGGGGATCGGTCCCGCCGTCAGGTGACGGCTGAAGATCCGATGGGCGAGACTTCCCAGGAACGCCGGTCGGCTATCAGGTCCGAATATGCCCTGGAGCCTGGCACCTGCCTGACCAGGGCATCTCTTGAACGTCACGTAAGTCGTCGCCGAGACCCGGATTGCCTCCCCGCTAACGACCTCTGGGAATCGGGCTGTCACTCGAGTCGAGGGTAGACCCGGCCTGTGACGCACTTCGGGTAAACACAAGGCCCTCATTACTATTCGATGGCGGCACAAGGTCGATTTTGGGGCGGCCTTCCCATGAAATTGCATCTCTCCTCACGCAGCACTCCGCTTAACGCGCTCGTCGTGGCAGTTGGTGCCGTCCTCTTGGCCCTGCTCGCTGCCTATGGCCTGACCCGATTCGCCTCACGCGGTGAGGTGATGGGCCGGGTCGAGGTGGCCGGGACCCAGATCGGCGGGCTCGACGAGGAGCAGGCCCTCAGCGCCCTGCTCGGCGTTGAGGACGAGTACCTGAGCCGGCCGGCGGTGTTCAACATCGACGGGAAATTCGTGAGCATGCAACCTCCCGAGGCCGGGCTGGACATCGACGAGCAGGCCATCGCCGACCAGGCGCTTCAGGTCGGGCGCTACGGAAATGTGATCTCCGAGTTCGCCTGGTGGTTCAGTCACGTGTTCTCCACCATCGAGCTCCCGGTCCGGGGGTCGGTCGACGACGTGGCTATCCAAGAGGTCTTCGATGTCTGGGACGAGGAGGTGATCGCCCTCCCGGCGAGTCCCGGAGGTGTGACCCTGGAAGAGGGGACACCGGTTCCTATCTACCCGGAGGTGGGCACGGGCATCGACCGCCCGGCCGCCAGAGCCGTGATCGAGGCGACGCTCCTCGCCCGGGAGCCCGATCGAACCGCGATCCCGACGATGACGATCGTTCCCATGCTGACCAATGAGGACGTCGATCGGGCGGTGGCCCGCGCCCAAACGCTGCTCGAGGGCCCGATCTCCCTCAACAACGACGAAGCGGTGGTCGTGTTCACTGTCGAGCAGCTCACGGAAGCATTTCGATCACAGACGGTGATCGAGAGCGAGCCTCGCATAGTCACCTCCTTCGACCCGGCCGTCATCGACGGGTACCTCGATGCGATCAGGGACCAATTCGAGGCCGAGCCGGTCGACGCCAGGTTCGACATCTCGGGCGACGACATCTCGATCGTCCCCGGCGCCAACGGCACCCGAATCGACGCCGAGGAGACCGCGATTCGCCTGGTCGAGTCGGGCACGACCCTGGAGAGGGTCGGGCAACTCCCCCTGGTCGAGGCCGCCGAGCCCGAGATCACCACCGAGTACCTCGAGAGCCTCAACATCACCCATCTGGTCGCCCAGTTCACGACCTATTACGACTGTTGTCAGGACCGGGTCATCAACATCCACACCATCGCCGATGCAGTCGACGGGACGATCGTGCCCTCCGGTCAGACATTCAGCCTCAACGATCACGTCGGGGAGAGGACCCTGGAGAAGGGTTACCTTCCTGCCGGCACCATCGTCGCCGGCGAGTTCGAGGACACGGTCGGCGGCGGCGTCAGCCAGTTCACCACCACCATGTACAACGCCGTGTTCTGGGCCGGTTACGAAGACGTGGAGCACAAACCGCATTCCTATTACTTCTCCCGCTACCCCGAAGGCGTGGAGGCGACACTCAACTGGCGGAGCCCCGATCTCAAATTTCGCAACAACACCGACCACGGGGTCCTGATCGACACCACCTACTCCGACACCTCGATCACGGTCAGGATGTTCGGGCAGAACGACGGCCGCACCTTGAAGGGCGAGCAGTCAGGCGGACAGAGCCGGGCCTGGGTCGACACCGAGGGCGGGCCCAACGCGCTTCATGTCAAAGGCCTGGTCTCGGACCGTTTCGCCATCACCGATCCCCCGCCGCCCCGATACGAGGCGAATCCCGAGTTCGGGGTCAACCAACAGGACCAGACCCAGACCGAGCAAGGCGGGTGGAGCGTGACGGTCACCCGGCGCATACTGCTCGGCGGCGACGAGAACCAGGTGGTGAACGAGACGGAGTGGACGGTGCGTTACGCCCCGAGATTCGCCGTCTTCGAGGTGCACCCGTGCATGGTTCCCGGCACTTCGACGCCTTGCCCGACCACCACCACGTTGCCCCCGACCACCACCCTGCCCCCGGCGCCGACAACCACAGCGCCGCCGACGACCGTGCCGCCTTCCACGACGACGACCGCCCCACCCTGAGCAGGTCCGGGCTCTCCCGGGAATGAGAAGCGATGAAGGGCAATTGCAAAAACGCTTGGTCTCATGGCACTGGGGGGACTCATCTTCGGTGCCGCCACGTCATCCATCAATGGCCTCAGTACGCCGTTCCTCGCCCAATTCCTAGGAATGGGGTGGTCCTGGGCCGCGGTCGGCCCCGACGATCGTGGTCGCCAACGTCCTCCTGGTGACAGCACGGATGGGTCTCAGCCAGGCGCAGCCCGGGGCACTGGCCGCGCACGCGGTGATCGTGATGCTGGCCGTGCTCTGGATCGGATGAGCGGTTGCCCGGCGCGCTGCCGGTCCGGGCTCAGTAGAAGAGTAGGAAGCCCTCCACCACCGAGGTCACGGCTTGTTTCGCCTCCTCGTCCCACCCGCCGGGCCGGCGAACGGTGACCGCGTTCTGCAGCACGTAGACATGGTCGATGCCCAACTCCAGATCGAAGAGGCGATCGGCCAGGTTCCCCGGCACGGCATGACCGCGGTTCGACGGTGTCATCGCCATTCCGTCTTGCCCGGTGAAGCTGCGATCGGTGTCGATGAGCAGGATGTCACCCGCTTCGATCACCTGATTGACGACAACTGTCTGCCCCATGAGCGTCAGGATGTTAACTAGTGGCCCGATAGTCGCCCGCCTCCGAAATAGCTACGCGGTCTCGCCGGCCCCTCGACACCGCGGCAGTTTTCAACGACAGACCACTAGGACCCGAGGCCACCGGAAAGCTCGCCGATGACGTGCACCTTGACCAGGTTGGTCGCAGCCTGCACGTTGGGCGGGACTCCAGCCACCATCACCACCCGGTCACCTTTACTGGCCACGCCCTCCCGCTCCAGGATGTCCGCCGCGGCGGCGAGCTCCTCGTCGGTATAAGTGCGTCGGTCGAACGGATGGGGGGTGACTCCCCAGTAGAGGGCCATCTGGCGGAGGGTCACCTCGTTGGGGGTGAAGGCGACGATCCTCGCCTCCGGCCGGTACTTGGAGATGAGCCGTGCGGTGTTGCCCGACTCAGTGAATGCGACGATGGTCTGAGCCTCGAGATTGACCGCAATCTCTGTCGCGGCCTGGGACACCGCTGAGGCGACGGTGTTGCCGTCGCCGACGAACGGGATCGGGTGGTCACCCCTCATCGCGAGAGTTCCCTCCTCGACCGCGACACAGATCGCGGCCATAGCGCTCACTGTCTGCACCGGGTAATCGCCGACCGCCGTCTCCCCCGAGAGCATCACGGCATCTGTTCCCGCCATCACTGCATGGGCCACGTCGGTCACTTCGGCCCGGGTGGGCCGGGGGCTCTTGGTCATCGACTCGAGCATCTCGGTCGCGGTTATGGAGATCCGGCCGGCGGCGTTGGTCTTCTTCAGGATCTCGTCCTGGATCATGGGGATCTTCTCCAGGGGGAGCTGAACCCCGAGATCGCCCCTGGCAACCATCACCGCCGATGAGGGGCCGATGATGTCGTCCAGGTTCTCATAGGCCTGTGCCAGCTCGATCTTGGCCACGATCGCCACGTCCCCGGCGAGCCGGCTCACATCCCGGATGTCGTCCCCGCTGCGGACGAAAGACGCCGCGACGTAGTCGACTCCCAGCTCCCGGCCGAAAGCGAGGTCGGCCTCGTCCTTAGGGGTGATGATCTCCAACGAGAGCTTGCTGTCGGGGAAGGACACCCCCTTGTGGTCGGAGAGAACCCCGCCAACCCTCACGTCGGCTAGGAGCCCGCCTTCGGCTCGATCGACTACCTCACAGCGGATCAGACCATCGGCCAGCTGCACCCGGTCCCCGGGGACCACGTCCTGGAGCAGCGGTTCGTAACCCACAGGGATCACTTTCTCGGTCCCGGCGGCGCCATTGGGGACCAGGACCACCTGTTGTCCTTGGGTCAAGGTCACCGATCCGTTGGTGAACTCCCCAACCCGGAGCTTGGGGCCCT
Organism: Acidimicrobiia bacterium; assembly: GCA_050742015.1. Lineage (GTDB taxonomy): Bacteria > Actinomycetota > Acidimicrobiia > Spongiisociales > ZC4RG35 > JARDZU01. The sequence continues at coordinate 10,000 of JBOGEV010000226.1, forward strand.
GGATGTCCTGCATGAGCGCAACGGTCCGCCCCGTCTCCTTGGATGCAGCCCGCACCCAGGCGGCCAGGGCGCGATGGACCTCGTGGTCGCCATGGGAGAAGTTGAGACGGGCGACGTCGATCCCGGCCTCGACCAGGGCGCGGATCCGCGACTCGGAGGCGACGGCCGGGCCCAAGGTGGCGATGATCTTGGTGTGCCTCTGCATGTGGGCCTGAAGCTACTGGCTTCGAGCAGCTTGCCCCGTGCACCCGGGAAACACGTCAAGGGACGAGGATGAGCGGTCGATGATCGCCGGAATGACGGCCACTTGGGCTCGCCGCTCGGGCGTGCTCGCCGCGTCATGCGTGGCGGCCCTGATGCTCATGGCCGGAGCGGCGTATGCGGCCCCGCCGATCGGCAACCCCGACGGGAGCTACCCAGTGCCTCCGGAGGCACGCGCGGTGGACACCTCGAATCCCGATGTGGTCATCGGCAACGGGACTGCGCAAAGCTGCACCTCCGCCGCCGTGGTCGCAGCCGTGGCCCAAGGCGGGGTCATCACGTTCGACTGCGGCCCGAGCCCGGTGACCATCACCATGAGCCAGACGGCGAACGTCTTCAACGACACCGGGCCCGAGATCGTCATCGACGGCGGCGGGCTGGTCACTCTGAGCGGTGCCGGGGTGCGCCGCATCCTCTACATGAACACCTGCGACCTTGCCCAGCATTGGACGACGTCGCATTGCCAGAACCAGGACCATCCCCGCCTCACTGTGCAGAACCTGACCTTCGTCAACGGCAACTCGACCGGTCAACTCGAGGAGGGCGGCGGAGGAGGAGCGATCCTGGTCAGGGGCGGCCGGTTCAAGGTCGTCAACTCGGCCTTCTTCAACAACCGGTGTGACCCGACGGGACCAGACCTCGGAGGGGCGGCCCTCCGTGTCCTCAGCCAGCACAACGGGCTGCCGGTGTACGTGGTCAACAGCACCTTCGGAGGAGGAGCGGCCTACGGCAACGTGTGCTCCAACGGGGGCGGGCTGAGCAGCATCGGAGTGTCGTGGACCGTGATCAACAGCCTGTTCACCCACAACCAGGCGATCGGCCATGGAGCGAACCCGGCACGCAGTGGCACCCCCGGCGGGGGAAGCGGCGGAGCGATCTACCTGGACGGCAACGCCTTCACCCTGCGGGTCTTGGGGACCAGGATCGAGGACAACCACGCCAATGAGGGTGGCGGCGCGATCTTCTTTGTGAGCAACAATCGGTCGGGCACTTTGCACATCGAGGACTCGGTGCTCCGTCACAACCCGAGCGACGGCTTCGAGACTGCGGGATATCCCGGGATCTTCGTTCTCGCCAATGGCCCGCCCGTGGTGATCAACTCGATCATCACCGACCAACAGGACGTCGAGGATGTCTGTCCGGGCGGCCGGGTTTGTGACCGGGTCTTGTTCCAGGATGCCAGTGGTCGATTCCACCGATGGGAGACGGTGTCGGCGCCCCATGGCGAGACTTCGTTCTACTTTGGCGACCCGGGCGACGTGTCCTTCGCCGGAGACTGGGACTGCGACGGCATCGATACCCCCGGGTTGTACCGCAGGTCGGACGGGTTCGTCTACCTGAGGAACTCCAACACACAAGGCGTCGCCGACATCAGGTTCTTCTTCGGAAACCCCGGCGATCTGCCCGTGGCCGGGGACTTCGACGACGACGCCTGCGACACGGTTTCGATCTACCGCCCTTCCGAGCAGCGCTTCTTCGTCATCAATGAGCTCGGCTCCGACGACGATGGCCTCGGCGCTGCCGACTCTTCGTTTCTCTTCGGGAACCCGGGAGACAAGCCCTTCATCGGTGACTTCGACGGGGACGGCATCGACACCGCCGGGCTGCACCGTGAATCGACGGGGCTGGTCTACTTTCGGAACTCGCTCGACACCGGTGCCGCCCACTCCCAATTCATCTACGGCGACCCGGGTGATCTGATCGCTTCAGGTGACTCGGACGGAGACGGCGACGACACCGTCGCGGTGTACCGGCCTTCGAATCAGACCCTGTACCTAAGGCTCTCCAACATCCAGGGCCCGGCCGACGTCTCGATCGTCACCGCCGAGTACGTAGGTATGGCCGCAGCGCGATAGAGCTCGATCAGTCCGACATCCGATCCCGGAGCATCTGATTGACGGCGCGCGGGTCGGCCTTGCCCTGGGTGGCTTTCATCACCTGGCCGACCAGGAAACCGAGCACCTTCTCCTCCCCGCTCTGAAACTCCTCGATGGCACGCGGGTTGGCCACCAGCACCTCGGCCACGGCCGCCTCGAGGAAGTTGAGATCGCTGACTTGGAGCAGATCCCGCTGCTCGGCCACCGACCGAGGGCTCCCCTCACCGGAGAGGACACCGTCGAGGACCTCCTTGGCCGCGGAACTGGAAACGGATCCGTCTTCGACCATCGAGATCAACTCGGCCAGCGTGGGCCCGTCGAGAGGTATCGACCCCGGGTCGCTCTCGCCCTTGCGCAACCAACCCACCACCTCGCCGGTGAGCCAATTGGCTGCCGCCCTGGGTGGCGCTCCCGATAGCACTGCTTCGTCGTAGACCGATCGCAATGAGCGTTCGAGATTGGAGAGGACGCCGGCGGAGCCCGGGTCAAGGCCCTGGCTCTGGTAGCGAGCCCGGCGCGAAGCGGGAAGCTCGGGAAGACGCTCACGGATCTGAGCCACCCACTCCGGGCTCATCACCATGGGGACCAGGTCGGGCTCGGTGAAGTACCGATAGTCCGAAGAGCCCTCCTTCACCCGCATCGAATGGGTGACACCGGCTTCTTCGTCCCAGTGACGGGTCTCCTGGATGACTTGCCCCCCGGCGTCGACCAACGCGATCTGGCGCTCGATCTCGAAGGCCACCGCCCGTTCCAGGGAGCGGAACGAATTCATGTTCTTGATTTCGACTTTCGTGCCCAGGACATCGTCCCCGGCGGGGCGGATCGACACGTTGGCGTCGAAGCGAATCGAGCCCTCCTCGAGTCGGACATCGGACACCCCGAGCTCGGCGATGAGCGACCGCAGCTCCTGGGCGTAGACCCTGGCCTCGGTGGCACTACGGATGTCGGGACGGGACACCACCTCGACCAGGGGCACGCCTGAGCGGTTGAAGTCGAGCAATGTGCCTTCGGCGGCATGGATCCGCCCCCCGGCACCGACGTGGGTCGACTTGCCGGTGTCCTCCTCCATGTGAGCCCTCTCGATCCCGATACGTCGGCTCTCTCCGTCGACCTCGATGTCGAGGAACCCGTCGTGGCAGACCGGGACGTCGAACTGGGAGATCTGGTAGTTCTTGGGAAGGTCGGCGTAGAAGTAGTTCTTCCTGTGGAACACCGATCGCTCGGAGACCTCGCAGCCGAGGGCGAGCCCGATGGACATGATCGACTCGATGGCCGTCCTGTTGGCCACCGGGAGGGCGCCGGGAAGGCCGAGACATGTGGGACAAACCCTGGTGTTGGGCTCACCACCGAACTCGACGGCACAGCCGCAGAACATCTTGGAGGCAGTCATCAACTCGACGTGGACCTCGATCCCGATCACCGGCTCCCAGGTCACGACCGGGCTCCAGACAGGCGAGGCAAGTGGGAGAATCCGGCCAAACGCTCCACCTCGGCCGCGACCTGGTACATGACCTCCTCCCCGAGGGCAGGGGCCATCACCTGGAAACCGATCGGCAGACCCGCCTCGTCGATCCCGACCGGCACCGAGATCGCCGGGTGCCCGGCCAGGTTGGACGGGATGTTGCAGATGTCGGAGAGGTACATGGCCATCGGGTCGGCAGTGCGGGCTCCGGCCTCGAATGCCACCGTCGGGCTGGTGGGTGAGACCAGGACATCCACCCGCTGATAAGCGCGGGAAAAGTCCTCCTGGATGGCGGCGCGCACCCGTTGCGCCTGGCCGTAGAACGCGTCGTAATAGCCCGCCGATAGGGAGTAGGTGCCGAGGAGGATGCGACGGGTCACCTCGGGCCCGAATCCTTCCGCCCTGGTGCGGACCATCAACTCCTCGGTGGTGGCGCCATCCACCCGTAGCCCGTAGCGGATCCCGTCGAACCGGGCCAGGTTCGACGAGGCCTCGGCCGGGGCGATCAGGTAATAGGCAGATAGTGCGATGTCGAACGTGGGCAGGGAGACTTCGACGACCTCGACTCCTGCCTTCTCCAGCCTGGCAACCATGTCGATGGTCGCTGCCTCGACCGCAGGCTCGAAGCCCTCCCCCGACAACTCGGTGACCACTCCGATCTTGACCCCATCGACCCCGCGGGCGAGAGCCGCGGTCGGATCCGGGTAGGTGCCCGGATACGAAGTCGAGTCGAGAGGATCGTGACCCCAGATCGAGGACAGGGCCAATGCCGAGTCCTCGACGGTCCGGGTGAATGGGCCGATTTGATCCAACGACGAGGCGAAGGCGATCAACCCGTAGCGGCTTACGGTCCCGTAGGTCGGCTTCATACCCACCACGCCGCACAGGGACGCGGGTTGGCGGATCGAGCCCCCGGTGTCGGATCCCAAGGCGAGCAGAGCTGATCCGGCGGCCACGGCGGCGGCCGATCCCCCCGATGAGCCGCCCGGGACCCGGTCCAGGTCCCATGGGTTGTAGGTCGTCCCGTAGGCGGAGTTCTCCGTGGACGAGCCCATGGCGAACTCGTCGAGATTGGTCTTGCCCATGATCACCGCTCCGCCACTGCGCAGCCTGCTGACCACGGTGGCGTCGTAGGGCGGGACATACCCGGCCAGGATCTGCGAGGCGGCCGTGGTCTCCACGCCCCGGGTGCACATGTTGTCCTTGAGGGCGACCGGGATCCCGTGGAGCGGCCCCCGGTCGATGCCGTCGACCAGATCGGCGTCGGCCTGCCTGGCCGCCTCCCGGGCTCCTTCGCTGTCGATGGTCAGGAACGCATGGAGCTGGGCCTCGGTGTGCGAGGCGATCTCCAGCACCTCCTCGAGCAGAGCCACGGCACTCGTCTCCCCCGAGCGGAGGAGTCGCCCGACCTCGGAAACACTCGGTGCGATCACTCGCTCTCCATGGCCGGGGGCACGACGAAGAATCCGTCGATCGTCTCCGGCGCCTGAGCCAGGATCTCGAACCGATCCAGGGATGGCCTCGGCTCGTCGTCGCGAAAGGCATTGGACATCTCCAGTGGATGCACCGCCTCCACGTCGGGCTCCACTTCGAGCGATTGCACCCGAGCCGCGTGCTCCAGGATCACACCGAGCTGGGCCCGGTACGACTCCAACTCGGCGTCATCGAGCCCGAGACGGGCCAGACGCGCCACATGGGCGATATCGATCTCGATGGGCACGGGACCGATTGTACGGGGTTGCCACCATCCCGTTTTGGCGCAAAACGCATACGCTTCCCCCAATGTCCGAGGTGAGCCCGCTCAAGGGCAGTGCGGTGACCTTGGGGGTCATCGGTGGGTTGTTGATGGTGGTGGGGCTGGCGCTCGTGTTCCTGTCCGACCCGGATCAGAACAGCCCCGGTGGTGGATTGCTGATCCGGGTCGGGGCACTGCTCGGAGCTTTGGCCCTCGTTCTCCCCACGATTCGCAAGCCCTCTCTCCTCACCATTGTCGTTGCCGGTATCGGGCTGCTCCTGGTCCTGGCCCGGCCCGGACTGGTCTGGGCCGCCCTGATCGGTTGGTCGTTCTGGGTCGTCCTCGGCCGTCAGCGAAGGAGCTCGAGCAAGGAGTCGTAGACCCAGCCCAGGTCAGAGATCCGCACCGACTCCCCCGGTTTGTGAGCCAACGTCGACTCCCCCGGCCCGAAGTTGACCGCGGGCACCCCGGCTGCCGAGAGCTGGGCGACATCGGTCCAGCCCTGTTTGCCCAGCACGGATGCGCCGGTGTGCTCGATCAGCCTCTGGAACAACGCGTGATCGATGTCGACCGAACCCGACGGAGCCAGGTCGGTGACCACCACCCGGTCGGCCGCGGCGCAGACCTCATGCAGCCGTTGCACCGCGTCGACTGGCCGCCGGTCCGGGGCAAATCGGTAGTTGACGTTGAGGACGAACTCGGAGGGAATCACGTTCTTGGCCACGCCACCATGAGCGGTGGTGACTGACACCACCTCGTTGAACTCCAGGCCATTCACCACATGGAGCTCGGGTTCGAGCCCCCGCATGTCGACGAGAAACTTGCCCGCTTTGGTGACTGCGTTGTCCCCGAGCCAGGGACGGGCAGAGTGGGCCGGCTCCCCGATGAAGACGACATCGGCATTGATGGCTCCCTGGCAGCCGGCCTCGAGCGCCCGATCGGTCGGCTCGAGGACGACAGCGGCCGACGCGGCGCGCAGCCACGGCGCGGCGTCGATGACCGCTCCGAGTTGGTTGCCGGAGAGCGGCCCTTCCTCGCCCGCATAGAAGACACATACGACCCGCTCCGGGCCCAAGGCCTCGGCGAGATGGATCATCACCGCCAAGCCCCCCTTCATGTCGGTCGCGCCCAGACCGTGCACCCGTTCGTCTTCGACCCGCGCCCCGACGTGGCCCTGGAGAGGGACGGTGTCGAGATGCCCGGCCAGGAGGACCTGGCCCTCCTTCGGGGCCCCCACCACCAGGGAGTCGGCGACGACCTGTTGTGGCATGTCCCGGAGCCGGTCGGCGATGGCGTCGCGCAGGCTGGCCTCATCCCCGGTCACCGAGGGGATGTCGATGAGCCAGGACGTGGTCTCGACCAGATCGGTCAAAGCTGCACGTCCAGTTCGCGCAGGAAGTCGTTGAGTTCCGTCTTCTCGTCAGTGGCGGCGGTGCGTTTGCCGATGATCAGGGCACAGGTCAGGTCGTAACTGCCACTGGGGAACTGCTTCGGCCTGGTGCCTGGGACCACCACCGACCTGGCAGGCACGCGTCCCCGATGCTCGACGGCACGCGGTCCGGTGACGTCGATGATCGGTGTCGAGGCGGTGAGCACAGTGTTCGCCCCAAGGACGGCCTTCTCCTCCACGATCGTTCCCTCGACCACGATGGAGCGGCTGCCGATGAAAGCCCCGTCCTCGATGATGACCGGACGGGCTCCTGGCGGTTCGAGGACGCCGCCGATCCCGACCCCGCCGGACAGGTGAACGTCACGCCCGATCTGGGCACAGGATCCCACGGTGGCCCAGGTGTCGACCATCGTCCCCGAGCCGACGTGGGCGCCGATGTTCACAAAGCCTGGCATGACGACGACACCGGGCTCACAGTGGGCCCCGTAACGGACCGTTCCCGGGGGGACCAACCGGATCCCCTGCTCGGCCAGGCCGCTCTTGAGCGGGATCTTGTCGTGGAACTCATAGGCGCCGACTTCGAAGGTCTCCATCTCGCGCAGCCGGAAATAGAGGAGGATCGCCTCTTTGGCCCATTCGTTGACCACCCAGTCGCCGTCGATCTTCTCCGCCACCCGGATCTCACCTCGATCGAGGCCTCCGATGGCCCATTCCACCGCTTCGCGGGCGGCTTCCGGCTCGATCTCACCCGAGTAGGCGGCGTGGATCGTGTCAGGTTCGGGCAATGGTCTCCTTCGTGGACGGTCTGGCGGCAGGCTAATTGGAACGGGCGACCGCTACGGTGCCGTGCGATGCCCTATCGCCTCCTCTACCTCGGTCTTGGCCTCTTCGCCATCGCCGCCATCGCCTTTGGGATCGCCTTCAACCGGAGTGGCGACGAGCTGGTGTTGCCCGAGCAGATAGAGGCAGTCTCGCCCCGGCCCGGGGATCTGGTCCCGCCGCAGACCAGTGTCGAGTTCGATCTCCCGGTGGGTTATCGGGCCGACATATTCGTCGACGGTTGGCAGGTCGAAGATGCAGTATTCGTCGAGGGCACCGGTGTCTACCGCTGGGCACCGTCACCGCAGAACCCGACGATCACCGAGTGGTCGGCAGGCGAGCACACGGTACGCGTGGTCTGGGACAAGATCAGCGGACTCCCCGATCCCGGGGAGTTCGAGTGGTCGTTCCGGGTCGGCTGATCTGATCGCTAGCTTTCCTCGACCCACCATCGAGGATCATGGAGAAGACAGATACCAGCCCGGATGCCTTCATCGCATCCCAGCCCGACGACCGTCGCCCCGACCTGGAGACACTGGACTCCGTGCTCAGCCGTGCCATGTCGGGCCACCCCAGAGTGATGTGGGAAGGCAGGTTCTGGGGCGGCAGTGACCAGAAGATCATCGGCTATGGGGACTTCTCCTACGACCGCCCTTCGGGACCGGTCGACTGGTTCATGATCGGGCTCGCGCCGCAGAAGAACCACATCAGCATCTATCTCAACGCGGCGGACGAAGATGGCTACCTGGTCAAGAAGCACGCCTCGAGACTGGGCAAGGTCAAGGTGGGAGCGGCGGCGATCAGCTTCAAGTCGGTCGCCGACATCGACCTCGATGCCCTCGAGGAAGTGGCGGGCATGGCCCGGGAACAGCTCACCTAATTCAGGACGGACAAGCCCTTCTCGAGGAGCTTTTTGAAGGTATCGCCGTCGATGATGGGCACCCCCACTTCCTCGGCCTTTCGGGTCTTGGAGGCGCCGGGAGACTCGCCCACGATCAAGGCGGTTGTCTTGGACGACACCGAGCCGGTGGCCTTTCCCCCGCGCTGCTCGATCGCGGCCTGAGCCTCCTCCCGGGTGAAGCCCTCGACGGTGCCGGAAACAACGAAAGTGGCGCCGGCCAGCAAGTCCACGGCCACACCCGCTTCGACCTCGTCCTCGAGACGGACCCCGGCCCGCCCCAGCTTGGCCACGAGGTCGCGGTTGACCGGATCTGCCGCCCATTCGAACACTCCTCGGGCGATGGTGGGCCCGATCCCCTCCACCTGGGAGATCTCCTCTTCGCCGGCGCTCATGAGGGCGGGTAACCCCGTGAAGTGACGGACGAGGGTCCGTGCGATGGTCCCTCCGACATGACGAATGCCCAGCGCTGTGAGCAGCCGGGCCACCGGCCGGTCCTTGGCAGCTTCGATCGCCGACTTGAGGTTGTTCACCGAGGTCTCGCCCCAACCCTCGCGCCCTTTGAGCTGGTCGGCGTCGAAGGTGAAGATGTCGGCAGGGTCGGTGATCAGACCCTCGCCTAGTAACAGGTCGATGGTCTTGTAGCCCAGATGCTCGATGTCCATCCCGCCCCGGGATGCGAAGTGGAACAACCACTCCCGGACCCGCGAGGGACACTCGAAGCCACCGGTGCACCTGGCCACCGCCTCGCCTTCGATGCGCACGATCGGGTTGCCGCAAAAGGGGCAGGTCTTGGGCATCGACCACGGCTTCTCCTTGCCGGAACGCACCGCCACCACCGGGCCGACCACCTCGGGGATTACGTCGCCTGCGCGCCGCACGATCACCTGGTCGCCGACCCTCACGTCCTTGAATGCCACCTGATCCGCGTTGTGCAGTGTCGCCATCCCCACCGTGGCCCCGCCCACGAACACAGGCTCGAGGACGGCGAACGGGGTGGCGGCTCCGGTGCGACCGATGTTGATCATGATGTCCTTGAGCAGCGTGACCTGCTCTTCGGGGGGGAACTTGTAGGCGATCGCCCATCTGGGGGCACGGGAAGTGAAGCCGAGTGCGTCCTGGTCGGCGAGTGAGTCGACCTTGATCACCACCCCGTCGGTCTGATATCCGATCTCGTGGCGTCCCTTCTCGGCTTGAGCGACATAGTCCAAGACCTCATCGATCGTCGCCAGCCTCTTGCTGGCCGGGTTGGTCCGGAACCCGACATCCTGGAGATATTGCATCGTGTCCGTGTGATGCTCGAAGCCCGGTCCTCCTTCGACCAAACCCAACTGGTACACCCAGATCGCCAGGTTGCGGGAGGCGGTCACCGAGGGGTCCTTCATGCGGACTGATCCGGCGGCCGCGTTGCGGGGATTGGCGAAGATCCTGTCCCCGGCCTCGGCCTGACGCTTGTTCAGCTCCTCGAAGGCCGACTCCGGCATGTACACCTCGCCGCGGACCTCGAGGACGGAGGGCAGATCGCCATCGAGGAGCCGGAGCGGTACCGACTTGATAGTTCGCAGGTTGGCGGTGATGTCCTCTCCGGTGACTCCGTCGCCCCGCGTGGCTCCGGTGACGAGCACACCGTCGCGGTAGGTGAGCACCACGGCCAGACCGTCGATCTTCAGCTCGGCGACATAACCCTCCGGGGGACGTCCCAGCTGGCGCTCCATACGCTGCTCCCAGGCGAGGAGCATCTCGGCCGAATCGGCGTTGTCGAGGGAGAACAAGGGCCGAAGGTGGCGGACCGGCTTGAACAGATCGCCCACCGGTGCCCCCACTCTCTGGGTCGGGCTGTCCGGAGTGATCAGCTCCGGGTGCTCCTCCTCGATCCGACGAAGATCAGCAATGAGGGCGTCGAACTGGGCGTCGGAGATCGTCGGGTCGTCGAGCACGTGATAGCGGTAGAGATGCTCGTTGACCTGGGAGCGCAGTTCCTCGATTCGGGTGGCGTCATCCGTCATCGCTTGCGACGTTACCGCCCGGTGATCACCTGAAAGTATCGGCGATCAGGGCGCCGCCGAGCACCCGATCGTCGTCGTAGAGGGCAACGGTCTGGCCCGGGGCAACTGCCTGCTGGGGCTCGGCGAACAGCAGACGATCGTCGTGGAGCGTCGCTGCCACTGGCTCGCCATGGGCCCGGTACTGGGCCGCCACTTGACCGGACGCCGGGATTCCATCGGTCCAGGTGAGCTGGCGGAGCGCCACACCGGCCACTTCCAGCTCTTCCCGCCGCCCCAGGACCACGGTCGAGGTGCCGGGGTCGATGCGGACCACGAACCTGGGCTCACCGACTGCTACCCCGAGCCCGCGGCGCTGGCCGACCGTGAACCCGATGATCCCTTCGTGACTCCCGATCTCGGTGCCGTCACCATCGACAACCGGCCCCGGTTCGAACGCCCCGGGCGACGTGTCACGCACGAAACTCCGGTAGTCACGCTGGCCCACGAAGCAGATGTCCATCGACTCCGGCTTCAACGCCGTGCGCAGCCCCATATCGGCCGCGATCGACCGAACCCCGGCCTTGGTCATCTCGCCGACCGGGAAAACCGTCCGGGACAACTCGGCCTGGGTCAGCATGGAGAGCACGTAAGACTGATCCTTCGCCCGGTCCTCTCCCCGACGGAGACTCCACACCCCGTCCTCGAATCGGTTGCGGGCATGGTGTCCGGTGACGAGAACATCGGAGCCGAAGGCGTCCAGGCCACTCAGCAAGCGATCGAACTTGACCGTGCGATTGCATTCGATGCAGGGATTGGGAGTCCGGCCCGAGGCGTAGTCCCCAACGAAACGGTCGACCACGCCGTCCCGGAATTCCTCGGTGTAGTCGAGCACGTAATAAGGAATGTCGAGTTGGGCAGCCACCCGACGCGCATCCTCGGCGTCGGAAACCGTGCAACAGCCTGCGGTCGGGGCCTCCCCGTTGGGTCCGGACCACAACTTGAGGGTGACCCCGATCACGTCATGGCCGGCGGTTTTCATCAGAGCGGCGGCAACGGAGGAATCGACGCCTCCCGACATGGCGACCAGGGGCCTCATGCCAATTCCTCGACCAAGCCGAGCAGGATCTCGGCGGCGTCCGTTGCCTCGTCGGCCGTGCTGTTCCACCCGAAGCTGAATCGAACACTCTCCCGGGCCTGTTCGGGGGTGAGGCCCATGCCCTCGAGGACGTGGGACACCTCCGATGCGCCGGACTGGCAGGCGGAGCCCGCAGACGCAGCAACTCCGGCGCGATCGAGGCGCATCAAAAGCGTCTCGTTGCGAATGCCGGGGAACCTCACGTTGAGATGGTGCGACGAGCGCATCGACTCAGGCGTGTTCACCACGGAATCGGGCACCCCGGCCACGATGCGCTTCTCGAAGTCGTCCCGGACCTCGCCCACCTGGCTCCGGAACCGGGGCCGGTCGGCGACGGCGGCCTCCATGGCGACGGCGAGGCCGACTGCGCCTGCCACGTCATGAGTCCCCGAACGTCTCCCCAATTCCTGGCCCCCTCCGTGCAACACCGGCTCCAGAGCGGTTCCCTCTCGCACGTAGAGGATCCCGGCGCCCTTGGGACCGCCGAACTTGTGCCCGGTGACGGTCACCAGATCGACACCGAGAGCATCGACGTCGATCCCCTCCGACGAGAACGCCTGGACGGCGTCGGTGTGGATCAACACGTCGGGCTCTCGCTCCTTCACCGCGGACACGATCCGGGGGAGGTCCTGGATGACACCCGTCTCGTTGTTGAGGTACATCACGGAGAGGACTGCGGTGTTGGCGTCGACGGCGTCGACGAGGGCGTCGAGATCGACGGCTCCCTTCTCATCCACAGCGACGACGGCGGTGGGAACCCCGAGGCGACGAAGGAAGTCGGTGGTCTCCAGGACCGCCTCGTGTTCAGTGACCACGGTGACCACTCCACGCCTGGGGTTGCTACTGAGGGCCGAGCCTTTGAGAGCGAGGTTGTCCGACTCGGTGCCTCCGGAGGTGAAGACGATCTCCCTCGGGCCGGCTCCCATTGCGGCCGCGATCCGCTCCCGGGCTTCTTCCAGGGCGTTCTTGGCGCGCCGGGACACCTCGTGGACACCCGAGGAGTTGCCGAAAACGTCGTCGGAATAAAGGGCCATGGCGTCCCAGACCCCGGGTCGCATCGGCGTGGTGGCAGCATGGTCGAGATAGATCACATCAGCGCCAATTGTCGCAGGATGCCGGGGCTGTCACCATTCACCCCACCAAGGCAGCCATCTTGAAGCCGGTCCAACTCGTCGTCCTTCTCAACACACCGCCCACCCGAGTCTGGGCCGAGCTAGCCGACCTCGCCTCCCACCCGCAGTGGATGGGCGACGCCGAAGCGGTCGAGTTCCTCGATTCCCGGACCGGCGGCGTTGGGACTCGGATGAGGGTGCCGACCCGGATCGGGCCCCTACGGGCAACCGATGTCATGACGGTGGTCGGGTGGGATGATGGGCGGCTGATCGAAGTCGAGCACGTCGGATCCGTGACAGGGGTTGGGCGTTTCGAGATTCGGCCTTCCGGTTCCGGCACGGAGCTCCGCTGGACCGAGACCTTGCGCTTTCCCTGGTGGCTAGGCGGCGTGTTCGGTGCCTGGCTGGCGCAGCCCATCCTGAGGAAGGTCTGGAAGGGAAACCTGGAGCGGCTGAGACAGAGGGTGGAGGTCAGCGGCCCTTGAAGTCGGGTTCTCGCTTGCCGATGAAGGCGGCGACGCCTTCCCGGGCATCCTCGGTCCTGAACGAGTCGTTGAATGCCTCCCGCTCGATGAGGAGTCCTTCGCTGACCGGCATCCCGAACCCGTGGTTGAGTGCCTTCTTGGCAGCGGCGATGGCCCGGGTCGGCTTGGACGCCCACTCCCTGGCGGCGTCCATCGTGGCCTCGAGCAGCTCGTCGGTGGGAAAGACCCGGTCTGCCAAACCACTGTCCAACGCCTCCTCGGCATCCACCTGACGCCCGGAGAAGACCATCTCCTTGGCCCGCTGGTATCCGACCAGACGGGTCAGCCGCTGGGTGCCCCCGGCGCCGGGTATGAGCCCGAGCAACATCTCCGGCTGGCCGACCCGGGCATCGACGGCGAGGTGTCGGAAATCCGCCCCCATTGCCAGTTCCAGCCCTCCGCCGAGGGCATAGCCGTGGACCGCGGCGATGGTCGGCTTCTCCAGCGCCTCCAGTGCGGCGATTGCCTCCTGAAGGGTCCAGGCGCTGCGCTCCTCGGCGCCGGAGTCGAAGGTGGACTGGAATCCCTTGATGTCGGCGCCGGCAGCGAAATGAGGCTGCCCGGTCACCACCACCGAGCGGATGGCGGGATCGGCGCAGCCCGAGAACGCTTCCTTCAATTCCAGCGCCATGTCCTCGGCCAATGCGTTGACCGGGGGGCGGTTCAGCCGGACCAGAGCGACGGTGTCGTCAACGGTGAGCTCTACGAATTCCATCAAACGAGGCTAGTGGTGGGGTGTGTCGGGGGCGACAGACCCCTAGGTTCGGAGCCCGACCAGTTCTTTGAGTCGGGGGTCGAGGGCGGGTCGGGCGGGTGGGTAGACCCGGCCGTCGGGTCTGGTGAACACGAGTTTCCCGTCGGGTCCGTCTTCGACCTCCCATCCGTGTTCGTGGAGGAACCGGTGGTGGTATGAGCACAACAGGATCAGATTGCACAGGTCGGTAGGGCCACCATCGGCCCAATGTCGCCGATGATGAGCATGAAGCCAACCCTTCTCCGGACAGTCGGGGAAACGACATCCCCCGTCCCGATGCCACAGTTGACGTCTGAGCCAGGCCGGGATCAGCCGGGAACGACGACCGATCCCCAACACCTTCCCATGGTCGTAGATGGTGCATTCCACGATCGGATCACAGGAAAGACGTCTCGCCGTCTCGTTGGCGATCACCGGACCACCCTGAATCTCAGCAACGCCGGTCGTGGTCGTATCCTCGGTCAACGCTTCGAGGTCGGCGAACACGGTCACCTGAACCGCCACCCCATCACCCACATCCCCACTGGTAGTGGAACAGATTTCGACCAGACCATCGGCGAGACGGGCCGGATACGGGTCGAACATCCCCGACTCGGGGTTGGATGGCATCCGATCCGCCCGCCCCCGGACCGCAGTTTCGAACAGTCTCCCTTCGGCACCGGGCATAGAACCACCGAACTTGAGCTCGGACTCGTCCAGATTCCACTGCAGACCAAGATGCCGACGCTCCCACACCGACCGCTCATCATCGCTGCTCGGCGGATTGGCCCGCCGGGCCGCCCGATCCAAAGCCGCCGTCGACAAACCAAGACACTCCGAAATCAGCCCCACCTCGGTATCCGGCGTCGCCATCCTCGAAATCGCATCCACCTGATCCAAAGCCAACGCACCCTCGGCAAATCGGGAGCGGAGAACCGGCAAATCCTGAAGACGACGGGCCACCCGCACCAACTGAGCCGCCGTCGAATGACGAAACCCAAACCGAGCCGACACCCAATGCACCAGATCCCGCGAGCCGTCAGCGAGAAACTGCTGACCCCTATCCGCCTCCATCAACCATTCACAAGCCGCCGCCAGAGCCGCCGCCGAAAGGGCAAGGAAGTGGCCGATCCCCACCTCGACCTGATCATTCGAATACCCCTCCATGCACTCCAAAGTATCGAGACCCAGG
>JBOGEV010000227.1:0-9418 GCA_050742015.1 Acidimicrobiia bacterium
TGGGTATTGGACCGACATCGGGTTGTGAGGACCAGAGATGGCGACGAACAAGGACGAGGCGAGGTTCCGGGACCTACACGATCGTTACCAAGCCCGGATCCTGGCCTATTGCCTGCGTAGGGCGCCGGGGAGCGACGCCGCCGACGCAGCGGCAGAAACCTTCCTCGTGGCGTGGCGGCGGATCGGCGAGATCCCTGCGGGCGAACAGGCCTTGGTCTGGTTGTACGGCGTGGCCCGAAGGGTGCTGGCGAATAATCGCCGCAGCCTTGGCCGCCGGCGGCGGCTGCAGGACAGGCTCTCCGGCCTGCCCGTCGACGTCATGCCTGCGGTGGACACCTTGGTCATCCGAAAGGACGAGTCCCAGGAGCTGGTGGCCGCTCTCGGGCGGCTCAGGCGGGCGGACCAGGAGGTGCTTCGACTGGTCGCCTGGGAGGAGTTGCCCCGGACCGATATCGCCCGCATCCTGGGATGCTCCCGGGATGCGGTGGATCATCGATTCCATCGGGCGATTCGTCGTCTATCGGACCAGTTGAAGGGTTCGAACGCTCACCATTCAACCTCGACGACCTTGACGGAGGGAGCCGCGTCATGACCGACGAAAGAGCCCTACTGGCTGCGCTCCGTGAGGCCAACCCGGTGCCGGATCCCAATGCGTTGATCGAAAACCCGGGCTCCACGAACACGGGAGCCGCACCGCAAAGGAATCACACAATGCCCAGTACCCAATCAGTAATCGACTTCGAACCTTCGGCGGCTCCGCCGAAGCGGCGACGCTCACTGGCGATAGCGGCATGGGCCGCAGTCGTCGTAGTCGTCGCGGCCGGTGCTATCGCCTTGCTTCGGCCAGGGCCCGGCGAAGTGGCCTCACCAGAAGAGGTGGCCGCCACCTTCTTCGAAGCGATCAACCAGAACGACTCTGATGCATGGTGGGCCCTGCACAGCGAGGACGCCGTCATCTTCGGAGAGTCTCTCAGTGAAGAGACGGTCCGCCAGTCCCATCAGGAGTACTTCGACTGGCGCACAACGACCGAGAGTCGCTTCGAGAGTGTGGAGTGCACCGAGACCGGTGGCCGGGATTCGCGCACCGATGGCCTGGCCGTGAGCTGTGGCTACGTCTGGCGCGGCCCCATCCAAGATCGTTTCGGTGTGGGCATCGAGGGATACGTGTTGATGGCCATCGACAACGGCCTGATCGTCAGCTTGACCGCCGACAGCCCCGACTTCACGCCGATGCGTGGTTTCCCGATCCAGTACCTAAATGAGCACCATGGCACCGAGTTCCAGGATCTCTGCGGTGGTGGGCCGGGCGCCTTCAATGGGGGCGAGGATTGCGCCCTCCTCTACATGAAAAATCTCGATGCCATGGCCGAAGCCTGGGATGCGGAGAACGGGTAGCCGTCCTCTACTCACTCCGCGTACGACAGAAACCCCCGGGCGACGGGGGTTTCTGTGCGACCTGGTGCACGCCCCCGGCGAGGTTTCTGGGACCATCACCCGGACCCGATCACCTGGCCGGGCACTCGCGACCCGGGCCAATCGTGGCAGCCGGACCGCTGGTTGCCGGATGAGACAGCTAGAACTGGATTCCCCGGGTGAGGGCGCCGTCGATGAGAAGGTTCGCCCCAGTGGTGAAACTCGATACCGGGCTGGCCAGGAACACCACACCTGCGGCCATCTCCTCTGGTTTTCCCATCCGACCCGTCGGGTTCAAGTCCATGGCGAACTTGAAGAGATCCGGATTTCCGCTCTTTATGCCGTCCCAGACGCCACCAGGAAAAAACGTGTTGCCCGGTGACACCGTGTTGGCCCGGATGCCCTTCTCTGCCAACTGGTAGGCGAGTCCCTGGATGTAGGCGACGATTGCTGACTTGGCCGTCCCGTACGGACCCGAGGCGAAGTCCACCTCACGGCCAGAAACGCTGGAGATGGCAACGATCGAAGGCGCCTCGCTCTTCTCGAGATAGGGCATCGCCGCCTTGACCAGCCGAACGGTGCCCATCAGGTCCACGTTGAGTGAGGCTTCCCAGTTCTCATCGGAGTCAGGGATCGCCAAAGCACTTACGTTGCTGACGACGATGTCGATGCCGCCGAGCCGGGCGGCCGAATCCTCGACCCAGTGGATGATGGCCGATGGGTCTCCCATATCCATCACCGTGCCCGAGACGATGCCCCCTTCCAGGGCCAATGACTCTTCAGTGGATCGGACCCCGTCGGCGTTGCGCGCACAGAAGCAAACGTTGGTTCCCTCCGCGACGAACGCCTCGACGATGGCCCGACCTATGCCCCGGGAGCCTCCGGTGACCAGGGCCCTCAGTCCCTCGAGTTTCAGGTCCATCTCTCCGTCTCCTCTCTTGTGATCCGCGCGGGAGGAGTTGAGGCGGCGACGGGGTAGCCCGTCAGTGCATCGACCCCAACTCGTGCGCTCGGTTGGACAGCTCCTCATGCATCCCGTCGAAGGCGCCGACCTCCGATAGGAGTCCCTTGCGCGCCTTGACGACCACGGTGTAATTGGAGTCGACCACGTTGGCGACCGGGACCTCGGCGATTTGCGATAGCAGCTGGTAGGCGTCCATCTGATGCAAGTCGAAGAGCTCCCCGAACCACCGAACCATCTCGACCTGGGCAATTCGCCACGAGTCTTCCATCGGGCGGGACGAGCCGGCCGCCATCCAGTAGTCGTCGTTCTCGAATCGGGGCCAGATCGGGGCATGACCCTTGATCAACTCGACGATGATGGTCGAGTCCATCGCCCCCTCGACGGCGGTCCCGCACGCCTCCCCTTCTCCCTGGCGATAGTGGCCGTCGCCGAGGGAGAAAAGCGCTCCCTCGACGTTGACGCCGAGGAAGATGGTGGTGCCCGACTTGACCTCGGGCGAGTCCATGTTGCCACCGAAACGCTCAGGCACCAGCGACGAGCGCACCTCCCCGCCCGGCGGAGCGACCCCGACTGTGCCCAGCATCGGCTCAATGGGCAACTCCACCTTGAAATCGCCGAACCGGGCATCGAAGCCGAGTGTGTTGCGGGTGGTGTCCACCTGGTAGATCCAGGTCGTGTCAGGCAGCGCATCCTGGAGATTCACGGTCCGATCGGTGCCGGTAAGACCACCGAAGAATGGGATGGCGGCCGACGCCCCCCAGGTGCGGGCAGGAACGAGATCGACGATGTGAATGGCCAGCGTGTCGCCCGGCTCGGCGCCCTCGACATAGAACGGGCCGGTCTGGGGGTTGACGAAGCGGAGGTCGACCTTGTCGCCTGACAGATCGTCGACAGACTTGAGGGCATGGTTGAAGGCGTCCTCAGACCACAGCTTGAGAGTGGCCCCCGGCCTGACCCGCTCGAGCGGAGCGGCGCCACCGAACGTGTAGGCGTACTGGTCGAAGGTCGGCTTGAACTCGATGATGTCGATGACAAAAAAGCTAGCAGTCGGCGGCCAGCGGCTTCGTGCGCCGATTGGCAGGGGCTTTGCCTGGCGCGCCCGGGGCGACTCGACCACCCAACCTCCTGATCCGTAGATCTCCAAGCGGTGTCCACAGGCGTCCAGGAGCGTCGATCCGGCACAGAACTGCGGGCTTCCGAGTCCACCAGCGTCCGCGGCCGTCCGTGGCAGTCCACAGAGCATGGCTCCCAACTTGGCTCCCACGGGAGTTCGCGGCGCTGCCACCCACCGACGATTAGCGCGCTCATCCATCCAGCCACGGGAGTCTCGGCGTACGTGTGCTTCGACTTACGTATGCGCTCATCGAGGCATCGGCCAGCCTTCGGTGTCTACGGTCACGCCTGTGCCGAGCGTCCGTGTGAGCGAACACAGCGAGCTGCCGGCGGAGATGGTTCTAGCGGCGGCGCGGGATTTCTCAGATCGGCGTGCGCAGATGTGGCCGGACGTGCATGTCGAGTACCTGGAGGTGCATGACGTCGGAGTGGACTACGCGGAAGTGACGGAAGGCAATTCGTGGCCCATCGGGTACGTCTGGGAGAGATTGCTCTACGACTGGTCGGCCCCGCACGCGCTGCGGGGAACGGTCATCGACTCCAACCTGTTCAAGCGGGGCAGCACGTGGGAGCTTTGGGCAACCCCCGAGGATGGTGGCAGCCGGGTAGAGATCCGCGCCGTACGTCACTTGCGCGGTCGGGGGTGGCTTCTCGCACCATTATTCCTACCCTTCGTCCCGGGCTCGGCCGCTCAAACCGTTCGGGATCACCTACGGCACTTCCTGGCCAGCATCGAAGCGCCTGGCGTCGGAGCAGGCGAAGCGAACTAACACTCGGAGCGATTCACACCACGCACATGGGCAAATACCGTGCGTGTCAGTCCCTGAGGTGACCGCCCGAAAATGCCCGACCGGGCGAATGGCTCCCAATGATCGCCCTGTGAGGATCCTTCACCGAGGGAGGGCACGTTACATTCCCTGCTACTGCAAGGGTTTCGCTTGCGCGCCCGGGGCGACTCGAACACCCAACCTCCTGATCCGTAGATCTTCAAGCGGTGTCCGCGGGTGTCCACAGAGTTCCACATGGGCCGGGACGACGGCCATTCGGGTCCACCGGCGTCCATGCGTGTCCGTAGGAATCCACAGAGAATGGCTCCCAACTTGGCTCCCATGGCGAGAGATCTCCACACCGCGCTCAGGCTCCGGACAGTTTGATGTGCTTCACTGTCGAGATGGGGCACCCCAGGGATCGACCGTTCTAGCCTCGTGACAGCTAGTAGCGGCACGGGCGGGAGGCACGATCATGTTGACACCGCGAACGAGGATCAACTAGGGGATTTGTTCGATTCTCCCTTTCTCGCGGCGCGGATGGCCATAGACAACGAGAACCGCCGGGGGGACATGACCGGGTTCGACGTCGTCGTGATCGGAGCCGGTTCGGCGGGGCTCGGGGTCGGGTATCACCTCGGAGCGGCGAGCGTGGACTTCGTTATCGTCGAACGTGGCGAGATCGGCGAGTCGTGGCGGTTGCAGCGGTGGGACTCGTTTGCCGTCAACACACCCAATCGGATCAACGGCCTGCCCGGCTCCCCCTACGATGGCGACGACCCGGACGGGTTCTGGTTGCGCGACCAGCTGGTCGAATCCTTCGAGCGCCATGCCGCCCGCCATTCGCTCCCGATCCGCACCGGCACCACCGTGGTGGGTGTCTCTGCGCTCGATGACTGGTTCGTCGTCGACACCGTCGACCGGAACGGGATGAGCGAGTCCCTCACTGCGCGCAGCGTCGTCGTGGCCTCCGGGGGGCAGGTGACGCCGAAGATCCCGGCGATCAGCCAGCGTTTCCCTGAGTCGATCGTGCAACTCCATGCGGCCGACTACCGCTCACCGGAGGCGCTGTCGGAGGGTGCAGTGGTCGTGATCGGAAGTGGGCAGTCCGGCTGTCAGATCGTCGAGGATCTCGTCGAGGCCGGCCGCACTGTGTACCTGTGCACGAGCAGGGTCGCCCGCGTTCCTCGCCGGTACCGGGGCAGCGACGTGCTCGACTGGATGGTGGACGTCGGCCTCATGGATCAGCAGGTCGAGGATCTGGCCGACCCGGTGATGCAGTTCGCCGCCCAACCCCAGGTCTCCGGCGTCGGCCCCCGCGGGAGGACGGTCAGCCTGCAGGAGCTGCAGCGACAGGGGGTCTGGTTGATGGGACGCCTCAGCGACGTGAACGACGGCGTCCTGACCACCGACGACGGGCTCGCTGGCCACATCGCCTTCGCCGACGGCTTCTCGGCCGAGCTCAAGCAGAACATCGATACCTTCGTCCGGGAGAACGGGATCGATGTCCCGCCCGCCGAGGTGGACCCGATCGACGTGGCTGCGGGGCCTGGCTTGGCAGCCGCCGGTATCGTCTCGCTCGACCTGGCAGCCGAAGGTGTGAGCACCGTCGTCTGGTGCACCGGATTCGACGGCGACTTCTCGTGGCTGCAGGTCCCGGCGACCGACGCCGACGGGCGACCGGTTCACGTCCGAGGAGTCTCACCGGTACCCGGGATCTACTTCCTCGGTCTCCCATGGCTCCACACGAGGAAGTCGGGAATCATCCACGGCATCGACGAGGACGCCCGGTGGATCGCGGAGGCAATAGTGGCTCGGGTGGGGTGAGGGCCCCGCCATGACGCTTGGCTCCCAGGTTGGCTCCCGCAGCCGCTGGCCGTAGGGTCTCCCCATGGATGGTTGGGGTTCTCGCCGGGTTGCCGTGAAGTTCGAATCTGAAGGTGCGGTCATACGGGGGCTCCTTTACAAGGCGGCGAAAGGCAACCCGCCTTTTCCGATGGTGGTGATGACTCATGGCACCTCCGCCACCATTCCGATGGTTGCCGACCGGTACGCCGAGGTGTTCGCTGAGGCGGGCGTATCGGCCCTCCTCTATGACCATCGGAATCTGGGGATCAGTGGCGGGGAGCCACGCCAAGAGATCAACCCGTGGGTGCAAGCCCGCGGCTATCGAGACGCCATCACCTTCGCCTCGACCATCGAAGACCATGATCCGAACCGGATCGGAGTGTGGGGCGACTCATATTCTGCTGGGCAGGTTTTCCTGGTGGCTGCCTGCGACTCTCGGGTCAAAGTGGTCGTGGCTCAATGCCCCGTCTTCGGCGCCACCTCGCCTGACGTCGAGCCGGCACGTGAATTGTTCGAAGCGATCCTTGAGACCTTCGAATCCGGTGACGTCTCCGGTGGGCCAGGCGATAAGACTGGTCCAATTCCTGTCGTCTCACCGGACCAGCTAGGCGCTCCTTCACTGCTCAAGCCCATCCAGGCGTACCGCTGGTTCATCGACTACGGCGGCAGACACGGAAGCGGGTGGCAGAACCTGGCCACGAGGATCAACCCCTCCAACACCGCCCCCTACAGCCCATACCTGTGTGCTCCCTACGTGACCGTCCCCTCGCTGATGATGGTCGCACCCGCCGACGAGATGGTCCACGCCAACCCGGTAGTCAGCCGAGAGGCGTTCGACCTCCTCGCCGGTGAGAAGGACTGGTACGACCTCGACGGTGGGCATTTCGGACTGCTCTACCACCCCAGCGCCCTGTTCGACGAGGCGAGCACAGTCCAGGCCGCCTACCTCACTAGACATCTTCTCCCCTGACACGTTGGGTACTGACGGATGGCTCCCAAACGTCAGAAGGTTCAGAGGCCGGTGTGGAGCAGAAAGCCCTTGTGGTGCAAGGGTTTCGCTGTGCGCGCCCGGGGCGACTCGAACACCCAACCTCCTGATCCGTAGATGGCCAAACAGTGTCCGTGGGCGTTCACAGCCATCCATCCCGTCTGGAAGTGAGGGTTCCCGAGTCCACCGCCGTCCACACGCAAACGTCGGCGTCCACAGAGAATGGCTCCCAACTTGGCTCCCACGAGGGCCGCGGCCAGCACACCCGGCGCGGCCCAACTGGTAGGGAGGCGCAGGTTGCCGGATCCTGCGCATGTTCTTCCGCTTGGGAAGGTCTAGCCAACGAGCGATGCGAGCAGTTGGCCTAGGTCTCTTACAATCCCGGTGGGCAGACATTATCCGCCCGGAATGCTCCCAACCTTTCTCAGGAACGGGTTGCGATGGTGGGAAAGGTCCAGGATCCATCGAGGATGGCTGGGCGCGGTCGATAGAGCCGAACCGTGTAGTTCCAGCCGTCCATGATCGGTAGGCAGTTCTGACGTTCATCACCGCAGCCACCGAAGTGGACGGTGATCGAGCCGTCATCGTTGGGGATGCTCGTGATGCTATTGACGCTGTTGGCGTTGCGGTCGTTGGGTTCGAAGTAGCCCTTGTCGTTATAGAGCGAGATTGACCAGAACGCGTCGACGGGGACGTCGGTCACGGTCAGCTCGTACTCACCGACGGGAAGGCCCGGGTTGACGTTGATGTAGGACGCCTCGTACTCGGGGAGTCCGCCCCAGCCGAGTGCCGCGCCGATCAGGCGGCGGACCGGGTCCACGTCATCGCGTGAGCCAAAGGCCCTCTCGAAGCCAGTGAGGCCCTTGCCCAGTTCGAGCAGCGCCTGACGGGTCGCGGTGAGGCTCGCCTCGTCGTAGGCGACGGGCTGATACGGATTGTCAGAGGCGGCGGACAAGCCGAACTGGTCCTGAAGCGCGTTCACGGCCGTCACGTCGTCGGGATCGACAGGGTCGACGAGGGTGCGCACTGCGACGAGCACGAATGGAGTGTCGAACTCGTCCACGGTCAGCTCGTGGTCGCCCGGATCGTGGAAGATGCGGTTGATGTACTGGTCTTCGTTGACGACCATCACTGAGGTGTAGCGGTCGCCGGCATCAGGGATCGTCAGCGTCGCCCCTCGGCTGATGTCGGCGATAGCCCAGCTGTACAGCGTGTCGCGGTTCATCCGAATGACTGTCTGTTCGTCGAGGGGGGTCGGTGTCCGGAAATGCTGCAACTGGTTCACACCGCCCGCCGCCCGCTGGAGGTCGACGAACATGCGGGCGGTCTCAGCCTGCACAAAGTTCTCGAAATTGACAGGCACCGACTCCGACATGGTTGCTCCTCGGACGTGACTCGGACAAACGATCGTTGCACCTGGACGTCGGACGGTCAATCGTGGGAACTTTCTCAGCCTGCCCGGGTCGTGCAGCGCTCTGGTAAACGCCGACCTCCTGCTTCAGGTCCGTCCGGTCGACGGGAAGGCCGAAGCAGAACTGCCAGTACTCCGCGCCCTCGTCGGCGAGAAGGTCTTCGAACGAGTACGTGAACGCCCAGCAATAGGCTTCCACACGATCAGACTCCATGGTCTCGAGGGTTGTTAGCTCTGCTTCATTCACGAGGCCAATGACGGCCAATTGTTTCGTACCTGGACTAGGTCCAGGATCGACTTTGTTCCGTGGGCAGACAGACCGGTGGTAGACGTTCGTCAGAAGGTCGACTCGCACTCACTGCTAAGAGAGTCCATGACCGTGGCTTCGCTTCGCCCGCGATGGCATGATTCTGATGCAGAATGGCTCCCGGGAATCGCTCCCATGACATGGCGGTGGCCAAGGTTCGGCGGCCACATACGTGCCCGACACTGCTTCTACCAGGGGTTTTTGCTTGGCGCGCCCGGGGCGACTCGAACACCCAACCTCCTGGTCCGTAGATCTCCAAGCGGTGTCCACGGGCGTCCATGGGACTCCACAGACGCCGCAGCGACAGGCTTCCCAGTCCACCGACGTCCATCGCCATGCGTGCGAGTCCGCAGGGAATGGCTCCCAACATGGCTCCCAGCGAGAGCGCTACGAGCGACGTCATTGTGATTCCGGACGGACCTTCGCTGCTGATCGGTGTGAATTGCGGGCGAGCGGCGTCCGATGTCGAAACCTCACTGCCGGATGTCAATCGGTAAGGAGGCTGCGACGAAGCAACCTGGTTATGTTCTCGGCGTATTGTTTTGGTGTCCAGCCGAGTGCTCGGGTGAGCTCCCGCCACGGTCCATTCATGGTCACCGTGTAGAAC
>JBOGEV010000228.1:0-3869 GCA_050742015.1 Acidimicrobiia bacterium
GCGGATACGACCGTTGGCCTGATCGGTATGGGCGGGATAGGAACTCATCTTGCACTTCACCTCGCCGCTGCCGGAATCGGCCGTTTAGTTATCACAGACGGCGATACCGTGGAACTGTCGAATCTGACGAGACAGACCCTATTTGGGGAAGACGATGTTGGCCGACTCAAGGTCGATGCTGCGGCGACGCGCCTACGTGCACTTCGTTCTGATTTGGACATCGAGATCATCGCTCGGCGATTCGACGGCTCAGACCTGGCAGAAACAGTCGCAAATCGCAGTGATCTAGTATTGCTCTCGGCTGACCGTCCAGCGGAGGTTCACTCCTGGACCAAACGCCGCGTGTGTACCTTTGCAGCGGCCGTTCAGCGCCGCTGGATACATCGAGGGGCACGGCTGTATTGGTCCGTTGCTGTCCGTCCCAGACACGCCTTGTTTCGAGTGCATTCGCGTTGCGGCTGAGGCCCTTGCAGAACAGCCGCTTGGTCCGGTATCTGTGCAAGCGTCACGCATTGAACTCAACCCCGCCTGGCAAGCCCCGAGCTACGGCCCGCTCAACGCCATCGTCGCATCGGTCCAAGCCAACGAGGCAATCCGTTGGATTCTCGGCATGAAGACGACGACCGCAGGTCGGCGGCTCCTCATAGACTCCCGTACCTACGAAACAACATGGGAAGATTTCCAGGTCGCTCACGATTGCCATATCTGCGGTCAGCAATCCGCGACGGGTAAGGTATGGGACCACATAGCAGGGCACTACCAAGAAGAGCGAGAGTCGCACTCATTCAATTCGATCTTGTTAGATGGCCTCGTTGACACATTGCTGCCGACGGTCGCTGACCGTACAGTAGCCGATGTCGGCGCTGGTGCCGGCCAGATAACGACGAGCCTTGCAGCGCGAGGTGCGATAGTCGACGCTTACGAGCCTGAATCTGCCATGCGCTCACTCCTCAAGCAACGCCTCACCGAGCACGATGAATGTGCGACGGTTCTGCCCTACGGTATCGAGGCGCTAGCTGAGAAGGCTGGAGCCTACGACATAGTGTGTTGCCTCAACGTTGTGGACCACGTGCAAGACCTTGCGTGGAGCTTGTGCACGCTGTCAACGGCACTACGTCCGGGAGGCACCCTGATCCTGTCAGTTCCCCATCCATTCAAGGACCGTGGGGGCTGGAAAAAGACACCTCGGGTCTTGGACTGGGCTTATGAGCATTTCGTAGTCGACGACTACTTCAATGAGGGCGTCTGCACGAAGGTACGCGAGGATCGCTACGGGAACGTACGGGTGCGCGACGTTGTCACCTACCACCGCACAGTCTCAACCTACATCAATGCTATTCTCGATAGCGGATTACGAGTAGTGAGCGTTGTTGAGCCCACACCCGCCCTTGACATCGCGGAGCAAGAGCCAGTAATTTTCGACAAATCCAGTCGGATACCGTACTTTCTGATTATCGTGGGGCGGAGCGATCAAGATGCATGACGATCTGTTCCGCACTTCGGACGTCGTGAAGGACTTTGTCTTCGACCATGGCGTGGCTGCGGTCTTTGATGACATGCTAGATCGAAGTATCCCGTTCTATTCCGAAGTGCAACGCATGACCATCGAGTTATCGACTCAGTTCTTGTCGGATGGTGGGACAGTCTACGACATCGGCTGTTCAACGGGAAACACGTTGATTGGTCTCGTGGACCTTGTTCCGCCTGATGGGCCGGTGCAATTCGTCGGTATTGAACCATCGGCGGCCATGCGTGACAAGATCTCCGAAAAGCTCGCTGCACGCGGACACGCTGACCGCGTGATATTACGGGCCGAACCGATTGAACAATTTGATCAACTTCCCGGTGCCCGAGTCATCATCATGCTCTATACGTTGCAGTTCGTTCGCCCAGTATATCGCCACATTGTGCTCAAGATGTGTTATGAATCGCTGTCCCCCGGCGGATGTTTGATACTTGCCGAGAAGACGCTAGCGGACAGTTCGATGTTAACTCGGCTGTACATAGACATGTACCATCAACACAAGATTCGCAGCGGCTATAACGCCACGGAGATCGCTAAGAAGCGGGAGGCGTTAGAAAATGTGCTGGTGCCGTACCGTGATTCCGAAAATCGAAAAGTACTCGACGAAGCCGGCTTTGGTCTAGTCGATCAAATCTTTCGGTGGTACAATTTCGCTGCCTATCTCGCTGTCAAAGTGTGAGGATTCTCGTAGACAGCTGAGCACCACCAGGTCGCAGGGAGCCCTGCGACCTGGTGGTGCTCACCCGGGAGGCACACGACTCGGCGGTGCTCTGTGCGCTGTGGGTAATTGATCATGCGGCTGACACACGCGAGGGGCCAGATGTCCGAAAGTACCTACTCGGTAACGATCAAGAACCCGGAGCGCCGACTACGACCGCAGAGTCGGGAGGCCCTTCTGCCCGCCCACCACCCCACACAGCACCACACAAGAGCAATCAGCTTAACCAGTGATCATCGTACGGCCACCGTGAACATCGAGGGGCTATGCAAGGTAGGGTTTGAGCAGGATCCCCAGTTGCGGGGTCAGCATTCGCATCCAGGCCTTGCCCACCTTGGCGGCCTCGGCCGGCTCAGGTATCTCCCCGAAGACGTAATCGCCGTCGCCGTCCGGGGCTATCGTGTTCAAGGCGGTCATGACTCGCATTTCGACCCATCCCATGAGGGCGATGGTCAGGTCGGCCGGGATGACGACATGGGGATGTTGTCCACCGCCCTTGACGTGCGCATCGGCCACCCTGGACATGTAGGCGTGGAAGTCGCCGTCCATCGGTTTGGTGGTGCTCTTCGACCACCAGGTCTTGAGCGTTCGCTTGCGTTGGGCCAGATGAGGGGCGTCCTGGAAGTATCCGGCCGATTCGGGTTGGGAAAGCAGATGGTCATAGGCGACGGCGACGACCCCGCCTGCTGCGGGTTCGAGTAGCGGGCCGGTCTTGCGAAGGATGCGCGCCTCCTTGGGGCCGAGGCCCGCCAACTCCGCATAGGGATGAACTCCGCAGACTCGTGGTGGCCGAGGGGACCCCCCGGTTCGGCCAGCTCGGGCTCCAGGATGATCACGAGTTGCAGCATGAACTGGTTCATCCATGCACTCCCTGCGGCCGCGAGTGTGGCTGCGTCGCAGGTGCCGCCCAAGGCATCGAGAATCTGCCCCTGCACCCACGCGATCAGGGCCAGGACCATCTGCGGAGGCAGCGGGACCTGCATACCCGGGATGGTGACTCCGTTCCCCGGCAGGTGAGCGGTATTTCGCAGGAAGGCGGCCAGCTCACCGTCGAACGGTCCCGAGCTCGTCCGGGCCAGCCACTCTCTGATCAGGGGCCGGCTGGCCGATCGGCCTGGTCCGCCCATCAGTGGCGCAGACTCGGGCCGCGTCATGACGTATCTGGATATTGTTTCCGCCAGATCGTCGATCACCACCGAGAGGTCCCTCCCGGTCTCTTGTACGGCGACGGCCTCGTACGCTTCGAACCCGGCGAACTCCGCGAGGCGGGAGAATTGGGGAGTAACGAGGTGATCGAACGTCTCGACGCCTTGTTCTGCTGTGATCTTGTTGCTCGTCGTCATGGTCTTCCACCTTCCCGCGAAATCAGACTGTTGAGGGGAGACCGCGTCAAGAAAGTTCCCCCTGGCCCACTTCTCCAAGGTAGGCGACAGGCCGTTACGCAGTAGTTGGATTCATGTGAATGGATGTAAATACAGAGAATGACTTCGTTGCCTTCTGATGAATTGGGTAAACAGTGCGAGAATTTGGCCTGTTCGTGTTGGGGGACTCGGGTACAGCTCCGCGGAGGAGGGCGGCTAGCGTGCACGGCGTGCGGCTGGC
Source organism: Acidimicrobiia bacterium (assembly GCA_050742015.1). Lineage (GTDB taxonomy): Bacteria > Actinomycetota > Acidimicrobiia > Spongiisociales > ZC4RG35 > JARDZU01. Next base: position 3,846 of record JBOGEV010000228.1, read on the forward strand.
GACGTGGAATGTGAACTCGGTGCG
>JBOGEV010000229.1:0-1145 GCA_050742015.1 Acidimicrobiia bacterium
GCCGGCCGCGGCGACTACGCCCAGGGGCGAGGCGTCGCTGCGCAGGGCGACCCAGATCAGGAGCAGCACCCACCCGGCCACCGCCGCCAGGAACGGCCACCAGACGCCGGTCACCGCCCCGAGCACCAGGGTCGCGGCGAGGCCGAGGATCAAGAGCATCGGAGCCAGCGGCCGCGTCGAGGGGAGCCTTCCGTTGAGCCAGAGCATCTCAGCCTTGCCCAATCCGTAGTTGAAGTATTGGCGCCAGAGCCTCCCGGGATGATCTCGGGGCCGGTACTCAGAGACGATGGCCGGGTCGACGTGGACCCTCCGCCCCGACCTCCTCCACCTGAAGTAGAAGTCGGCGTCCTCCGATGAGCCGGAAGGGAAGGCGCGGAACCCCTCGACCTCCTGGAAGTCAGCCTTGGTGAAAGCGCCCAGATAGACGGTGTCGACCTCCTCCCGGACGGTGGCGTGGTGGAACCGCCCCGGGCCCATCGTCAGCGGGCTGTTCATCGCCGCTGCGACCGCCCGCCCGAATGACGTGGCCCCTGCCGGGGTCATCGGACCTCCCACCGCACCCCCGAGCTCATCCAGCGCGGAGACCGATCGGGACACGTAGTCGGGGGTGTAGCGGCTGTGTCCGTCAGCCCTGATCAGGACTGAACCGGACGCCTCCTCTGCCGCCAAGTTGAGCCCGAAGCTCTGTTTCCGCATCGAGTTGCCCACCACCTTGACTCTGGGCTCGCCACCCTCCCAGGACTTGAGCTTCTCCACGGTCCCGTCGCTCGAGCCGCCGTCGGCAACCACGATCTCGACGGGCCCCTGGTAATCCTGGGCGAGGAGGTCTCCGAGGACATCGTCGATCGTCTCCACTTCGTCGAGGACAGGGAGGATCACGGAGACAGAGACCGGGGTCGTCACGGCCGGGGAGGATATATCCGACGACCCTCTGGAATCTGTCGTGGGGGTCTTGTAGCGTATCGAACAGATGTTCGGGGAGATGAGATGAGTGCTCTCAGATCGGCCTTGGAAGAATGGATCGCAGAAGACGCCGAGCACCTCCCCATCGACCAGCTAGCTGACGATCTGATCGAGCTGGAGACGGTCTCCGGGCTGATCGAAGCCATCCGGGTCGACCGGATCGGGATCTTCGAGAGGAGGGC
>JBOGEV010000230.1:0-39803 GCA_050742015.1 Acidimicrobiia bacterium
GCGACCCGGCCCGAGCGGCCGTCCTCGGTGGGCTCGGACATCGGGGCGTCGAATCGAGGCGTCCCGTCATCGGGGATCTCTTCGAGGAAGGTGATCGCGATTGGTGCGTGTTCGAGACCGAGCAGCTTGGTCAGGGCGTCGGAATGGGTGGTATTGGTCATTGGGATCCTCTGCTTGCGTCGCCCCCACCTTATGCGACCCGCTCGAACCCGATTCTCGGGTCGAAGAACAGGGTGAGCACCTCCAGGTCGGGGAAACGCTCGGCGATGACGACTGCCGCATTCTGGAGTTGCTCTTTCTGCTTGGCGTCGGAGACCGGGTTGCCGGCACAGTTGGAGTGGGCCACCACCGCCACCTGGGTGGTCCCATGGGCTTGCACCGATACGGACAGGCTCTGGAGCAGCCCTTCACCAGTTGCGGTCAGCGTCCCATCGAGATGCTGGACGGCGCCGGTCGAGGTGATGTTGTCTACGTAGCGAACACCGAACCGGGTCATCACCTGATCGATGGTCCGGGTCTGGATCCTCCCGTCCATGCACGTGATCACGGCTCCGAACCGCCCGGCTGAGGTCATCACCCCCATTCTCGCCGCGCCAAAACGGGTTCTCTGCATCCCGGTCGGGGTCATCCCTAGACTCCCGGCCATGGAAGCCACCCTGATAATCGTCATCATCCTGGCCGTCCTGGTCGTCATATTCGTCGTCATCTACAACGGGCTGGTCCAGGCCCGGAACCGTGTCGACAATTCCTGGGCCCAGGTCGATGTCCAGCTCAAGCGTCGCTACGACCTGATCCCGAATCTCGTGGAGACCGTCAAGGGATACGCGTCACATGAGCGGGAGACCTTCGAAAGGGTGACTCAGGCCAGGAGCGCGGCCCAGTCCGCCACCGGCCCCGCCGAGCAGGCCCAGGCCGAGGGCTTTCTCACCCAGGCGCTGCGACAACTGTTCGCCGTCGCCGAGGCATATCCCGAGTTGCGGGCGTCGGAGAACTTCCAGAACCTGCAGAACGAGTTGGCCGAGACCGAGAATCGGATCGCCGTCTCCCGTCAGATCTACAACGACACCGTTCTCACATACAACAACCGGGTCCAGCAGATCCCGACCAACATCGTTGCCGGGATGACCGGGTTCAAGACACGAGAGTTCTTCGAGGCCGGGCCCGAGGCGGTCGAAGCCCCGACCGTCGACTTCTGATTTGGGCCGGATCGCCCGAGCTCTTCTCGTCTTCCTGCTCGTCGTCGCCCCGGCGACGGCGGCGTTTGCCAAGTCGTTCTGGCTGTCCAATGCCGATGTCGTCGTTGTGGTCAACGACGACGGCTCACTCGCGGTGACCGAGAGACTGACCTACGAGTTCGACGGGGACTTCGCCGGCGCCTATCGGGACATCCCGGTCGGCCCGGGTGAGACGATCTCGGCAGTCACCGTCAGCGACGAGTCGGTGACCTATCAGCCGGGAGCGTGCACTGAGCTCGGGTGCTCGTCACCACCAGGCACGTTTGGCGTTGAGGACCAGGGTGACCTGATTCGCATTGTTTGGCACCACCAGTCGATCAACGAGCAGAGGACATTCCAGATCGACTATGTCATGACCGGCTTGACCACCGCCTTCGACGACGTCGCCGACGTCAACCTGCAGGTCTGGGGTGACCAATGGTCGGTGGGGCTCGACCGGCTCACCGCCAGGATGATCCTGCCCGACGGAGCCGTGGCCGGTGATGTCCGCATCTTCGGTCATCCCTACTCGGTCAATGGGTCCACGTCACTGGGCGATGATCAGGTATCTCCCTCGTTGGAGGCGAGCAACATCCCCGCCTACCGGTGGGTGGAGATGAGGGTGGTGATCCCGAGAGACCTCCTCGCGTCGACCGACGGGGCCACCGTCGTCGCCGGGGACGGGCTCGCCTCGATCCTCGCAGAGGAGGACGAGTTCGCCGAGGAGGCGTCCGACGCCGCCACTGCCCAACGGTCGGGGCTGGTTTGGGGCTCGGCCCTGGCTCTCGCCCTGTCGGCTGGGCTGGGAGGCCTGGTCTACTTCCGCTTCGGACGGGAGCCCAGGGTCGATTACGACCGGGAGTACGAGCAGGAACCGCCCACCGACCTGAAGCCTGCCGAAGTCGGCGCTCTGCTCACCCAGGGGGCGGTCACCGAGAAGGAGTTCACCGCCACCATGTTCGATCTGATCCGTCAGGGGGCGATCAAGGCGACGCCCACGCAGGTCGAGCGGAGCACCTGGGGTGGGCTCCGCACCGAGACCATCACCGACCTCACCCTCGAGCTGACCGACAAGACGACCGGGTTCAAGGACTACGAGCAGGCGGTCCTGACCGTGGTCGGCCGCGTCCTCGATGAGGGCCCACAACCCCTCCATGAGTTCCGGGAGAGGATCCGTGACGATGCCTCGGCGAACGCATCGTCGTATCAGACCTTCCGGTCCAGGGTTCTGGGAGCGGTCAAACGGGGAGGGATGCTCGACGTGACCGGGAACGGGATCGCCTGGTTGGTCGCCATCGGTGTCGGCCTCGTCGTCTTCGGGGCCATCGTCCTGTTGCCCCGCATCCTGCAACGACGCCCGGGGGGTCAGACCATGGCGGTCATCATCATCGTCGGGATGGTCCTTGGGGCCCTCGCCCTTTACATTTTCCTCTTTTTCCGCAAGGTGCGGGTGCGCCGTTCGAAGGAAGGCGCCCTCGAGGCGGAGCGTTGGGATGCCTTCCGTCGTTATCTCACCGACTTCTCACGGCTCGAGGAGGCACCGCCGATCTCCCTCGAGCTCTGGGACCGCTTCCTGATCTACGCCATCGTGTTCGGGGTCGCCGACGAAGTGCTGCAACAAGCCCGCCTTCACGCCCCACCGGAGCTGGAGCAGACCTCCTCGATCTACTGGTATGGGAACTACGGATATTCGGGAGGTCACACCGAAAACGCTTTCGCCGGCATCAGCTCCGCCCTCACCGGCGCATTCACCCCGCCATCGTCGAGTGGCGGCGGTGGAGGCTTCTCCGGAGGCGGCGGTGGTGGCGGCGGTGGCGGTGGCGGTGGCGGAGGCGGCGCCTGGTAGGAGTCGGTCAACAACCAATCGGTGGCCGCGGTTTAGCGTGTCATACGCCGATGAAACCTCTATGTGTCGCCGCGGTCGTCCTCATCATGGTGTCGGGTGCCGTGCCCCCGGCTCGTGCCGCCGACGGGGACGGGGAGTTCCCCATCTACAGCGGGGACCAGTTTCAGGCCCTCTACGAACATGCGGTTGACGATCAGCTGCCCAATCTCATGCCTCCGTCGGGGCGCCAGCCGGTGACCGGGGACGAGAGTCTGGACGCCCGGATTTGGGAGATCGCGACCGCTCGGGGCTACATCATCAGGGCCGAGGCAGGCCCGGACCTGGAATCCGCCGACGGGGTGCCGATGCAACCGCAGGCTGCGGCCGCCTGGCTCGAGTTGAAAGCCGCGGCCAGGGCGGCAGGTCATGGATTCGTCGTCTCCTCGGCCTATCGCTCGGCAGATAGCCAACGCACGCAGTTCAACTCGAAGCTGAGAGGCACCACCGACGAGGCGATCGATGCCGCTCTCACCTGGTACTCGGTTCCGGGGACCTCGAAACACCACGGGGGTTATGCCCTCGACTTCCGCTACGCCGACGGGACATTCGGAGAGTTCAGGGATACCCCGGACTACGCCTGGCTGGCAGCCGACAACTTCTACAACGCCAAACTCTTCGGCTTCATCCCCTCCTACCCGGACGACGTCTCCGCTCAGGGCCCCAATCCCGAGCCGTGGGAGTTCGTGTGGGTGGGGGTCGACCTCATCCGCTGCGGGTTGCCCGTGGACGTGGACGTCCGTCCCACCGGGCCGGCGGCGGCCATCGCCCGGGAGGTAGCCGAATGCCCGGGGACCATGGACGGCGATCCGACCGAGATCTTCCCGGTCTGGCTCGCTCGACGTCTCGCGGTCTGACGAGATTTCCTCCCAGCCCCTCCCCCCCGGTACTTCCCCCATCGGGCGGAGGAACATGCCCGGAGGGGGGTCCTGGCTACCGCTGGAGCAGGTAGAAGGCGGAGAACTTGTTGCTGATGCCCTCCAGGGGCTGGAAGGAGCCGAACCCGGCCTCCTGGGCCAGGGCTTCGGCCCGTTGCCGCCCCCAGGCCGACCCGAGCCCGGCGCCACCCACGGCCAACGATTGGGTCATGCAGTGGAGTGTCGAGATCCCATAGAGCATGGCGCCACGCGGGGTCAGGTTCTCCTCCAGCTTCGAACTCGCATTCGGCTCCATCATCAGATAGAGCCCATCGTCGGACAGCGCCTGCCGGATTCGGCGCATGCCGGCGAGCGGGTCGGACAGGTCGTGAATCACGTCGAAGCTGGTGATCAGCTCGAAGGGCGGGTCGGTAGGGACGGACCCGGCATCACGCTCGAGGAACTCGACGTTGCCGAGACCTTCCGCCCGGCTCTTGGCCATGGCGATTGACGGAGCCGAAGCGTCGAACCCGGTGACATGACTCTCGGGAAACGCCTCGGCCATGAGGACCGCCGCCGTTCCGGATCCGCAGCCGATGTCGGCAACCCGGATTCCGGACTCGAGCCTTTGGACCGCCCCGGGGATCGCAGGCAGCCACCTGGAGATCAGGAAAGCGGTCTGAGACGGAGTGTTACCCCGATCGATGCCTCGGATCAGGGGCTCGCCGAACTCCTCGAATCCAACACCTCCACCGTGGATGGTGGCGTCGGTGACTCCGTCGACGCGGCCGAGCAAGGCGGGGAGCATGTCGAAGAACCCGCCCATGAAGTAGGGGCTGGTCTCGTCGGCGAGGAAAAGGGCATGTTCGGGTGGGAGATCGAAGCGACCTGACTCCGGTTCGTATTCGACCACCCCGGCCGCGGCCAGACCGGACATGATCTCCTCGACGTAACGGCGCTCGAGACCCGCGGCCCGAGCGATCTCATCTGCGGTCCCACCACCCGTCTTCCCCAGATGTCGGGCGAGCCCGCTGCGGTCGGCAACCGCGAGGAGCCCGATCGTGGTAGCTCCGGAGGCCAGGTCCACGAACCTCTCCAGGAATGCCTCGATCCGGGCCCGGTCCACGCCGGTTCAGGCTCCGAGTTTGGTGATCATCGCCCAGATGACGACGAAGAGGATGACGAAGTCCCAGACCGTGCCCAGTCGCCAAGATCTCAGTGCCTTCGGGACGTCGGCGCCGGTGTTCGCCGCTTCGGCCAGCATCTCGCTGTTCCTCTTTCCCACGGTTGCGCCGAGGATCGCGCTGAGGACGAAGGCGACGAGCCCGATGATGACGAAGGCGTCGCCCCAGCCAAAGGCGTCGGAGGTGAGGACCAGTCCGACTCCCGAGAGGAGGACCAGACCGCTGGCGGGCCCGAAGAATCGGTCCTCGACCTTCTTGAGTCGTTGCAGGGCCGGCCCAGCCGCCGCCGATTCCATCGTGGCCAACGCCGAGTAGGTGTACAAGGCGTAGACGCCGCCACCCAGCCACCCGGCGACTCCGACGATGTGGAGGAATAGAAGTCCGTCCCGCACAGTCGATCACCTCTCTTTGTGTGGAAGGTCCTCGACCCTAGTGGTCCCCGGCGACGACCCGGCCCGCCTTCACCGTCTTCCACACCAAGTTGGTGCCAGGTCGGTAGGGGAGGTGCGCCGTCGAGGGTGCGTCCAGGATCACCAGATCGCCCACCGAGCCCGGAGCCAGGAGACCGTGATCCTGGAGCCCCAGGGAGATGGCCCCGCCCCTGGTGGCGGCGTACACAGCCTGTTCGGTGGTGAGACCCATCTGGACTACTGCCAGGCTGATCACCGGCCCCATCGACTCGAAGTAGGAGGTACCGGGGTTGCAGTCCGTGGCCAGGGCGACCACCACATCATGATCGAGGAGCATCGGCCCCGGGGCTTGCGGCGAGCGAAGGGTGTAGGAGGCCCCGGGGACGAGGACCGCGACCACACCCGCCGCTGCCAGCGCGTCGGCGTCCTCTTCGGTGACGTGATCGAGATGGTCCGCGCTGGCAGCACCGATCCCTGCGGCGAGAGCGGCGCCACCTGATCGTGTCAGCTGTTCGGCGTGGACCCTGGCCTTCAGCCCCAACCCCGCCGCCGCTTCGAAGATACGGCGGCCCTCATCGGAGGAGAAGGCGCCCTCTTCGACGAAGACATCGCAATAGTCGGCCAGCGGGGCGGCCGCGGGCAACATCTCCTCGATGACCAGGTCGACATAGCCCGCCCGATCTTCGCGATACTCGGCCGGGACGGCGTGGGCGCCGAGGAAGGTGGTCCTCACAGTCACCGGCAGTTCCTCACCCAGCTTTCGAGCCACTCGCAGCAGGCGGATCTCGGTTTCGAGGTCCAGGCCATATCCCGACTTGATCTCCAACGCCGTCGTGCCGGCTGCGACCATCCTGCGCACTCTGCCCGCCGCGGTTTGGAACAGATCCTCCTCGGATGCTGCCCGGGTGGCCGCCACGGTGGAGATGATGCCGCCGCCCGATGCTGCCACCTCGGCGTACGAGGCTCCGGCCATCTTCATCGAGAACTCGTCGGCCCGGTCTCCGGCAAAAACGAGATGGGTGTGAGCGTCGACGAACCCCGGGATCAACGACCGTCCCTCGCAGGCGATGTGGGTGGCCCCGGACTGCTCGGGGGCGTCCGACTCCGGACCGGCGAAGACAACCGAGCCATTCTTGATCTTGATTGCCGCGTCGGGGATCGGGTCGTCTGTGTTGGTGGTGAGCCGGGCGATCCCGGTCAGGAACAGGTCGCTCACGCCTCGGCCGCGACGGTCACCGCACCGTTTGCGATCAGGCCGGCAACGACTTCGATCTCCTCGGTGAGCGACCGGTCTTCGCTCAGGGGAGGAACGTGATCCCGGATCAAAGCAACCATCGCGGCCGTGCCCGGAGCGGGGAGGAGGGGTCGCCGGTACTCGATGCCCTGGGCGGCGCAGATGATCTCGATGGCAACAACCCTGCGCGCATTGGCCAGGACCTGGGACAACTTCCGCCCGGCGCCCCATCCCATGGAAACATGGTCCTCCTGGTTCCCGGAGGTGGGGATGGTGTCCACCGAGGCAGGGTGGGAGAGCACTTTGTTCTCGGCCACGAGCGCCGCCTGGACGTATTGGCTGATCATGTACCCCGACTCGACCCCCGGGTTGGCGGCGAGAAACGCGGGAAGGCCGCGGGAGCGGGCCGGGTCGAGAAGACGGTCGGTCCGTCGCTCGGAGATCGAGCCCAGTTCGGAGACAGCGATTGCGGCGAAGTCGAGCACGAAGGCGAGCGGCTGCCCGTGGAAGTTCCCCGCCGACACCACCTCACCGGTGTCCGGGAAGACGATGGGATTGTCCACCACCGATTCCATCTCGCGGGACAGGACGTCCTCCATGTGGTCGAGTGTGTCCGACACGGCGCCGTGCACCTGAGGGGCGCAACGCAGGGAGTAGGCATCCTGCACGGCGTGATCGAAATCGTCGGCGTGGCTGGCTCCGATCCCGCTTCCCTCGATCAGACCGGCGATGCGCTGCGCCGATGCGATCTGACCGGGGTGCGGGCGGAGGCGGTGGATGTCCTCACGAAAGGGACGGGAACTGCCCATCATCGCCTCGATGGTGAGGGCACAGGCCACATCGGTGGCGATCAGGATCTGACGCCCCTCGTGAAGGGCCAGCGCGCCCATCGCGGCCATGCCTTCGGTCCCGTTGAGCAGTGCGAGGCCCTCCTTGGCCTGAAGGGCGATCGGCTCCAGGTCGGTCTGCGACGCGGCCACGATCGCCCCATTGAGCTTGACCTTGCCCTCTCCGATCACCGGCAGCGCCATGTGGGCGAACGGGGCGAGGTCACCAGAGGCGCCGACCGAACCTTGGGAGGGAATGACGGGAAGAATGTCGCGATCGAGCATCTCGAGCAGCCGCTCGACGATGAGCGGGCGCACGCCAGAGTGACCTTGGGCCATGGTCCTGGCCCTGAGCAGGAGGATGGCTCGCACCACTTCGTCAGGCAGCGGTGGGCCGACTCCGGATGCATGGGATCGGAGCAGGTTGTACTGGAGGGTCTCGGCCTCGTCCCGGTCGATTCGGGTCGAAGCGAGTGCACCGAATCCGGTCGTGATCCCGTAGACGACCTCCTCTGATTCGACGGCGGCGTCCACGACCGCACGAGCCGGCTCCATTCGCTCGGCTAAGCCGGGCCCGGCGACCGCCCTGGCCCGGCGATGGGCGACTTCCACCACCTGGCCCGGGGTGAGCGGGCCGCCATCGACGATGACTTCGGTCACGGCAGCCACGGTACCGAGTCGATTCTCGGGAAGTTGGACGGACCGATACCGTTCAGTTCACATGATGACCGACCTCACCCCCCTTCTCTCCGAGCCCGGCGCCAGTGTCGCCGTCATCGGAGCCACCGATCACGTCGGAAAATATGGCGGGATCATCTATCGCGATCTGAAACGGAAGGGCTACCGGGTCTTCGCCGTCAATCCGTACCGCGACACGGTGGACGGGGACCCGTGTTGGAAGTCGGTCCTCGATCTACCCGAGACGCCGACCATCGCCGACTTCGTGATCCCGGCACGGCGTGGTCTCGAGGTGCTCGTTGAATGTGAGCAGGCGGCTGTCTTCAACATCTGGCTCCAGCCGGGTGCCGAGTCCTCCCAGCTCATCGAAAAACTGGAATCCGGACCGTTCAACTGGCTGGCCCACGCCTGCATCATGGTCCGGGCCCGCATGGCCGGGTGAGCACGGGTCACAACCTCCCGTTGAACAGCTCCCGAGCGATGATGTTGCGTTGGATCTCGGAGGTGCCTTCGTAGATGCGGGGGGCCCGCACCTCGAGGTAGAGGTGGGCCAGGGTGGAATCGGCTTCGAGGCCTCTTGCCCCCAGCACCTGGATGGCGGTGTCGACAGCGAGCTGTGCGGTCTCGGTGGCATGGAGCTTGGCCATAGCGGCCATGCCGGTGAGACTTTCGCTGTGGCCCTCGTCATGGGCAGCAGCCGCGGAATAGACGAGCAGCTCGGCGGCCTCGATGGCAAGGCGGACATCTGCCAGCTGGTGTGATACCCCCTGGAACTCCGAGATCGGAGCACCGAAGGCGACGCGGGTCGTGGCATGACCGGTGGCGATGCGCAGCGCAGCTTCCGCCATGCCGAGAGCGAAGGCGCCGACACTCGGGCGGAACAGGTCGAGGGTCTGCATGGCCACCCTGAATCCGTGATCGATCTCCCCGAGGACATTGGACCCCGGCACATAGACCCCGTCGAGGTGGACCCGACCAAGGGGGTGAGGGGAGATCATCTCGATCGGCTCCCCGCTGAGGCCCTCCAAGTCACTTGTCACCACAAATGCGGTCACCCCGCGCGAGCCCGCGCTCTCCGTGGTCCGGGCGAACAGCGTGTAGACGTCGGCGTCGGGGGCATTGGAGATGTACGCCTTCTCGCCGGTGATCCGGAACCCGTCGCCATCCTTCTCGGCGACCGTGGCCAGAGCTGCAGCGTCGGATCCGGCACCCGGTTCGGTGAGGGCGAAGGCAGCGATCGTCTCTCCACTGCGGATCCCGGACACAAGACGGTCACGGAGCTCGGACGGGGCATTGAGATGGATGGGGATCGCGCCCAGACCCTGAACCGCGAACGCGGTCTCGGCTTCGGTGCACACCCGTGCCAGGCCTTGTCGGACGGCGCACAGATCGGTGGCTGTAACGCCTTCATCGGCGAAGAGACGATCGAAGAGGCCGTGGGCGCCAATGGCCCGGACCAGGTCGCGGTCGACCCGGCCCGGTTCGCCCTTTGCCGCGACTTCGATGAGGGAGTGGCCGACTCGCTCACACTCCTCGACCAATGACCTGAGCATGGTGCAGAACCTACCGTCGAGCATCGGGGACCGACCCGCATTGCCCGTCGCCGCCGCCGGGTCGCTGACATAATCCGGCCAACCAACGAGAAGGGAGTTGGAGAGATGGGTGCCATGCCAGCCGGAGTCCGCAATCTGTTTCGGGCCGCACTGGTGATCTTCGTGATCACCGTCGTGATCGGGATTCTCAACGGCACCGACATCTGGGACCCACCGCGCAACACCCTCCTCACCCATGTCCATGCCGGGACCCTGGGATGGCTGACCCTGTCCATCTTCGGCGGGGCGATCTGGATGTTTGGCTCACCGGATGACCGGTCCGGCAACACCCTGGCCACCTTCTCGATCTTGGCCCTGGCCGCATACGTAGTGGCCTTTTGGTCGGTCGATCTCACCACGACGAGCATCCAGCGCCCGATAGGCGGCACCTTGGCATTGGCCGCCATCGTCTGGATGTTCGTTTGGGTGCTCCTGGCTCACCGGGGCAGGACGTGGACCGTGCCCGAGTACGGGATGGCGCTCGCGTTGTTCTTCCTGGTGATCGGGGCGATTCTCGGTGTGGCCCTCGGCTTGCAACTGGCCGAAGTGGAGGTGGTGGCACCCGAGAACGCGGACAGCCTCGGTGGGGCGCACCCGGCGGCGATGGTGATCGGCTACGTGATCCTGGCCGGGGTGGCCCTGATCGAGTGGCTCCTGCGCCGGGATCGGTCTCCTTCGATCTCCGAGTCCAAGTCCGGTGTGGTCCAGATGAGCCTGATCTTCCTGGCAGGAGTGCTCGGGATGCTGGGCCTGCTCCTCGACAACGACGCCATGCTCCAGGCCAACGTTCCCCTCGAGGTGATCGGGCTGATCATCCTCATCTGGAGGCTGCGCAGGGAGCTCGCCCCCTCGCAATGGGGAGGCGCGGTACCAGGAACGATGATACGGACCTCGGTGATCGGGCTCATCCTCGGCGTCGCCCTCCTCGCCTATGTGGTGTCGCTATTCGTGTCCGGGGCCGAGTTCGAAGAGGTGGCGCCATGGCTGGTGGCGATGGACCACATCAATTTCATCATGGTCATGACCAACCTGATCTTTGCCATGATGGCGATGGGGTCGAAGGTGTCCGAAAGTGCGAACCGCTTGATCTATTGGGGGGCCAACACCGGTGTGCTCGGGTTCGCGGTGGGCATCTTCACCGAGAACGCGACCTTGAAGCGGATCTTCACCCCGATCCTGGGTTTGGCGCTCCTCTACGGGATCTACACCTATTTGACGGCCAAGGAGGCAACGCCCGTCGTGGCTCAGGAGGTCGGGGTCTAGCCTCGCCCTCCGTGAGCCCGTTTCGAGCGTCCGCCGCCTTCACCGATGATTGGGGCCATTTCCGATTCGAGGTCGACGACGGAGTGGCCACGGTCACCTTCGACCGGCCCGAGAAACTCAACGCCCTGACCTTCGACGTCTACGCCGACCTGAGAGACCTGCTCGGTGAGATCGAGCATCGGGACGACGTCTCCGTCCTGGTGCTCACCGGTGCCGGCCGGGGCTTCTGCTCCGGGGGCGATGTCGAGGAGATCATCGGCAAACTCCTCGAGATGGGCTCGAAGGGCCTCCTCGAGTTCACCCGGATGACGGGAGCAGTCGTCGAGCGGATTCGGCGCCTCCCCATCCCGGTCATCGCCGCCGTCAATGGGGTCGCTGCGGGTGCCGGCGCGGTCATCGCACTCGCTTCCGACCTCAGGATCATCGCCGAGTCGGCTTCGTTCCACTTTCTCTTCACCAGGGTCGGTCTGGCCGGTGCCGACATGGGATCTGCCTATCTGCTGCCCCGGGTGGTCGGCTTGGGCCGGGCGACCGAGATGCTCCTCCTCGGCGAGGAGGTCGGCTCGGGAAGGGCAGTTGAGATCGGTCTCGCCTCACGTGTGGTACCCGATGGCGATCTGGGGCAGGCGGCGAGGTCGCTGGCCGGTGACCTGGCCACCGGTCCGGCCCTGGCTTACGGGGCCACCAAGGTCCTCATCAGCCGGGAGCTGGACATGGATCTCGGCTCGGCCATCGAGTTGGAGGCATTCACCCAGGCCCTGTTGATGACCACCGAGGACCATGCGGAGTTCCACCGGGCCTTCACCGGGAGGGAGCCGCCACAATGGAAGGGCCGATGAGCGCTCATCGCTTCCTCAACCCCGACGGCATGGCACCCGCCCGCGGCTTTTCTCACGGGTCGGTCCCGGCTGCGGGCAAAACGCTCTATATCGCCGGGCAAACCGGGCACCACGAGGACATGAGCATCGACGAGGCGCTGGTCGAGCAGTTTGCCCAGGCCTGCCGCTCGGTGGCCCGAGTGATCGAAGGAGCAGGGGGTGCGCCTACCGACCTGGTCTCGATGACCATCTTCACCACAGACCTGCCCGGATACCGGGAGAACCTGGGACCGATCGGGGCTGCCTACCGCGAGGTGTTCGGCAAGCACTTCCCCCCGATGGCCTTGATCGGTGTCCCCGAGTTGTTCGACCCGAAGGCTTTGGTCGAGCTGGTCGGTGTCGCCGTGGTGTGACCCCGGCTCAAATGCCCTCGATGACACCGAGGAGCGCGTCCACGTCCTCCGCGTCCTGGTAGATGCCGAAGCCGATGCGGAGTCGGTCTCCCCGGAAGTCGGTGATGACACCGTTCTCGTGGAGCCGCTGATACATGTCTCCGGCGCGGCTCGAGCGGAAGGTGAGGAAGTTCCCCCGCTCCCGGTCAGCGTCGATCAAGAGCTCACCCAGGTCGGGCTGGGCGGACAGGAACTGTTCCTGCAAGGACGAGGCGTGGTCGTGGATGGCGGTCGGGGACACTCCCTCCTCGTCCAGCCAGCCGAGGACGGCGTCCATCCGGTAAACCCCCGAAGGGTCATAGGTCGCCCCTGCGAAGCGCGACCCGTCCTCGGCGAAGGGGACCATCTCGCTGACCCCGGTCTCGAGCTGTCCGAACCCGGCGTACCACCCGGTGTCCAGCGGTCGCGGCCCATAGCCCGACGGGCAGTGGAGGAAACAGGCTCCCTCGCCCGCCATGGCGTACTTGTACCCGCCTGCCAGGTAGAACACACGGTCCTGGATGGCGCCGAGGTTCACTGGGCGGGCCATGAAGGCGTGGTACCCGTCGACGACGATGAAAGTCCGGTTCTCGGGGACCGAAGACACGATCTGGTCCAGATCAGTGACGACAAGCCCGGAGTCGTAGAAGACCTGGCTCAAGTAGATCAAGTCGTGCGCCCCGGCGCGTGCCTCGCGGGTGAAACGATCGGCGAAGGTGTCGAATGGCTCGGTTGTGATCCGGTCCACGATGGCCAGCCCTGCTTCCTCCCATCGCCGCGACTGGCGGTGGAAGGAGTGGAACTCCGCATCAGTGGACAAGACGCGGACCGGTGGCTCGAGACAGGAGAACAGGCGGAGCAGGAGGGAATGGGTGTTGGGGGCGAAGGTCAGGCTGGCCGGGTCGGACAGGCCGAGCACGGCTGCGATCCGAGCCGCCGCCGAGGGGATCACCCTCCCGAAAATGTGTTCCCACTTGTCGTCCATGAGCTCGGCCGCGTCCAACCAAGCCCTTTGTTGGGCTTCGAACGAGACATCGGGCCAGGGATGATGGGAGTGGGCGGCGAAATGGAGACGTCCCGGTTTGGCTCCCAGGAAGCGGGAGAATTGTGGCTTGAGGTTCATCCCTCGAACTTGAACCGCATCGACTCGACGATGGCGTCGGGAAGCGGCGGCCGGTCGGCTCTGGGGATTAGGAAGGTGGAGAGGTTGTAGAGGTCGGTGAAGATGCGGCTCCGCTCCGCCGACTTCTCGAGGTATTTCGCCCCCGCCGAGCCACCTGTCCCGATCCGCCGACCGATCATGCGCAACACCATCTGGGCGTGCCGATAACGCCACGTTGTGAAGCCCTCGTCAATGTCCATCAGCAGTTCGAGCAGGCGGAAGGGCTCCTGGAGCGCCGGCTGATCCCGATACAAGGTGATGAAAAGGGCTGCCTGGAACGCCCGGTGGGAGAGACGGCGCTTTCCCGCCGCCTGTTGCTCGGAGTGCTTGGCCGGGTCGAACAGCGCCTCGTACTGCTCCATGGTCGTCTCGAAGTCGTCGAGCTGGGCTCTTTTCTCCTCGTCGGAAAGCCGGGGGTTGGACTCGACCACGCCCCGATCCGCCTCGAGCCGGTTCTTGACCGCCTGCTGGAATGCATCCCAGAAACTGAAGTCGCCATGGTCGAGAAAGGGCGTCCGCTCCAGCCAGAGCTCGACCAGGTCGAAGATCGAGGGGTCGGACTCGCTCTCCGTCACCCGCTCCAGGTCCTCATCGGTGAATCGAGAGGTGTAAGGGGCGCCGCCGAGCTTCAGACGATTTCCGGCCCGGAGCCCGAGCCTGTTCTCCACCAACCTGAATTGGGCCGACTGGAATCCGGAGGCGGGGAACAGATAGTCCCGGAAGTCGAGGAAATCGAGGGGTGTCATCGTCTCCAATACCGAGACCTGCTGGATCAGGAGCTTCTGGATCTCGGCGATGCGGCGGAGAAGGGAGACCGCGGCGCCCATATCCCCCTCGTCGACGACGCCCTGGCTGAAGATCCGCCTCACCTCGTCCAGCTCCCAGAGGATCTGCTTGAACCACAGCTCGTATGCCTGGTGGACCACGATGAACAGCATCTCGTCGTGGACGGTGTTGCCGGCCTTGGTGCTTTCCAACTCCTGGGCGTCGAGCAGCCGGTCCAGCCGCAGATAGCTGCCGTAGTAGAGGTCCTGCTCCATCATCGAGACGGTAGTTGAGGCCACCGTTCGGTTCGTCCGTGGTGCGTCCCGCCGTGTCTCACCGGCACCACTCCTCGGATCTCTCCCACAGCTCGCGGGCGAGGACGTCGTCCTGGGCGGCCGGGGAGGGGGGAAGCCTGGTTCGATGCTGGTAGTAGTGACCGCTCTCGCCGGCCACCTTCTTCGAGGTGGCGCACCACACCACCGTGTCTGCCCCCTGCTCGGGGGTGAGCATGCGGTTGCCCGCTAGCGCCCGGAGCGGGGCCGGTATGAGCTTGGTGCGGACCAGGCCGGGATGGACCGCGTAGGCCCACAGCTCGGGGTGACGCCGTGCCAACTCCCGGATGAAGAGGATGTTGGCCAGCTTCGAGGTGGCGTACTCGGCGAGCCCGATGGATCGAGTCGGCCGGCGCACCGCGGAGAAATCGATGCCGTCGGCCCGGAAGTGGACCGCGCTGGTCAGAGAGACCACCCGGCTCCCCTTGGTGAAGACAGGGCTGAGTTCCGAGGTGAGGAGGAAGTGCCCGAGATGGTTGATCCCGAAGTGGACCTCGAATCCGTCTTCCGTCACCCCACGCCGGTTGACCCCGATCCCGGCATTGTTGACCAGCACATCCAGTCGCCGCCCGCTGTGCAGGAACCTCCGGGCGGCGGAGCGGACCGACTCGAGTGATGCCAGGTCCAATTCCATGAACTCGGCCGAGCCGGTGGCGGCGGTGATGGAGTCGATCACCTGCTGCATCCTCGAGGCCGAACGCCCGGCGACGACCACGTCGAACCCGGCGCGGGCCAGGGTCAGCGCCGTGACCCGGCCGATGCCGGAGCCGGCACCGGTCACGAGGGCGATTGGCATGGCCGGCAAGGTAGCGCCGGCCAATCGGCCTGCTCAGGCTCGCGCTTAGCCTGTCCTGATGCACATCACGGCCGACAAGCTCATCAGTGCCCTGAGCAGCCGTGGTTATCGCATCACCAAGGCCCGGCGGGCGGTCTGTGAGGTGGTTGCCACGGCGCATGACGACCATCTCAGCGCTGCCGACATCTACGACCGCGCCCGCGCCCAGAACGGCGCCCGTCTCGATCGCTCGACTGTGTACCGGACCCTGGAGGCGTTGGAGGATTCCGGGCTGCTCGTCCACTCCCACATGGGCCACGGCCCTTCGGTGTACCACCTGGCCGAGGACTCTGGTCATCAGCATCTGATCTGCCGCAGCTGTGGGAGGACCTTGACCCTGCCGGAGACCGAGACCGAGCGTCTCGTCGACGCCATCACGGCCGCCACCGGCTTCGTCCCGGACGTGAACCATTTCGGCCTCTCCGGGCTCTGCGCGGATTGCGTCGGCAACAACGTCGGGGCATGACCGTCGATTGGCCGGACCGGCTGAACATCGATGAGCATCTTCTGCGACGCCGGTTGGCGGAGGGGAGGGGAGGTCGGGTGGCGCTCCGTCTCGACGAACGCCACGTGTCCTACTCCGAAGTGGATCGGGCCGCATCCGGCTTCGCCTCGCTCCTCGGGGACCGTGGTGTCGGTCCTCAGGACCGGGTCCTCATGGCGATGCCCGATGGCCTGGAGTATGTAGCCGCGCTGTTTGGTGTCCTCCGCCTCGGGGCCGTGGGGCTCCTCTTGAACCCCGGGCTCACTCCCGCCGACCTGGGCGGGATCGCCCGGCTGGCTCGGGCCGCGGGCGCGGTTGTCCACGAGCGTCACCGTCCGGGATTTGATCAGGCACTCGACCAGTCCGGCGTGGCACCGCCCCCGACGGTCGTCGTCGGTGACGATTTCGACCTCCCCGACGTGGAAGTCCCCAGCTTCGAAACCGCTGCTCTGGATCCGGCACTGTGGATCTTCTCCGGCGGGACCACCGGTCTCCCCAAGGCAGTGGTGCAGACCCATCGGTCGTTCGCCAACACCACCGAGCTCTACGGCATGGGGACACTGGGTTTGACCGAGGATGACGTCACCATCTCGGTTCCCAAGCTCTACTTCGGATATGCCATGGGGTCGAACCTGTTTTTCCCGTTCTCCGTCGGCGCCTCAGCGGTCCTGTTCGACGAGCACTCCACGCCGGGCGCCCTCTTCGACCGGATCGAGCGGCATCGGGCCACCTTGCTCGTCAACGTGCCCTCGGCCATCAACCAGATGCTGGCCGATCCCGACGCCGGGAGCCGGGACCTGTCGTCGTTGCGGGTGGCGACCTCGGCCGGTGAAGCCCTACCCGACACCTTGTATCACCAGTGGCGGGAAAGATTCGGTGTCGAGCTGCTCGACGGGCTGGGCACTGCCGAGATGTGGCACATCTTCGTCTCCAACCGCGTCGGTGAGGTCAACCCCGGGACTCTTGGCCGGGTGGTGCCCGGATTCGAGATCAAGGTCTGCGACGAGGATGGGGGAGAAGTCCCCCCCGGCGAGGTTGGCCGGCTCTGGGTGAAGGGCGACTCGCTCGGTTTGGGGTACTTCGAGAATCCGGAGGCGACGGCTGAGGCGTTCCGTGGCGAGTGGTTCGCCGGGGGCGACCTGGTTTCCATCGACGAGGATGGTTATGTGGTCCATCGGGGTCGAGCCGACGACGCCATCAAGGTCAAAGGCAAGTGGTTCCGGCCTCAGGAGGTGGAGTCGACGCTTCTGGACCATCCGGCAGTGAGGGATTGTGCCGTGGTGGCGATCGTCGACGAGTCGGGGCTCGCCCGGCCGGTTGCGTTCGTGGTCGCCGAGGACGTCACCGAACAGAGCCTGATCGATTGGGCACTGGCCCGTCTCGAGCCTTACAAACACCCCCGACGGATCCACTTCGTCCCCACCCTCCCCCAGACCCACCTGGGCAAGGTCGATCGCGGGGCGTTGAAGCGGTTGGCGTCGCGTTAGGGGATGCTCCGAACTTGTCCCTGGACCGGGGCAGACTCGGGGGATGGATGAGCCGACCATCCTCCATGCCGACCTGGATGCGTTCTTCGCCTCGGTCGAGCAACTCCTCGACCCGTCGTTGAAGGGTCGCCCGGTCCTGGTCGGGGGAGGGGTGGTCCTGGCCGCCTCATACGAGGCGAGGGCGCACGGAGTCCGGTCACCGATGCCGACGCGTGATGCCCTCAGGCTCTGCCCCGAGGCCGTGGTCGTCGACGGCCACTTCGACCGGTATCTCGACCTCTCGGCCCAGGTCATGTCGGTCCTGGAAGACGCCTCGCCGGTCATCGAGCAGATATCGATCGATGAAGCCTTCCTCGATGTTCGGGGCTCCACCCACATCTTGGGCTGGCCGTCGGCCATCGCCCGGCAGATCAGGTCTCGGGTCGCCTCTGAGGTCGGCCTGCCGATCTCGGTTGGAATCGCCTCGACAAAGTTCCTGGCCAAGATCGCGTCCGCCCGGGCCAAGCCGAACGGCCTCGTCGTCGTCGAGGCGGGGACCGAGCTCGACTTCCTCCATCCCCTCCCGGTGGAGGCGATGTGGGGGGTGGGCCGGGTGACGTCGGCGCACCTCCACCGCTTCGGGATCTGCACGATCGGTGACCTGGCCGCGGTCCCTCCCGGCGCCCTCGGCTCGTCGCTCGGACCAGGGGCCTCGGGCGCCCTCCACGCCCTCGCCTGGAACCGAGACCCTCGTTCGGTGCGGGGCGGTCGGCGAGCGGGCAGTGTCGGCAGCCAGCAGGCACTGGGACGGGGCCTGACCGATCCCGAGGAGCTCTCCGTCGTCGTTCTCGGTCTCGCCGACCGCATCGGGAGGAGGGTCCGGAAGAAGGACAGAGCCGGATCGACGCTCAGTGTTCGGGTCAGGTTCCCCGGACCCCGATTCGTTTCCCGGAGTCACACGCTCCCGTCTCCGACATCGTCGACGGCCGCCCTCTCCGAACTCGGTGGCGTCTTGCTGGGGAGGGCGATCGAGGGGGAGGAGGAACCGGTGACTTTGGTCGGGATGTCGCTCTCGAATCTCAGCACCGACGACTTCCTCCAGCTCGAGCTGGCCGTGGACCCAGGCGACGTACTCCGCGCCGGCAGCCGCCTCGACCTCAAGCGGAGGGCGCTCGATGCCTCGGTGGACGAGGTCAGGGAGCGCTTCGGAAGGAAACTTCTCGGACTCGGGACGACCCCCGACCGGGGAGTCACCCCTGAGGAGTTCAGACGACTGGCCGAGCACTCAGACTGACGGCTCTTCCTCGAGGCGGACCGGACCCATACCTACTCCATCCTTCCCTTGGCTCGGCTCGTAGAAGGTGCGCAGCCGATCCATCAGCCGACCCGAGTCACCGTCGAACTCGATGGGCCGCCCCATCACCAACTCCTTGTTGGGGAAATGGAGGCGGGCGGGAATGATCGGGACCTCGGCCTTGGCAGCGATCCGGGCAAAACCCGACTTCCAGTGCGGCGCCGCCTTGCGCGTCCCCTCGGGCGCCACCACCAGGATCATCTCCTTCTCCCGCTCGAACTGTTCGGTCACCTGGCCCACCATGCCCCCGGGACGAGAGCGGTCGATGGGAATGCCACCGAACCGTCGGAAGAAGAAGCCAAAGGGCCAGCGAAACAAGGTGTGCTTCCCCGCAAATCGGGGAGACATGCGCCAATGCCGGATGGCCGCCAGATAGACGACGAAGTCCCAGTTGCTGGTGTGGGGCGCCCCGATGATGATCATCTTGTCCAAGTCGGGCAGGTCCCCGAGGAAACGCCAGCCGCGCCATTTGAGGTATCTCTCGGCGAGCCAGGTCATCGGACCTCGACGGAAACGAGCTTGCTCAGGGTTCCCTCGCCGGCGACGTCCGGAACCCGCTCTCGTCGACCCAAACGATCGACGAATCGACGCCCACCTCGGCAGCGATGGCCACGGCCATGGCATCGTCGATGTTGCCCAGCGAGTCTCCCCGGTAGAGCACCCGCACCCTGGCCTCCTCTGGGAGCAGAGATGTCAGATTTCCGGGATGCGAGCAGATCACGGTCACGGTGAACGGCTTCACGTCGGTGCGTGTCAGCAGCGATCCGTCCTCACGGATGTGGGTGAACAGATGCCAGGTCGCCAAGCCAGCGATGGTCGCGAGGGTGACCGGGATGCGCAGGCTGTCCCCTGTGGCGCCCACCTCGCCGAGAAACGATCGGAACACGACCACGAGGGCAGCAATCAGGGATCCGGCGGCCGTAAGCCCGGTCACGATGGCCATGCCGATCAAGTAGATCCGTCTGGGGAGAGCGCCGACCTCGGCCGCGCGCGGCGCTGCCTGGACCTTGCGCCAGAACCACAGCCAGACCGATGCCGATGCGATCACGAGGCAGCCGAGTCCGATCAACAGTTCGCCGGTGTTGGTCCCGGCCAGGTTGGGTCGGAACACCGTGTCCACCAACCCGGTGGCCGACCCGATGAGGGTTCCTAGCCCGGTTGCGGCCATGGCGTACTCGTAACCGCGAACCGCCCCGGTCCGCCCCGGCCCGAGACGACGTCTGTGGTGCAGCCAAATGGCCCCGCCGGCTATCACGAAGGCGAGCGCCGTGGGATAGAGGCGGAATTGCTGTTGGGAGCTCCCGACATCGGTGAAGAGGAACGCGAGGAAGGTGGCGATCAGGGTGACACCGGCGGCGATGGCCATGATCAGGGCGGATGCCGTGACGAAACCCAGGTAGAAGTTGCGGAAGGCGTTCGGATCATCGTCCCAGGCCGGTAGCCAGCGCCAGGCCCAAATCGGCGCGGCCACCAGGGTCAGGGCAAGCGGCACCGCAGGGTCCGGCACGCTGGTCGGGCCCCAGAGGCTGTCGTAGAGCTCGGACAGGAGCCAGGTGAGAGTGCCGATGACACCCGTGGTCAGGGCGATCAGGGCGACCCCGGACCCGACGAGCCGGGGCAGGTCGCCGATGTCCGCCCGCGGCGGGTCCCTCCGCTCGGACCACCAGTGGAAGACGACGATGCCGCCATACACCACGAGATCGGGCC
The DNA here is from genome assembly GCA_050742015.1 of Acidimicrobiia bacterium. Lineage (GTDB taxonomy): Bacteria > Actinomycetota > Acidimicrobiia > Spongiisociales > ZC4RG35 > JARDZU01. The sequence goes on from JBOGEV010000230.1 coordinate 20,496, forward strand.
AATCCGCCGTGGTCCCCTCTCCGTTGAGGGCCTCTGCCAACTGGCCCACCGCGAACAAGAAGGCGGTCAGGAAGGTCAGCTCGATTATGGCCAGGTAGATCGGCCACCCAGGGGCGGGGGGATGTGTCCTGCGTCGTCTCGCCTGACGTCTCCACAGCAGAAAGGCGACAGGGGTGGCTACCACCAGACCGGCCAGGGCGCCGGCGACCGCACCTGTGGGACGCCCGGCGAGCCGGTCAGGGGTGAGGCTTGCCCTGGCCAGCGAGGCAAGTGAGAAGCCGGCCACCCCTACGGCGAGAGCCAGCAGCAGATACGGAATGAGGTCGATGCCCCCGCCGTGGCCTTGTTGGTCCCGCCCTCGAAAGGCTTTGACCCCGAGGGCGACCAGCCCGGCGACGATGGCGAGGAGCAGGACTCCGGCCAGGGCGACGAACGTCATGCGGCCTCCTCGCAGACCTGGTCGTAGTACGGCCACGAGGGCTGGTTGATCCTCCAGTTCCCCCCTTGACGCACCAGATGGAACCACTCCTCGTGCTCGTAGAGCCCTCCGACCGGGTCGGCCGAGTTCTCGGTGATGGCGATCACCACAGTGGCCTCTTCTCCATTGACGACCTCGACCCGGTCCAGCGAGGCGGAGATGTCAAACGATCCCGAGGTGGGCACCATCGACTCGGGGAGACACCCGTCTTTCGCCCAGAACGAGGCTGCCGTTTCGAAGTCTCCCTCGACCAGGGCGGCGATGTATTCCTGAACCGTGCCCGCGGGGGTGTCAGGATCGAACACCGCTGGCTCCCGATTGAGACCGAAGACCACAAGGGCGATCACCGTCAACACCCCGAGTACGGGTAGGACCCACCCGGGAATCCTTCGGTCCTCGTCCATGTCCGCTCATTCTCGCAGGGCGGGGTCTCAGTCTTGGAGACCCAGGGCCTTCATCCCGCCACTCATGTTGGCGACCCGGCCGAATCCGTTCATCGCCAGGTAGGCAGCCACTTGCTGGCTCCGACCCCCTGATCGGCACACTACGAGCAACGCCTCATCCTGGTCGAGCTCGTTCATGCGTTCGGGGATCTCGCCCATCGAGATGAGGGTGGCCCCGGGCAGGGTGCCCTGTTCCCACTCGTATGGCTCCCGAATGTCGAGGACCCGGCCCTCGGTATCTGCGATCCACTTCTCCCAGGCGTCCGCAGGAACGGTCTCGACTATTGACATCAACGGTCTCCAATCGGAATAAACATCAGAGATGTATTCCTCACTCGGTCAAGGTCTACAGAGATTCAAGCCGATCGAGTTCGATGTCCAGGAATACCGAGACGAGCTGGAGGGTCTCGCCCGCCACATTCTGCGTGCGGTCCCGTCCGGGGAGGCGCCGGGCCAGCCCGGGTTGCTCGACATGGCCCCGGCTCTGGGGAGGCTCCGCGGAGAGCGCACGGTGCGGATATGGCTGCATCGGATCGCCTCGACCGAGACCCGGCACTTGAGGCGCCGCACCAAGCCGGGTCCGATCGACGTCTATCTCGATGCCGTGATTGCGGGTCAGAAGGCCCATGAAGTTCCTGACCGGGACGCCCTCGCCGTCGATCTCGAGGTCCGCATGGAGGTCCTCGAATCCTTCTCCGGGCTGCCCGACAACTACCGACGCGCCCTGCTGCTCAAGGAGGGGAAGGGTCTGAAGGTGCAGGACGTAGCCCGGCTGATGGGGACGACCAACGCCTCGGTTCGCTCGGTCCTCTATCGCGCTCGACACGGCTTGCGGGAGCGATCCGGTACCTGAACGCTCGCGCCAAAAGCATCTCTCTAGACTCCCGCCCCGGTCGGGTCGAGTGGAGGTCATCATCAATTTCGCGGTCCTCGTCTCCGGCTCGGGCACCAACCTCCAGGCTCTGATCGACACCCCTGACCTGGGGGCGGATATCTGCCTCGTACTCTCCGATCGCCCCGATGCGGCGGCCGTTGGTCGCGCCGAGGCGGCCGGCATCCGGACCCGGGTCCTGCCTTGGGCCGACTATGGATCCCGGGCGGAGTTCTCCAACGCGATATTGGAAGAGGTCGAGAAGTGCGATGTCGAAGCGGTTGCCCTGGCCGGGTTCATGCGCGTTCTCAGCGGAGATCTCGTCGACCGGCTCAGGAACCGGATCCTCAACATCCATCCCTCGCTGCTTCCAGCCTTTCCCGGAGCCGACGCCGTCGGTCAAGCCCTGGAACACGGGGTCAAGATCACCGGGGTTACCGTTCACTTCGTGGACGAGGAAGTCGATCACGGGCCGATCATCACCCAGCGTGCGGTTCCCGTCCTGCCCGACGACGACCGGGCGAGCCTCCATGCACGCATCCAGGTCGAGGAGCATGACCTCTACCCGCGCGTGGTCGGAGCGCTGGCGGGGGGAGAGATCCACGTCGAGGGGCGAAGGGTGATCTGGTCTTGAGCAAGGTGCCGGTGACCCGCGCCCTGATCAGCGTCTACGACAAGACGGGGCTGGTCGAGTTCGCTCAGCGTTTGGCTGCAGCCGGGGTCAAGATCGTGTCTTCGGGGGGGACGGCAGTCGCGCTGGCCGTCGCCGGCATCCCGGTCACGCCGGTGCACGAGGTGACCGGGTCACCGGAGATCCTGGGGGGACGGGTCAAGACACTTCACCCCAAGATCCATGGAGGGATCCTGGCCCGTCCCGCAGACGAGAAGGACCGCGCCGATCTCGAGGCCAACCACATCGAACCCTTTCAGTTGGTGGTCGTGAGTCTCTACCCCTTCCGGGAGACCCTGGCCACGCCGGGTGCCACCGAGGCCGAGATCATCGAGAAGATCGACATCGGAGGCCCAACCATGGTCCGAGCCGCAGCCAAGAACCACGCCCACGTCGGGGTGGTCACGTCGGCCGCTCAATTCGACCGGGTGGCGAAGGCGGTCGAGGACGGAGGATTGGACGATGACCTCAGGAGAGAGCTCGCCGCCGAGGCCTTCTTCCACACGGCCTCCTACGACGCCGCCGTCGTGGGGTGGATCGGGGACGACAGAGTCCTCCCCCTGCGCCGTGTGTCCGAGCTCAGGTACGGAGAGAACCCACATCAGCTGGCTTCCATCTTCGTCGAGGACGGGGCGAAGCCCTGGTGGGCCGGTGCCATCCGGCATCAGGGCAAGGAGATGTCGTTCAACAACTACGTGGACGCCGAAGCAGCCTGGCGGCTTGCGTCCGGTCGTCCGGGTTGCGTCGTCATCGTCAAGCACACCAATGCCTGTGGCGCCGCGTACGGGGAGGCCATCGCCGACGTCTTCGAGAGCGCCTGGGCCTGTGACCCCGTCTCCGCGTTCGGCGGGGTGATTGCGATCAACGGAACGCTCGATGAGCCCACCGCCCGGTCGATCGCCGGGAAGTTCGTCGAAGTGGTCGTCTTCGCCTCGGTCGACGAAGACGCGGCCGCGGTCCTCGCCGGGAAGCCCGGCGTCCGCCTCATCGAGGCTCCTCCACCCGGGAGTGACGACTCCGATCTGCGCCGGATCGAGTCCGGTCTCCTGATCCAGACCCGGGACTCGATCGGGGAGGAGCAGTGGGATGTGGTCTCCGAGCGAGCACCGACTGACCAGGAGCGAGAACAGCTCGAATTCGCCTGGGAAGTGGCGATGCACACCAAGTCGAATGCGATCGTCGTCGTCAAGGATCGGGCTGCCGTCGGCGTGGGCGCGGGTGACCAGTCACGGGTCGGTGCCGCAGAGCGGGCCCTGACCCGTGCCGGTGACCGATCGGTGGGAGCGGTGGCGGCGTCGGACGCCTTCTTCCCCTTTCGTGACGGTCTCGATGTCCTGGCCCAGGCCGGTGTGACCGCCGTGGTCGAGCCGGGCGGGTCGCGCAACGATCAGGAGCTGATCGACGCCGCCAACGAGCAGGATGTGGCGCTTGTGTTCACCGGTCGAAGGCATTTCAGGCACTGATGAGCGCTCAGATCCTCGACGGGAAGGAATCGGCGAAGAAGGTCAAATCCGAGGTGGCCGCCGCGGTGGCGGATCTCGACTTCCAGCCGGGTCTGGCCACCGTTCTGGTCGGTGACGACCCGGCCTCGCACACCTATGTCGGTGGCAAGCGGCGAGACGCCGCCGAGGTCGGGATCAGGTCGTTCCACCAGGAGCTTCCAGCCGACGTCTCCCAGACACATCTCGAGCACCTGATCGCCGAGCTGAACGGCAACGACGATGTGGACGGGATCCTGGTTCAGCTCCCGCTTCCCGGGAACCTCGATTCGGAGAGGGTCGTCTCCACGATCGACCCGGCTAAGGACGTCGACGGCCTGCACCCGCACAACCTGGGGCTGTTGGTCCTGGGCAGACCCGGGTTGAGACCATGCACCCCGAGCGGGATCATGAGGATGCTCGAGGACCACGGGGTCGGGATCGCCGGCAAGACGGCAGTGGTCATCGGACGATCCTTCCTCGTCGGTCGTCCGCTGGCGCTGATGTTGTCCGGCAAGGGAGTGGACGCCACCGTGACGATGGCTCACTCCCGCACCGAGGGCCTCGTGGAGGTGGCTGCCGGAGCGGACATTCTGGTGGCGGCGGTCGGGGTCCCGGGTCTGGTCACCGCCGAGTTCGTCAAGCCGGGAGCAGCGGTGATCGACGTTGGCATCAGCCGCACCGAGGCCGGGCTGGCCGGTGATGTCGACTTCGACTCGGTGCGTGAGGTGGCAGGATCCATCACACCGGTGCCCGGGGGAGTAGGGCCGATGACCCGGGCGATGCTTCTCGCCAACACACTGAAGGCGGCCCGAGCCCGACGGGGCTAAGCCTCAGATCTTCAGGGCTTCGACTTCCTTGCCGATCACGCAGCCGGGGATGCCCAAGGAGAAACAGGCGCCTCCGAGAAGTTCGGAACGCCGGTACTCGGCCCGGCCTCCGTGTGCCTCGGCGATGGCTTGGACGATGGCAAGACCGATGCCCAGCCCGGGGGTAACCGCGTTCAGGCGATGGGCACCACGCTCGAACCGCTCCCAGATGGCCGTCTCGTAGCGGGTGGGCACGCCGGGACCGTTGTCGTGGACCTCCATCAGCAGATCCCGGCCGATGACCCGGCCCGTGACCACGACCTGGTCGCCGCCGTAGCGCATCGCGTTGCTGAGGAGGTTGGTCAAGGCCTGACGCAGCCGATCGGCGTCGACGCGTACCGACGCATCACCGTCGAAGCGCTCAGCGATCCGGGTGTTGCCCGGCTCGATGCCGCGTAAGCCGCTGGTGATGAGGTTGGAGACCGTCGTCTCGGTGATCTCGAGTGGGACGTGACGGTGGTTGCCCCGGGCCAGCATCACGAGGTCGGAGACAAGGCGGGCCATGTGCCGGGCCTGGCCAGTTGCCTCAGACAGCATCTCGCGCCGGGCCTCGTCGGGGAACTCGTCGCCACTCTCGTCGAGAAGGCTCAGGTACCCGACCATAGCGGTGAGAGGTGTCCTCAGCTCGTGGCTGACCGAAGCGACCAGTTCGGAGCGCTGGGTCTCAACCCGGATCCGATTGCGATGGATCATCAGCATCTGTCGCAAGAAGACGACGGCGCCGATGATGATCAGAGCGTCGAGGAGCAGAACTCCGTCGTTGCTCGTATTGACAGAGTGGTACCGAATGACGTGAGTAGCCAGCAGCGCGACGACGAGGAGGTACGGCCACATCAGGGCGAGCAGTGGGGCATCGCGCTCGGGGAACTCGCGGCGCTTCGGTGCCCGATCGACGACGGCGGCAGTAGCGAGGAATCCGGCGATGGCCAGCAGGTTCAGGGCATAACTCGGCTCGGCTTCGGCAAAGGCGCGACCGATGCCACTGGCGAGGAAGGTGAGATCGGCGCCGACCTGAATCGCCAGCCCGAAGGCCAGAAAGAGAAGGCGCGGGTCCCAGTGGAAATGGCTGCGCCGGATCACCAGGATCATCAGCGCGATCACCGCAGCGACGTCGAGCACCGGGTAGATGCCGCCAACGACTCGCTCCCAGGCCGGCGCGTTCCCGAGATGATCCACCAACTCGTGATAGAAGGCGGTCCACACCAGGGCGGATAGGGCGATTGCCCCGACCAGGGCATCGAGGATGGTGAGCACCCAGTCCCTGCCCTCGCCATCGCTGCGGGCCAACCGATACAGGGCCACGATCAACATGGCGTATCCGGCGAGGAAGAACATGTCGGTCGGGCCGAAGGCGGGAATCTCGTACTCGAGGAGAGTCAGGACCCCTACGACAGTCACGCCGGTCGCGACCAGGAACAGCCCGGCTGTCAGGTAGCGCCAGGCGATCCGCTCCCGGCGTTCCAGACCGCCAGAGCGGCGGTACATGAGGATGCCGGCCGTGGTAAAGCCGATGACCATCCCCAAAAAGCCCAGCGTTTCACCGGTTTCGGGTCGGGCCCAGGCAACGAGCGCCCCCACCAGGGCGGCGGCGATGAGCGGCCCGGCAACAGCCCAGCGGCGAACAGAGGAGAGGTGACGACGGCCCACCCCTTGTTTTCGGCAGTTGCGGCTTGATTATTGAGGGGTCGCTCGGCCCAGTGAGTCTTCCCGTTCGGCGGTGGCGTCAGAGGTCAGATCGATCACGATCTCGGTCTCCCCGATTACCTCGAGACTGTGTTCGCGGAGGGCGGTCAACATGCTCTCGATCTGCTGCAGCGAATTCTGCATGGTCACCGTGAATCTGACCCCGGCATGGCCATAGGGGACAACGGGAAAGGCCGATCCGTTCAAGAAGAATCCGGAATCTCTCATCCCGAGGAAGAGCTTCGTCATCTTGTCGTAATCGCCCACCTCGAGGTACCAGATCGGTGTCGGATCCAGCGCCGCCAGCGGTATCCCCAGCTCGGGGGCGAGCCTGTTGACCAAATCGATCCTATCCCGGAACTCCCTCTGGAGCCGGGGCAGCTCGTCGGAGAGGTGGATGTCGGCGGACGCCACCGCCGCTCCCAGCGTCGCAGGGGGAATCGGCCCGCCGAAGGTGAGTGGGGGCCCGACCAGCTCGACGAGATCGGCGATCTCGCCGTCCGGAATCGCAATGATCCCTCCGGTCGCCCCGAACGACTTCGCCAGCCCGGCGACAACGATCAGCCGCTCATGCCATCCGGTCCGGGCCAGATAGGCGCCGCGCCCTCGTTCGCCGTCCCAGCCAAAGCCATGGGCGTCGTCGCAGTAGACATGCAGAGCAGGATGGCGATCGAGAAGAGCCTTGACCTCGGCCGCCGGCGCCAGGTCGCCGTGCATGGAATAGACACCGTCGATCAGCAGCCAGACCCGTCCCGGGCCGGAGTGGTCTGAGAGGATCGACTCGACCGCGCCCAAGTCGTTGTGCGGCACCGTCCGCACCGGGATCCCGTTCGCCTGAAGCAGCTGGGTGGCGGTCTGTACCGAGGCGTGTGCCGCGGCGTCCACGAGAACATCGTCGCCCGGCCGTACCAAGACGGGAAGTGCCGAGAAGTGAGCCAGTGTCGTCGTCGGTGCCAGGACCACGTTGGCGTCCGTCATCTGCTCCATCCGCTCTTTGAGCTCCCCGTAGAGGGGCACAGCGGTGTAGGCGATCGAAGACGAGTAGGAGGTGCCGAATCGATCGATTGCCCGGCGCGCCCCATCCCTCACCCGTTCGTCATCTCCTAGGCCGAGATAGGAGCAGAGCCCGAAATTTGCGTACTCCCTGCCGTCGAGATGGATGGAGTCGCCGACCAGGACCTCGTCCTCGAGGAGTTGACGGGAGATCCCGATGTCGCGCGCCTCGGCGGCGTGACGATGGAACAAACGCATCATCCGCTCACCTCGGGTCGGGCTCAGGGCCTTTTCCACGCAACTCTCCGCTGATTCGGGCCCGGCGACCCTAGTGCCGTTCTTGGGCAGGTCGGTGCAATGGTCGGCAGAGAGTCGACGACCAAATTCTGGCATCCGGGCCTGGCTGCCCCGAAATCGGCAATACACGGGGCAGCTAACCTCGGATCTCCTACACCACTTCCAGGGAGTTCTTTCATGGCAACCTCGATAACCATGGGGCCCGACGGTCTCGTCGTGCCCTATGACCCGATCATTCCCTTCATCGAGGGCGATGGGATCGGCCCTGACATCTGGGCCGCCTCGGTACGGGTCTTCGACGCCGCGGTGAAGGGGGCCTATGGCGACGATCGGGCGGTGGCCTGGAAGGAGGTCCTCGCCGGGGAGAAGGCATTCACGGAGACCGGGTCCTGGCTTCCCGAGGCGACGGTTGATGCCTTCAGGGACCAGCTCGTCGGTATCAAAGGTCCTTTGACCACCCCGGTAGGCGGTGGCATTCGCTCTCTCAACGTCGCCCTACGCCAGTTGATGGATCTATACGCCTGTGTCCGGCCGATTCGCTGGTTCGACGGTGTCCCGTCTCCGGTCAAGGACCCGGGACAGGTCGACATGGTGATCTTCAGGGAGAACACCGAAGACGTGTACGCCGGTCTCGAGCTCGAGGCGAACACCGAGGACGCCTCACGGCTCATCGACTTCGTCAAGTCCGAATACGGCTGGGAGGTTCGTCCCGACTCCGGGATCGGCCTCAAGCCGGTATCGATCACCGGGTCGAAGCGGCTGATTCGGGCCGCCATCAAGTACGCCCTCGCCAACGATCGCAAGTCGGTGACCCTGGTTCACAAGGGCAACATCATGAAGTTCACCGAGGGCGCCTTTCGCAGCTGGGGCTACGAGCTCGTGCGCGAGGAGTTCTCCGACGTCGCTGTCTCTTGGGAGGACAGTGGCGGCGAGCCCGGTGACAAGCTCCTGGTGCAGGACGTCATCGCCGACGCCATGCTGCAACAGGTCCTGACCCGGCCAGCCAATTACGACGTCCTCGCCACCACCAACCTCAACGGCGACTACATCTCCGATGCCCTCGCCGCCCAGGTGGGCGGGATCGGCATTGCCCCCGGTGGGAACATCAACTACGACACCGGTATCGCCGTATTCGAAGCCACTCATGGCACTGCCCCCAAGTACGCCGGACAGGACAAGGTGAACCCGGGCTCGGTGATCCTGTCGGGCGAGATGATGTTTCGCTACATGGGGTGGACTGAGGCCGCCGATCTGATCATCCAGGGCCTGGAGGGTGCGATCAAGGCCAGGACCGTCACCTACGACTTCGCCCGGCTCACAGACGATGCCACCGAGGTCAAGACCTCCGAGTTCGGCGACGCCATCATCGCCCATATGTAAGGGGCTGGTAACTGCGAACCTGAGGTTCTGCGTTCCATATGTGGAACGATCCGTCTCAGGTTCGCCGCCGACCCGGGTCCCTCTTCGTAGCTGAGACACTTTGTTCCATATGCGGAACGTGGAACCTCAGGTTGCTCGTCACTCGCCGCCGCCGGCTGCTGAGGTCGGGGCGACTCCTACACTGACCCCACCCAGCGGGAGCCAATGACCACTCTTCAGATAACCCGTCCTTCTGATGTCTTGCCGGACGAAGAGGTGGCCGCGCTCCGGCCGATCATCGAGGACATCGATCGTCTCAAGATAGAGCGCAACGCCATCGTCGCCGCCCACAACTACATGACGCCGGACATCTTCCACTTGGCTGCCGACATAACCGGCGACTCGCTGGCCCTGGCCCAGCTCGCCCTCGAGACCGAGGCGGAGGTGATCGTCCTCGCCGGAGTCCACTTCATGGCGGAGACGGCCAAGATCATCAATCCCGAGAAGACGGTGCTCATCCCCGATCTCGAGGCCGGCTGCTCATTGGCCGATGGGATCACCGGAGCGAACGTGCGCAGACTCAAGGCCGAGCATCCGGGCGTCCCCGTCGTCACCTATGTGAACACCTCGGCCGAGGTCAAGGCGGAGTCCGACATCACGTGCACGTCGAGCAATGCCGTGGCGGTGGTGGAGTCACTCGGCGTGGACCGGGTCATCTTTACCCCCGACCAGTACCTCGGACGGTGGGTCGCGACCCAAACGGACGTCGATGTGATCCTCTGGGAGGGCTCATGCATCGTCCACGAGCGATTCACCGGGGAGGAGATTGCCGACTACCGCCAGGCGTACGGCGACATCCAGGTGATCGCGCACCCCGAGTGCCCGCCGGATGTGCTGGCCGAGGCTGACTTCGTCGGCTCGACCCACGCCATGATCGACTGGGTCACCACCCGGCAACCAGACCGGGTGATGATGATCACCGAATGCTCGATGGCAGACAATGTGGCCCGGGAGACGCCCCACACCGAGTACGTGCGGCCCTGCAACATGTGCCCATACATGAAGCGGATCACGCTCGAAAACATCCGTACCTCACTGGCCACTCTCACCCATCAGGTCGAGATCGCACCCGAGGTAGCCGAGCGGGCCCGGTTGGCGGTCATGCGGATGCTCGACGTCGGTCGTAAGGACTAGTGGGGACTAGGAGCCACATCCGTTGACCGAGATCACCCGGCTCGATGCGCCGCTGGTGGTGGGAGCCGGTGTGGCCGGCCTGACCGTGGCCCTCGGCTTGCCACGCGCATATGTTGTCACTGCCCCGGAGATGGGCTCGACGTGGTGGGCCCAGGGAGGGATCGCGGTAGCTCTTTCACCTGACGATTCCCCACGTCAACACGCCGATGACACCCTCAGTGTGTCCGGCGGCCTCGGAGTCGAGAAGGTGGTGGACCTGCTCACCGCCGGCGGGCCGCAAGCGGTCGAGAACCTCATTTCGTTGGGCGCCGAGTTCGACCGCGACGACGAAGGCGAGTTGCTCATGGCCCGTGAGGGTGGGCACCAGACCAGGAGGGTGCTCCATGCCGATGGTGACGCCACCGGTGCCGAGGTGATGCGGGCCCTGATCGCCGCGGTCGAGTCGAGCGACAAGGTGACCATGATCCAACGCCGGGCGATCGATCTGGTTGTGGTCGGGGACAGGGTGGCCGGTGTGGTCACCAGCGAAGGCAAGAGTCGGGAGGTGCTTCTCGCCCCGGCCGTGATTCTCGCGACCGGTGGGGCGGGCCGTCTCTTTGCCCAGACCACCAACCCCAGTGGAGTGACCGGAGACGGGATCGCCATGGCGGGGCGGGTTGGTGCCCGGCTAGCCGACCTCGAGTTCGTCCAGTTCCATCCCACTGCCCTTCATGTCGGCAAGGACCCGATGCCTTTGCTCACCGAGGCCTTGCGTGGCGAAGGGGCGATCCTGGTCGACGCGCACGGCCGGCGGTTCATGCCCCAATACCACCCGATGGCAGAGCTCGCTCCCCGCGACATAGTGGCCCGGGCCATCTTTTGGCAGTACGACCGGGGTCTCGGCGGCGCCTACCTCGACGCCAGTTCGATCCTCGATTTCGGTGATCGATTCCCGACGGTCAACGCCCACGCCCATTCCGTGGACCTCGATCCATCCCAGCACCTGCTGCCGGTGTCGCCGGCCGCCCATTACTACATGGGTGGCATCGATGCAGACGCCAACGGCAGGACCTCGGTGCCCGGCCTCTGGGCGGTCGGCGAATGCAGCTCGACCGGGGCCCATGGCGCCAACCGTCTGGCCTCGAACTCGCTTTTGGAGGGTCTGGTGTTCGGAGCAAGGGTGTCGGCCGACGTGGCCACTGCAACGGTCGAGCCGGATGGTGAGCCTGTCGCCCCCAAGGAATCTTTCGATCTGCCCTTCGTGGCCGGTCCCGCCCTGGAGGACCTCCGTCAGATCATGTGGGACCGGGTGGGCCTGGTCCGCACCGGCCCCGGGCTCTGGGAGGCGAGGAATCACCTTCTCGACCTCGACTCGGTGCTCCGCCGGACGATCGCAGGCCGCGTCGCGGTCGAGCTCTCCCTCATGGTCGTTCTCGCCGCGCTCCGCCGCTCCGAGTCGAGGGGCGGGCATTATCGGGCCGACTATCCCGAGCCCGACCCGATGCAGGAGCATCGCACCCTGATCGACCCGACCCGGGCCGAGATGACGGTGGTGTCGTGATGTTGCGGGCGGATTATGTCGAGGTGGTGGGTCGGGCATTGTCCGAGGACCTCGGGTCTCTGGGTGACCTCACCTCGGACGCCTGTGTCCCCGCGACCGCCGAGAGCAAGGGCAGGCTCGTCGCCAGGGCCGCCGGAGTCGTCGCCGGGTTGGAGGTGGCGGCCTACGTGTTCGAGGCCCTCGACCCATCGGTCACCTTCGAGCCAGCCGTAGCCGATGGCGAGAGGGTGGCGGTGGGGGACCCGATCGCCAGAGTCTCCGGTCACTCGCGCTCCATCCTCAGCGGTGAGCGCACCGCCCTCAACCTGTTGGGCCGGATGTCAGGGGTGGCCACTGCGACGGCGGAGCTGGTGGAGGCGGTATCGGGGACCGGGGCCCGAATCTCGGACACCCGAAAGACGATGCCTGGGCTCAGGGCTCTCGACAAGTACGCGGTACGGACCGGGGGTGGGATGAACCATCGTTTTGGCCTCTACGACGCGGTTTTGATCAAGGACAATCATCTGGTGGCGACCGGGGACATCGCGGCTGCGGTCGCTGCGGCCCGAGCGGCCGTGGAGCCTGGTGTGATGATCGAGGTCGAGGTGGAGAACCTGGACCAGCTGGCTCAAGTCCTGGAAACCGGCGCCGACCGGGTCCTGCTCGACAACATGAGCCCCGAGTTGCTGCGGGAGGCCGTGGCCCTCGTCGGAGGGCGGATCACCACCGAGGCGTCCGGCGGGATCACGCGGGAGAATGTGCGTCTCGTCGCCGAGACCGGCGTCGACATCATCTCGGTGGGATGGATCACGCATTCCGCGCAGCAGCTCGACATCGCCCTGGATTTCACGTGACCGGGTCAGCCGCATAATTTCCAGCCAATGAACAACCAACCAGTACGTGTCGCCGTCACCGGTGCCGCCGGGCAGATCGGCTACAGCCTTCTGTTCCGGATCGCCGCCGGGGAGATGCTCGGATCCGACCAGCCGGTGCTCCTCCAGATGCTGGAGATACCTCCGGCCTTGGGCGCCCTGGATGGGGTGGCCATGGAGCTGGAGGATGGTGCCTTCCCGCTTCTGGCGGGCACCCTCTCCACCGATGACCCCGAGACCGCCTTCGCCGACGCCGATGTCGCACTCCTGGTCGGGGCGATGCCGCGCAAGGCCGGCATGGAGCGCTCCGATCTGCTGTCGGCCAACGGGGCCATCTTCACGACTCAAGGCAAGGCGATCGACTCGGCCGCCGCACGGGACGTGAAGGTGCTGGTAGTGGGAAACCCGGCCAACACCAATGCCCTGATCGCGATGAGCAACGCCTCGGGGATGGACCCGGAGAACTTCACCGCCATGACCCGCCTCGATCACAATCGAGCCGTGGGCCAGCTGGCCTTGCGGGTGGGGAGACCGGTTACCTCGATCCGCAGGATGACGATTTGGGGCAACCACTCGAACACCCAATACCCGGACCTATTCCATTGCGAGGTGGACGGCAAGTCGGCGCACGAGGTCGTGGACGACCAGGGGTGGATCGACAACGAGTTCATCCCGACGGTGGCCGGACGCGGTGCGGCGATCATCGAGGCACGGGGAGCCTCGTCTGCCGCCTCGGCGGCCAACGCCGCCATCGGTCACATCCGTAACTGGTGGCAGGGGACACCCGAAGGTGACTGGGTGTCGATGGGTGTGCCCTCCGACGGGTCCTACGACGTCCCCGAGGGCCTGATGTCGTCGTTCCCCTGCATCTGTCGTGACGGGAAGTGGGAGATCGTCCAGGGCCTCGAGATCGACGACTACTCCCGGGCCAGGATCGACGCCTCCGTAGCCGAGCTCATCGACGAACGCGACGCGGTCAAGAGACTCGGCCTGATCTGACCGTTCTCCTCCCGAAGGGGAGTACCGGCGAAGCCGGGGATGGGGGAATCTTCCCGCAGGGGGAATCTCGCTGGAGGCGGGAGCTAAGGGAGAAAGGCGAGGCCCACCACGGCGCCGAGAAAGACGACGACGCCACCCACCCAGGCCAATAAGAGACGATCGATGCGTACCTGCACCGCGGTCAGTCCCTGTTGCAGATCATTCTTGAACTCGGCTCGCAACCCAGCCATCTCGGCCCGAAACTCGTCCTTCGTCAGGAACGTCGACATTTCGTATGCGGGGATGCGGCCATCGAGGTCTCCGCTCGTTGCGGTCCGAGTAGTTGGGTAAGGCCATTGTAGAGGTCGTGGCGGGCAGCTTCCGAAGCGGGCATAGCCCGAATATGCCACAGAGACTCCGGAGGAACAATGGTCCTGCCCACGGCCGCGCAAGCGCCCGACGGCCGCGCAAGCGGCCGCCGGGCCAGGGCTCGATCAGCCCTCGTCGCCGAACTCCACCACTGGGCGCACCTCGATCTTGCCCCACCAGGCACCGGGGATCTGCTGGGCCCACTTGAGGGCTTCGTCGAGGTCGGCAACCTCGAACAGGTAGAAGCCACCCAAGATCTCCTTGGTCTCGGCGAACGGCCCATCGGTGAAGACCGCCTCCCCGCCCTTCCCAGAGGGGACATGGACGGTGGTCGCCGTGGTCGTGTCGTGGAGGGCCTCCCCACCGACCATGACGCCGGCCTCGGCGGCGTTTCGGCTGAACTCGTTGTACTCGTTCATCACCTGCTCGAGCTCCTCGGGGGTTCCTTGACCCTGGGTCTCGGCCGGGGTGTAGATGAGTGCTGCGTACTTGGGCATCCTGTGTCTCCTTCTCTCGGGGCCCCGTTACGTCTCTATGACGAAGGGGCTTCGAGGATTTCGACAGGGTCAGTACTCGACGTCGAGCTCGGATACGGCCGATCCCCACTGCTGGATCGCGTTTTGGTGCATCATCAGCTTGGCCAGGTTGCCGGAAACCTTCAGTTTCCCGGTCATGAACGCGGTTTGGGTGTTCAGGTCACCCTTGGAGATGGCTGTGGCGGTGTCGTAGGACTGCTTCACGGTGACATCGGCGCCTTCGAGGGCGCCCAGGGCCATGGTGGCGTCGCCGCCTCCGGCCTTCAGGTAGTAGTCGACCTCTCCGTCGGGCGCCTCGGTGGTACTGAATTGGATACCGAGCTCGGCATCCCCGATGGCGCTCTTGAAGCCGGCATGATTGTTGAGGGCGGTGGTGACCTCCGCGGCCCACTCCTCACTCAAAAACTCGGACACGGATACTCCTTGGTGATGGACATCGGAATGCTACAGGTCGGGCCAACTTTGAGTAAAAGGTCAAAAGTCAGATCAGCTTGGCGATCGAGGTCTCCGCGCCCCGGGACAGCCGGGTGAGTGGTTCCCGGGGGTGGCCGGGATCGAGGCCCGCCGCTTTGGCCGCCGCCTTGACCCCAGGGACGCCGTGGGCCTCGACATCGACGCTGATAGCGCTCAGGCGCTTCTGCAGCTTCCTGGCTGAGACAGGATCGGCCTTGGCCGCCTTCAGGGTCTGAAGGACGAGCTCGGGGACGTAGTTGCCCGATCCGGTGATGGCCCCGTGGCAGCCGACCGCCATCGCTGCGGTGAGGGCACGCGACGAGCCCGAGTAAAGGAGGAAATCGGATGGAGCGGCGTCGAGGATCGACTGGAGCCGCACCACATCCCCACTCGAGTCTTTCATCCCGACGATGTTCTCGTGACGGGACAGCCGCCACACCAGCTCGAGTGGGAGGCTGAACGCGGTCACGGACGGCACCGAATACAGAAACACCGGGACCGTCGAGGCATCGGCGATGGTGCGGTAGAAGCGGAGCACCGCCTCGTCCCGTCCCCGGGTCAGCGTGGTGGGGGTCAGCACCAGGACGCTGTCCGCTCCGCCTTCGGTTGCCTCTTCGATCTGATGAAGGGCAAGCCGGGTCGACTCAGCGGCGATCCCGACCATGAAATGGGACTTGCGCCGGCGCCCCGCCTTGACCAGTCGATGCCGCTCACCCGGCTCGAGGTAAGGGCCCTCCCCGTTGGAGCCACCGATGACGAATCCCTCGATGCCGACGTCGGCCAGGGTCCGCAGGTTGGTGGTGTGCGCCCTAGCGTCGATCTCCCCGCTCCTGGTGAATGGAGTGATCAGCGCGGGCATGTAGTCGGGAGGGGGCAGCATCTGGGAAGATTAGGGGCGGAGCCGGGAGCTACAACGGAGCAGGCGGTTCCATCCGAAAGACGGCGTCGTCTGAGAAGTCCACGCTCCCGGTCCACCACAGGAAGTTGGTATACCAATCGTGTTCGAATTCGACGCGTACACCCGTCCAGTGCACGCCTGCCGCACCCACGCGGTCCGCCGGATCCCACGCGGAACCAAGGTGCTCTGCGTTCCAGTCAGCGCCTAGACAGGCAACCAGGCTCGGGTCTCCTGGCTGGAATGGCGAATACCGACGAGTGAGGGAGGAACCTGCACCGGGATAGGACCCGGTGGCATCCGATCGGTAGATGTGAACTTCCGATATCTCTCCGGACTCCAAAGACTGAAGGGCCCCGCTGGCGGCTTCGAGAATGACACAATCAGCGTCCCCGTAATTAGCGGCGGACGCTGCCACCCGGCCACCTTCCCGGGCGGAGATTGTGACCGACATCCAGTCTCGGAACAACATTCCGTATTCGAAGGCACCGAGAGCGATCATCAGTAGGAACCCGAAGATCAAGGAGAACTCGACCATGGTGGCACCACGATCGTCGCGCTTTCGTCGTCGAATTCGGCTCATGGCTCGTTCGGCACCAGTCGGACCGGATTGCCGATGATTCGTGCCGCCCAGGTCGTGCGGTCGTGCGGCTGGGAGTTGTCGATCTCCATCTTCCACCAGCAGTTCGTGGTGCACGTGTAGGAGTCAGGAATCTCGACCTGGGCGGTGACCCACAGGCCCTGGAACAGGGAGCTGCCGTCCGATGTCTGGATCGCGCAAGAACCTGAATCAGAGTCGACGATCGTGCCTGCCTCGTTCTTCGCCACCCATTCACAGGTAGCGGTGCTGCCGCCGGGGTTCTTGACCGTCATCCACGCTTCTTCGTCGTCTTCGCCGGCGTCGTAGAACTGGAGCTCCAGGACCTTCCCGGCGTGAACCGGATCGACTTCGGCCACATTGAGCGTCGAGATCCCGGACTGGTTGGTGAAGATCGAGATGTCGTTGATCCCATAGACCCGGGCATTGGCCGAGCTCGTCGTGTTGGCTCGAACCGAGTATTGGTTGGTGCCACCGTCGTTGCCGTCGGTCCAGATCCGAATCACATAGATCCCCGGAGCCACCGAGCCGGTGCTGAATGTGCACAGTCGGCGCCATCGATTCTTGTAGGTACTGGAAGATGCTTCCGAGGTGATATCGAACCTGCAACCAGATATCGCCGCGTTGTCGCTCGGATCGAGGGGCGTCGAGTCGAACATGTACATCTGGAAGTGGGTGTCTGCCCCGCCATTGGTGTCCTGTTGCCGGTCACCGGTCTCGACGTTGAAGTTTCCACGGTCATAGAACCCGGCGTCGTAGACATCCACCGTCAGGCCGGTCGCACCCGACGGGACGTCGACGGCGAGGTAGTAGCCGGTTCCGCGGTATTCGGTGTTGGCGCTTTCTTGGTTCCAAGTGCTGTCGTTGTCCCAGAACAGCGTGGCATGGGCGTCCCCGTTCCATTTGTTGGTGTAAGGCCCGGAGATGGCCGACCAGAAGCGTTGGGCTGTCGCCGGATCACAGTCGCCACCTTCGATGCTCGTGATACCGACACCGAAGCATGGATCGGGGCTGCCGATTGGCACCGGCTTCACGTACTCGGCCGTGGCGGTACGACTTACGTCGAAGGTGTCGATCCCCAATACCTTGAGGAAGAAAGTGGGGATCGTCGTGGAGAGCGATACCTCCAGCTTGTTGTCGGCGAGGGATTGCCAATCCAGGGCATCCGAACCGCCACCGGCGACCGGAACGCCATTCACGCTGCCGACGTCCCATCCGTTGGCAGTGGCTCCGTCTACGGCTTTGTTGACCACGTTGGCTATGTCGCCGGGTAGGTAGACCACGCCGGCAAGAGCAGAAGAGTCGGCCGCTCGCTGCAGGCGCGCCCCGTTGAGATACAGCCAGCCGAGGTCGACGGCGAAGGCGGCAATTCCGAGCAGCAGAACGAGAAGCATCGCGACGAACGGCAGAGCCGCCCCCCGCTCGAGTTGTTCGCTCAGGGCCGCGTCGATGTCGTTGCGTGGTGTTCTCATCAATCGAAGGCCTGTGGCTCGAGACGAGTCAGCGTCGTCTCATCGATCTGAAAGCTGCCCCGGAAGGGCGGGAAGCCGGTGACCCAATCTCGGGTCAGGATGACCCTGACCCCGACGATGTCGAGGGGAGGGTCGGCGGCGTCACTGCCGACCGTTGTCTGGCGATCGGTCGGGGTCCAGTTGACCGGGTTGATCGTCCATCCATCCAAAGCTGTGGAGGGGACGTTGCAGATCTCGGGGTCTTTGCCCGGGTTGTAGGTGGCGGTGTTGGTCAACCCTTGGGCGCCGGTTCCCTCGTCGGCCTTGAAAATCTGGACCGAGGTGATCCGGGCGAGGTCTTTGCTGGTGGCCAGGCCTCCGATCCCGGTGAGGATGGTGCAGTCGGCGTTCGGGTCATCCCCGGCCAGGGCTCCGAGTCGGGCTCCTTCGCGAGAGATGTAGGAGACGGTCAGGTAGTCCTTGAAGGCGAGGCCGATCTCCAGTGTCCCCATGACGAGGAGGATCAGGATCGGGAAGACGAGGGAGGCTTCGACGAGCGATGCGCCGCGCTCACGCCGAGGCCTGAGTCTCTTGAGGATGCCCCTGATGCTGTTCACTGCCTTCATCGAGTCTTTCCACCCACCGGGCACGACCCTGGTCAAGAGGACCTGCGGGAGACGCCCATCGATTGCTCACCGACTGCGGGGTTATTCGGCAATTCGCGCTTATAACTGAAGGCGAATTCGAGAATCGGGTCGTTCGACCCACGACTCGTGGACACTCAGTGGTGGGCGGTCACTGACCGCTGGTCAGAGCTGGCTCAAGGCGAAGGGATGAGGTGGATCGGGTTCCCGATCATGTACGCCTTCCAGGTGGTGGTGTCCTGGACCCCACCGCTGAAGACATAACTGATCTCCCACCAGCCACCGACATAGGTGCCGGGAGCGGGGAGGACCGACTCCAGCTTCACATAGTCACCGTTGTAGTCATTCGCCCCACCGTTGTTCTGCACGATGAACGAGCAAGGGGAAAGGGTCCCACGCGAGGTCCAGGTTTGGTTCTCCTCGTTACGGACCTCCATCTCACAACTCGGGTAGATCGCTCCCGACGGGTCGCGCAGTTGGAGGTTTCCATTGGCGCCCCCCGCGACGTCACCCGGGTCGTAGAGCACCACCACGAAGGTCTTGCCGGCGTAGTAGTCGGGGACCTCGGCGAGAGGGAAGTTGGTCGTGGTCAGACTTGAGTTGTTGAACAGAGAGAAGTCCCCGAGTCCGAACAGGTTGCTCCCGGCGCTGGATCGAA